>CAZWZK010000001.1:0-1844 GCA_964638385.1 uncultured Gammaproteobacteria bacterium
CTTTATTCTGAAAATTTTGCCTGTCCTACCTGTAATATTTCTCTTCCAGAAATTGAACCACGATTATTTTCTTTTAATTCTCCTCAGGGTGCTTGTCCCGAATGTAAAGGTCTTGGCTCAAAATTCCAAATAGATCGTTCAAAATTCCCTGAATGGCGTGCCAAAATGATGGAAAGTCGCTATGTTACCGCTGGATCCGACGCTGTCCGCGATGAGTTAGAAAAATTTATGGTCAAGACAGTTTGTCATATTTGTCATGGAGCTCGTCTCAATCCAGAAGCTTTATCGATCCATATTCTAGGTCAAAATATTTATCAAATCACTCAACTTCCAATAGAAAAATTAAACACTTGGCTTAATGAATTAGAATCTCATTTAAATAGTGATAAAGAAAAAGAAATTTTTGTTCCTATTAAACAGGAATTATCTGCCCGTATGGAATTTTTATTGGCTGTCGGTCTTGATTATCTTGGTCTTGATCGAGAGGCCGGTACTTTATCTAGTGGTGAATCACAGCGGATTCGTCTTGCCAGCCAAATTGGTACTGGCCTTACCGGAGTTTTATATATTCTTGATGAACCAACCATTGGACTTCACTCTCGGGACAATGATCGGTTGATTGCTACTCTTCAAAAATTAAAAAATCTTGGCAATTCTGTTGTTGTCGTAGAACACGACGAAGATGTTATTAAAAACGCTGATCACATAGTCGATTTTGGTATGTATGCTGGCAAAAATGGCGGTGAGATTGTTGCCCAAGGTTCTTTGGACGACATAAAGCGCAATAAAAACTCCCTAACCGGTAAATATCTCTCTGGAAGATTAGAAATTAAAAATAATCTTAACTCAAATTTAATTAATCCTAGTCACAAAATTTCAATTAAAGGTTGTCGTCAATGGAATCTAAAAAATGTCGATGTCGACTTTCCTCTTAATAAATTAGTTTGTGTTACTGGTGTTTCTGGATCGGGTAAATCTACTTTAGTCCATGATACTTTGTATGGTGGTGTCCGCAAAGCTACATTAGGAAGTTATTACGGTACAATAGGGGAATTTGATAAAATTACTGGAACCGAATTCCTTTCTGATGTTTTGATTGTTGATCAATCTCCCATTGGTAGAACTCCTCGCAGTAATCCTGCTACTTATACAAAAGTTTTTGATGATATCCGAGCATTAATGGCTCACACTACCGAAGCTCAAATCCGAGGCTTTAATGCTAACCGTTTTTCTTTTAATGTCAAAAATGGCCGCTGTCCTGTCTGTGAAGGTCAAGGCCAAATCAAAATCGAGATGCAATTTATGCCCGATCTCTATGTCACTTGCGACGAATGTCATGGCTCACGGTTCAAAGACGAGACTCTCGAAGTTGAATACAAAGGCAAAAACATTGCTGACATTCTCAAAATGACTGTGGATGAGGCCCTTGAATTCTTTAAAAACATGCCAAAAATCAAGAGAAAATTATCTACTATTCAAGAAGTTGGTCTTGGTTACTTAGAGTTAGGTCAGCCATCAAATACCTTATCAGGAGGGGAGTCTCAGCGTCTCAAAATTAGTCGTGAATTAGTTAAGGTGATCGAAGGTAAAATGCTTTATATTCTAGACGAACCGACTACTGGTCTTCATTTTTATGATGTCGACAAACTAATCACTGTCTTGCGTAAATTAGTTGATAAAGGGAATACTGTTGTCGTTATCGAACATAATCTCGACATGATTAAAAATGCCGATTGGATAATTGATATGGGTCCTGAAGGTGGTCAAAAAGGTGGAGAATTAGTTGTTGCTGGCACTATCAAAGATGTCATGAACTGCCCTCGCAGTTACACCGGCCAATACCT
>CAZWZK010000001.1:1944-47448 GCA_964638385.1 uncultured Gammaproteobacteria bacterium
TTTACATCTTTCTCTTATCTCAATCCTTGTTGACCAATCCATTTCTATTTTTTCTGTAATACAGTAATCTTTAAATTGATTTAGCCAACCAATATAACTATTGTCAATTTCGTAAATTAAGGCAATCTTTCCCCTTTTACTCTCCCTAGTCTTTCTATAAAACACATTTTGAGTTCTCATGTATTCTGGTACTTCAGTGATACTATAGGAGATTTTATTCGGCATATATCCATATTTTTTTACTCCATACCACCAGTATAAATATTGATTTGGATAGTCATAAATTTCTGGAACATGAGAATAAGCCTCAAATCCATCATTGTCCATTTTTTCATAAACCCAATCTACGTTTTTAATTAAATTGTCTAATTTTTTAGGATCATTTTTTCCAAAATTACCCACAAATTGCCATTGATCATTAACCGTTAGATAAATATTTCGCAGCAAAAATAACCCAACTACTAATCCAATTAGTTTTTGGAATTTATTAATATTTACCAAGGCCATCGCTACCACAAAACAGTACCAGATCCTTAAGCTTTCCAAATACCATAACTTGAGTTCATGATGATAGACCGCCACATAAAACAAAAATCCAAATCCTAAAAATGCCAAAAAATATAATCCAAACTTTCTATATTTCTTATTGATAACTATCAATACTATTGCTATTACCAACAAAATTAACCCATAGTTCATTGGCAGTATAAATTGACCCTCAAAAAAATCTTTTATTGTTTCAATATGTGAAGTTATTGTCTCTCCTAACGCCATCTTATCGCCCAATATCTGATTACTTCCGTCAAAAAAACCTAACAATAGCTTGGTCATCTGAAATTTATTTTTTACCTCCAAAAGTATTTGAGGTAAAAACCATGGAATTAATCCCAACAAAAATCCTTTCCAATGATTAGCCTTTTTATTCAAAAGTATTATTAAAACCGAAAACCCTACACAGACAATTCCAAAAGCCGCTTCAAACTGAGTTAGTAAAGCACTGGTCATTCCTAACCAAAAAATTGATTTATTATCTTTCTTCTCCAAAAAATTCCATAAAGCCACAAAGAAATAAATACTCAAATAAGTTGCCATATTTGCATTCCAAAAGTTTCTGGTGATATCAAAAAGTCTTGGAGAAAACGCAATAAAAGAACCGATCAAAAATCCTAACCACACATTCTTTTTCCTAAAATACCAAAACACAAATCCGGCTGAGCCCAAAAAAAGCAATATATTCCAATAAACCAAAGCTTGAGGACTGCCCCCACCAAGCCAATACGCTGGTAAATTAAAATAATAATAAAAAGGCCCCAATCGCAATCCGTTAATTGAAGTTGTTGGTCCCAAAACAGCGATATCTTTAAATTCTCCCAATGCTCTTATATCCAACATATCTCTTGCCTGATCGTAGGTAAATGATGTCGAATAATTTTCTGTTTGTTTAAATCTAATAAAACCAGAAATTAGTAAAATAATACTAAAAACCACCAACAAAATTTTTTCCGTTGCTTTCATCTTTTCATTATATAATATCCTGTGATCGATATTAAGAATCTTCCATCTAAACCTGGTGTCTATATTTACAAAAACAGCCAGAAAAAAATCATTTACGTTGGCAAAGCCGTCAATCTTAAGAAACGGGTTTCTCAGTATTTTCAGACCGATCATGCTTTGGGTTATAAAACTAGCCATTTAGTCTCTCAAATTGCCGATATTGATTTCTATGTTGTTGGTTCCGAAATTGAGGCACTAATTCTCGAGTCAAGCCTTATTAAGCAATATCGGCCTAAATTTAATTCCCAACTCAAAGATGATAAAAGTTATATTTACATTACTATTACTAAAGATAAATTTCCTTTAATTAAGCCAGCCTTCAAATCAACCCTTAACCAAGAAAACTATTTTTATGGTCCTTTCCCTGACAGTCGTTCGGTCAAAAGTCTCCTTAAAACTATTCGACATATTTTTCCGTATTATTCAAAAAAACATGATTCCAAAAAATGTCTCTATTGTCACCTTGGGCTTTGTCCTGGCCCAAATCCTAGTCCAAAAGAATATCGCCGCAATATCTCTAGTATTAAAAAAATTCTTAACGGACATTTTCGAAAATTAATTAGTCAATTGACTAAGGAAATGACCTTATTTTCTCAATCAGAAAATTATGAATTAGCCAAAGTCCGCCGCGATCAAATTGATTCTTTGAAATATGTTATCTCTGGTTGGCAGAGTCTTAGTCACTTATATCAAGAAATTGATTTCAAAGAAGATAAGTACCAAAAAGCTGTTGATCAATTAATTTTGACTTTGTCTACAAACTTCCCTCAACTCAAAAAAATCAATCGAATTGAAGCTTATGATATCTCCAACCTTGGATCCAAAATCTTTGTCGGTGCTATGACTGTTTACCAAAATGGCAAAATCGATTCTTCTCAATATCGTCAATTCAAAATTGAATCAAAAATCACCCCAGATGATCAATTTATGATCAAAGAGGTTATCTATCGCCGGCTCAAACATTCGGAGTGGACCTCTCCTGATATTATTCTTGTTGATGGGGGAAAACCTCAAGTTTCTGCTGCTCATCAAGCAGTCGACTTGTCTATTAGTTCTAGTCTTAAACAAATTGCCATCATCGGTCTGGCCAAAAAATTTGAAACAATTATCATTAAAAATATTGACAACTGGGAGGAAATTAATTTACCCAAAAACTCACCTGCACTTCAATTACTCCAACAGCTTCGTGATGAGGCTCACCGCTTCTCTAACCGCTACCGCAATAAACTTGTAAAAAATAAATTAAATCTGTAAAGGATTATTTTTTAATTTGTTCATCAAACTTAACCATTCTCCTAATATGTTCCTTGGCCCAACTTGTCTTAGCTATATCACCCCAATTTTTATTGACATTTAATTTTTTACCCAACAATACTTCTATTAAGTCACCTGTTTTTAGCTCATCATTAATTTTTCCCATCTTGCCATTTATTTTTACTCCAATACATCTGTCTCCTACACTCGTATGTATCTTGTAGGCAAAATCAAGAGCTGTAGATTTTTTGGGTAACTGTATTGTGTCTCCTTTAGGAGTAAACACATAGATATAATTAGTCAAAACTTTTATTTGATAATTATTGACATTATTATCACCCTTTTGCCATTTAACCAAATCCTTAACCCATTCCATACCTCGCCCACCATTTTCACCATTTTTCCCCATTTTATAAGCTATATGTGATGCTGGTCCAAACTCATTAAACTCATGCATTTCTTTAGTTTTTATTTGAATCTCCACTGTCATTCTTTCCTTCCAGTTGATAGTTGTTTGAATTGATCTATAACCGTTTGGTTTTGGTGCCGAAATATAATCCTCAAACTCTTCAGGTAAATAATTGTACTTAGCATGAAGTAGTCCCAAAACGGTATAACAATCAACCAAATCATCGGTCAAAACTCGTATTGCTACTCTATCTTTCACTTGATACCCATCACCTTTCCTTTTTATTTTTGAATACGTACTGTAAAGACTTTTGATTCTTCCTTCGACTATTGCATTGTTAATATTATTAATTTTTAGAATCCTTTCTATTTCGTTTTTAATTAAATTTAAAGCCTTTATCTCATCCTTTTCTCTATCTTTAAAAAATATTTGGATCCTTTCTGCTTCTTCAGGGTGGAGGATTCTAAAAGCAATATCTTCAATCCTTTTCTTAAAATAATGTAAACCTACATATTCAGCCAATGGTCCATAAACCTTCATTATATTTTTAGCATAAATTATCTGCCTTTCTTTAGGCAAATATTCTATAGTCATACTATTATGAAGTTTATCTACTAGTCTAATTATTAATACTCGCACATCATTAACCGAAGAAAAGAAAAATTTTCTATATATCTCTACGCTAGTATTGTTTATTTGTAGCCCAGAAGTTTTTGTTTTTACCTCAGTTAATCCTGAAACAAGCAAAGCCACTTCATCGCCAAATTCTCTCGCAATATCCTCCAATGTAATATCAGTATCTTCAACACAATCATGAAGCAATGACGCTAAAACGGCTTCTTGACCGATATTAAGTTGGGCTACTACCTTTGCAATCCAAGCAGGATGAGATATATACGGTTTTCCCGAATATCTCTTTTGTCCTTCATGAGCTTTCGCCATAAAGTCATACCCTTTTTTAATCAAAATTTTGTCAAAATTAGGTATTTTGGAAATTACATATTCCAAATCTTGCCAATAATTGTCGCTAAAAGATAAATCTAATCCCATAATTTGAGTTTAATTATATCAAGAAATTAAATTCTTTCGGCAAAAATCAACAATCTCTGCCAATTTGTCCCAATCGGCCAACAGGTTTGCAAAACCAATAATTCTCGGTCTTTTTCTGAATATGTAAGATATTCAACTTCTTTTGCTCCAATAATTTTTTTTGTATATACCTTATACATATAATCTTTTCCCTTATAATTTATCAAAATAACATCATCATTATTTAATTCACCCAAAAGATAAAAAACCGAATTTTGTCTAGCTGCCAATAATTCTTGCTGTGTTGAATGGGCGAACAAATATGTAGTCGTTCCTTTTCCGTCTCCAGGCAATGATGATATTGATGACTGGGCAATATCATTGCCTTTCAAAACTGCCATATACTCTTTTTTGTTATAAGGCGAAACCCCTTTTATAATTTTGGCATTAGCTCCAATTTTTGGTACTTCAATATTAAATTCATCACTTTCCTTTTCTATTTCAATATTAGTTTCGCTTTTTATTTCTTGTTCTACTACACTTATTTTTTTTATTATTTTCTCTTGATCTATCGCTTTATAAGTAATCCAGCTTTTCATTAACGGTTGATATATATATCCCAAAGCCCCCACGGAAAAGAAGATAGTAACTGTCCCTAGATAAAAAAGCCACTTTCTCCACCAACATGGATTGTTGTAAATAACTCCTTGTTTCGACTTTATCTTGACGCTTCTTTTTCTTGGTGTTACTTTAAAAAAGTTATCCATATTCTCTTAATTAAACCATTTATTTTAATTTGACAAAAGTAGACCTTTACTTTAAGATACTTACTCATCTGCAGCTCCCGAGCAGATTTTTAGAAAACCCGGGAGTTTTTTTATTAAATCTTTAATTTTGTAAAATGAACAACAAAAGTCTTTTAACCAAGGATGGTTATGATAGATTAGTCGAACAGTTAGGTGAATTAAAAAAGAAACAAGACCATTTAATTACTCAAATTGAAGAAGTTGCTCAACCAGACGAGTCAGGGGAGGATGGCTTAGCTTCTCAGCTCAAAGAAGAGCTCGAAGTTACCAATACAAAAATTGATGAAATCGAGGAAATGCTCGAAGTTAGTGAAATTATTAGTGATAATATTGATTGTGACTCTATCCAAGTTGGTTGTAAAGTAAAAATAAAAATTGCTTCTAATACCAAAGAATTTTTTATAGTTAATCACCTTGAATCAGATCCAACTGTCAACAAGATCTCCGATCAATCACCCTTAGGCCGAGCTTTGATGGGAAAGAAAATTAATGACGAAATTGAAGTCGATGCTCCAGTTGGAAAAATCACTTACAAAATCGTCTCTATTAACTAATATAGCCTTGAATATAGTAAAATAACTTCATGGCAGACATTAAGCTTAACGAACTTCAAAAACAACGACAAGATAAACTTGAGAAAATTAAGTCTCTTGGGATAAACCCTTATCCGCAACCAAATTTATCCAAAAAATCAACTATTTCTGACGCTCGTGAATCTCTAGACAAATCTGTCGAAGTTGCCGGACGAATCATGTCTCTTCGTGGTCACGGTAAAATTCTTTTTGCCGACCTTCATGACCAAACTGGAAAAATCCAACTTTTTTTTCAAGAAAAAATATTAGCTGAAAAAATGGCTCAAACAAAACTTCTTGATTTGGGAGACATTATTTCTGTCTGTGGTGATGTTTTTAAAACCCAAGCCGGTGAAACTACTATCAATGTTTTTAAATTTGAAATTTTAGCCAAGAATTTACGGCCACTACCTGAAAAATGGCATGGTCTCAAAGATGTCGAAGATCGCTATCGTCAACGTTATGTTGATCTTATTGTCAATCCTGAAGTTCGAGAAGTTTTTAAAACTAGAACCAAAATCTTAACTCAGATGCGTCTTTTTCTTGATGACCATGGTTTTTTGGAAGTTGAAACCCCAATTTTGCAACCAGTTTATGGCGGTGCTTCAGCTAAACCATTCACTACTCACCACAACACTCTTGATATGGACATGTACCTTCGTATTTCTGACGAACTTTACCTCAAAAGATTAATTGTTGGTGGTTTTGAAAAAGTTTACGAAGTTTCTCGTGATTTCCGCAACGAGGGTGTTTCTCGTTTTCACAATCCTGAATTCACTCAAATCGAATTTTATTGGGCTTATATTGATTACAATGTTTTAATGGATTTTACCGAAAAATTAGTCAAACATATAGTTCAGTCAATTAAGGGAGATCTAAAATTTACCTTTCAAGGTACTGAAATTGATTTTACTAAACCTATAGAAAGAATCACTTTTACTGATGTTATTCAAAAACATACTGGGATAAATATTGACCAAATCAAAACCGAAGAAGAATTTAAACAAACTATAAAAGACAAAAATATCAAAGTTGATATGAAAGGTGTTGTTGGTCTTGGAGCTTGTTTTGATGCTCTCTACAAAGAACATGTCCGTCCTAACATTGTTGGTCCAGCCTATGTTTGTGACTATCCTGCCGAAATGATTGCTTTGGCCAAACGTAAAGCTGATAACCCGGCCAAAATATCTTCTTTCCAACTACTTATCTGTGGCACAGAATTCTTAAAAGCCTACAATGAGCTTAACGACCCCAAAGATCAAGCTGATCGTTGGTTGGAAGAAGTTGCTTTAGAAAAGAAAGGTAATGAAACTGCTATGCAATTTGACAGTGATTATATTCGTGCTTTGGAATACGGTATGCCACCAACCTCTGGATGGGGTATGGGTATCGATCGTTTTACTCAACTTCTTACCGATCAAGCAACTATCAAAGACGTCATTCTTTTCCCAGCCATGAGAAACGAAGAGTAAAATAAATTAATGAAATTACTTCTCACTTCCGCTGGTATTAGGAATCAAACAATTCTAAAAGGTCTTGACGAACTTGCCCTCAAACCATTCGACCAACTCAAAGTTGCTTTTATTCCCACTGCTGCCAATTTAGAATCAGGTGATAAAGAGTGGTTAATCGACGATTTACGTCGGCTTAGTTTCTTAAAATTTTCTCAAATCGATATTGTTGATATCTCAGCGTTACCAAAAGAAATCTGGTTAACAAGATTAGAGGAGTCTGATATTCTTTTCGTCGAAGGTGGCAACACATATCATTTAATGTATTGGTTCAATAAATCTGGTCTTTCAAAAATCCTTCCAAAATTGTTGGAAACCAAAATCTATATTGGTGTTAGCGCTGGATCAATTATCGCTACCCCAAGCCTAATTAACGCCGATTTTGAGTCTAAACCTTTAAAAGAAATTAATGAAGAAATTTTTCACCAGGGCTTAAAATTAGTTGATTTTATGATTGAGCCTCATATTAATTCAATATATTTTCCTGATTCAACTTTAGAAAAATTAGCTAAACGATCAAAAAAATACAACTCTCCTATTTATGGGATTGATGATGAAACCGCTATCAAAATCGATGGTGATAAAATTGAGGTTATTAGTAATGGTGTTTGGAAAAAATTTTAAAAATAATATGAATCGCCAAAATTATCTTGATGCTCTAAAAAATTCTCTTGAGACAAATATTGTTTCTCATTCCTTGGCTCTGGAAGCTTGTATGGGTGGAATTTATGATTATCTCAAAGAGAATAATTTACTCAAACCAGACGAATTACCCAAAGAAGATTGGCTTTTGGCTGGTCTGATTCACGACATTGACTATGTTGGCGATTTCAAAGAATCTCATCCCAACAAAACCCAAGAAGCCTTAGCAAAGTTCAATTTAGAAATTTCTGATGATATTGATAAACTAGTAAAATCTCATGCTCCAAAAATTTCTGGAATCAAGCCCCGAACCCAAGCTCAATGGTCTATATTTTGTGCCGACAGTTTAACCGGCTTGATTGTCGCCGTTGCTTTTGTTTATCCATCTCGCAAACTCTCTGATGTCAAAGTTTCCTCTGTTCTCAAAAGATTCCTCAAAGAACCTCGCTTTGCCGCTGGCACTCGTCGCGATGAAGTCAAAATGTGTGAATTGTCAGATGGTCTAAATATTCCTCTGGAAAAATTTATCGAAATCTGTCTCACTTCCATGCAACAAATCGCCCACCAAATTGGGTTATAATTTGTCATGGATAGTCAATCACTAATTCTTGCCAAAAGTTTTTTAAATCAAATTGTCAAAGTAATTATTGACCGCCAACTTGGATCTCTTCACCTAAAATGGAAATTTAAATATCCAGTTAATTACGGTTATTTGCCCGAAGTTTTTGCCCCAGACGGAGAAGAGCTCGATGTTTATCTTCTTAAAATTACTCAACCATTAGAAGAGTTTACTGGTAGGGTAGTGGCCATTATTCATCGCCTCAATGATGATGACGATAAATTAATTATCATTCCTGACGGCGAAACTATTACTGACCAAGAAATAGAAAATTTAACTAACTTTCAAGAACAATTCTTTAAACACACAATAGTGCGATAATTAACTATGAAATACATCGATAATTTCATTACCAAATCAGGCCAAGAAATTAAGTTTCGCTATCCCACCATCAAGGATGTTAAAAAACTGAAAAATTATATTAATAAAATTTCAGCCGAACAAAGTTTTATTTTGCTTCAAGGTTTCCAAAACACTCTAGAGTCAGAAACAAATTGGCTCAAAGATAAATTGGAAAAAATTTCTAAAAATAAATGTGTTTATCTTTGTGGTTTTTACAATAATCAACTAGTCGCCTGTGCTGAAATTACTTTAGGTTTTGAAGCCAAATCACATCTTGGAGGTTTTGGTATTAGTGTTGCTCTAGAATTTCGCGGACAAGGAATTGGTCAAAAAATTATGGAATTGGTAATTTCTGAATCAATCAAAAAAATGCCAGAAATGAAAATTATTGATCTTGAAGTTTTTGGTCAAAATCAAATTGCTCAAAATTTATACCGAAAGATGGGGTTTATTGAATATGGTAGATTACCGTCTGGTCTCGAAAGAAGAGGCCAGTTTGACGACGCTGTTTACATGTACAAAAAACTCTAACAAAAATACGTCATTGCAATCAACCTTGTCTTTACTAACACGAGAAGATCTCCCTTTTTAAGGGAGGAAGTTTGACAAAAACTAAACAGGTCAGTTTCTTTTTGCGTTTAATCTGCGTAGATTTTAAGGGTTTTATTTTGTTAGAATATTATCAATTATGATTGACATTAATTTACTCCGACAAGAACCGGAAACCGTCCGTCAAGCATTAATTAACCGTCAAAAAGATTCTTCCGTTGTTGACGAAATTATCAAACTCGATTCCTCCCGACGCCAACTCTTGTCTGATGTTGAAAAACTTCGTGCTGATCAAAATTTTCTCAGTCGCCAGTTCAAAGGTAAACCAACCGAAGAACAATTATCTCAGGCAAGCAGTATCAAATCTAGTTTAAAAGACAAAGAAACTCAACTTAAAGATCTTGAAGATAAACAAAATTCTATTTTAGAAACTATTCCCAACATTCCTGCACCCGATGTTCCTATTGGAAAAGATGACTCTGAAAATCCTGTCTTTAAAACCGTTGGGGAAATTCCCAAATTTGATTTTCAACCATTAGACCACGCTGATCTCGGTGAAAAACTAGATATCATTGATATCAAAAAAGCTGCTCAAGTTTCTGGTTCCCGTTTTGGCTATTTCAAAGGCCAAGGAGCAGTTCTTGAAATGGCAGTTATGTTTTATGCTTTCCAAAAACTAGTTTCCAAAGGATTTATTGGTATGATCCCTCCATCCATGGTTAAAAGTAGCAGTGAATGGAAATGTGGTTACGCCAGTAATAAAAATCTTTTTGGTGCTTATTATTCAGTTCCCGAAGATGATTTAATTTTTATCTCTAGTTCTGAACACGCTGTCGTTCCATATCATATGGATGAAATCCTCGATTCTAGTAATTTACCTATTAAATATGTTAATTATTCCACTTGTTTTCGTCGCGAAGCCGGTACTTACGGTAAAGACATGAAAGGTATCCTCCGGGTTCATTGTTTCAACAAAGTTGAAATGAATATTTTTACTCTTCCTGATTATAAAATTTCTGATGCTATGTGTTTAGAAATGTTGGCTTGTGAAGAAGAAATTATGCAGGAGTTTGGTATTCCTTATCAGGTAGTCAAAAATTGTACTGGTGATTTACCTCAACCAAATCGCCGTATGTACGATATTAATTCTTGGTTCCCTGGTCAAAATGCTTACCGAGAAACCCAGTCTTGTAGTAATTGTGGTGATTATCAAGCTCGCCGCCTCAATACCAAAGTCAAAATTAACGGCAAAAACGAATTCGTCCATATTTTAAATGCTACTATGATTACTGACCGAGCTGTTTTAGCTATCATCGAAAATCACCAGCAGGCTGATGGATCAATCAAAATTCCAAAAGTCTTACATCCTTACACCAACTTCGAAGTTATCAAACCTAACAAAAGCTAGAGGAGCCACCCCAGTCCGGTTCTTTCATTTCTTAATGAGGGAACCGGACGAAGGTATTTAAATCAAAATTAGCTAATCGATTAATCTATAATATTATTTATGCTGAATTTCTTAAAAAATATTTTTGACGATAATGCCAAAAGAATTAAGTCATACCAAAAAATTATTACCAAGATCAATGAATTTGAATCAGAGATCACTAAATTGAATGATGCTGAGTTATCCCAAAAAACCGATTATTTTAAGAAACTAATCAAGAAAGGTAAAACACTTGATGATCTTCTTCCCGAAGCTTTTGCTGTTGTCCGAGAAGCCGTCAAACGCACTATTGGCGAACGGGCTTATGATGTTCAGCTTATGTCAGCTATCACTCTCCATCAAGGTGCTATTGCTGAACAAAAAACCGGTGAAGGTAAAACTCACTCAGTTATTTTTCCAGCTTATTTAAATGCCCTAACTAGTAAAGGTGTTCACATAGTTACTCCAAACGATTATCTTACTCGTGTTGGTGCTGGTTGGTATCCCAAAGCTTTACACTTATTAGGTATTTCCACCTCTTGTCTTGTTCATGAACAATCTTTTGTTTTAGACCCAGAATATACCGATGAAACCGAAAAAATCGATGATCGTTTAGCCCATCTCAAACCTGTTTCTCGTCAAGAAGCTTATTTGGCCGATGTTACCTATGGTACTAATAATGAATTTGGTTTTGATTATCTTCGCGACCACATGGCTCCTCACCAAGACCAAGTTGTCCAACGCCCTCATCATTTCGCTATTGTCGACGAAGTCGATTTTGTTTTAATCGACGAAGCCCGCACTCCTTTGATTATTTCTTCGCCCAACAATCAACCTACCGATAAATACTATAAATTTGCCAAGATCGCCTCGGAACTGCAATCGACTGACTATGTTATTGATGAAAAGTCACGTTCCGCCACTCTTTCTGAATACGGTATTCGTAAAGTTGAAAGAACCTTGGGAGTAACAAATCTATACGAAGAATCTTTTGAAACCATCCATTATATAGAAAATGCTATCAAGGCTCGGGCTTTATTCCACAAAGACAAAGATTATGTTGTCAAAGATGGTGAAGTCATTATTGTTGATGAATTTACTGGTCGTATGATGAATGGTCGCCGTTGGTCTGATGGTCTTCATCAAGCAGTTGAAGCCAAAGAAGGTGTAACTGTTCAACGTGAATCGCAAACCTGGGCTACTATTACTTTTCAAAATTATTTCCGTCTTTACGAAAAACTGTCTGGTATGACTGGAACAGCCATGACCGAAGCTGAAGAATTCAAAAAAATTTACAATCTCGATGTTGTCACTATCCCTACTCATCGTTCACTCCAACGTCTCGATCAACACGATTTAATTTTCAAGACTCAAAGATCAAAATATGCCGCCATTGCCAATTTAGTCGAAGAAAAATATAAAACTGGTCAACCAGTTCTTATTGGTACTACTTCTATCGAGAAAAACCAAATCATTTCTTCATTACTTCATAAAAAAGGTCTTCCTCACCAAGTTTTAAATGCCAAAAACCATCGCTCTGAAGCTGAAATTATTGCCAAAGCTGGTAAAAAAGGTGGTATCACTGTAGCCACTAATATGGCTGGTCGAGGAGTCGATATTATTTTAGGCGGTCCCAAAGACGGTGTTGAAAAAACTAAATGGCAAAAAGAACACGATGAAGTCCTTTCTTTGGGTGGTCTTTGTGTTATCGGTACTGAAAGACACGAATCTCGCCGTATCGACAATCAACTTCGTGGTCGAGCTGGTCGTCAAGGTGATCCTGGGTATTCTCAGTTCTATGTTGCTCTTGACGATGATATTATGCGTATTTTTGGTGGCGACAAAATTAGTTCATTAATGAGCCGATTCAATATGCCCGAAGATACCCCATTAACTCATCCACTGGTTTCCAAAGTTATTGAACAAATCCAAGTTAAAGTCGAAGGTTTCCATTTTGATGCTCGCAAAAACCTAGTTGAATATGATGACGTTATTAATAAGCAACGCCAAATTGTTTATCGGCTTCGCGATCAGGTTTTATTAAACCAAAAAAATGATCCAACCAAAAATCATGAATTAGTTTTTAAATACTTAACTAACCAAATAAACACTTTGATAACCATCAATACGTCCTATGAGAATGGAAAAATTGATGGCGAAAAAGCCTCTCTGGAGTTTATGGAAATTTTACCCATGAATTCATCTATTCGAAATCAATTAGTCAAAGATCTTGAAAAAAGCGATAATCCATCAGAAATGTTAATTAGTCTTTTGGAAGATCAATGGCAGGCAAGGTTCAAACTTTTTGGTCGTGATATTGCCGACAGTATTTTGGCCTATTCCATCGTCTCAACCCTAGATCCTCTCTGGGTTGAACATTTAACCGCATTAGATGATCTTCGTGATGGTGTTCGTCTTCGTGGGTATGCCCAAAAAGATCCTTTAGTGGAATATCGCAAAGAAGGGTTTGAAATGTTTCAAAAATTAATGACCCAATTTGAGTACAACTTAGCTCGAAAAATCTTCCGCCTTGAACCTGTAGCTCCACAAGCAACTACCCCTTCAAATGTAACCGAAGGTAGGGGAGACTCTCTAGAAAACAAACCAGAATCTGACGGAGCAAACAATAATAGCGATTCTGTCCAACTACCACCACTACCTCAACCTATTAAAAAAGATCAAGTTATTGGTCGCAACGATCTTTGTCCTTGTGGTTCTGGTAAAAAATATAAAAAATGTTGTTATCCAAAATTCGGTTAAAAATATTATGTTAAGTTTTAAATTCACTTCAAAAAAAATCTGGAAAGAAATTGATCGATCAAGAAAAATTTTACTTCATCTCCATCCTGGAGTTGATGGTGATTCACTTGGGTCATCACTGGCTTTTTATCATGTTTTAAAATCTTTAGGCAAAGATGTCTGTCTAATCCAAGGAGATACTGAACTCCCCAAAAATTTAATGTCTTTACCTGGCACAGACAAGATAATTTCCAAAAATATCTTTCAAGTTGACTTATCTCAATTTGATCTTTTTATCATTAATGACTCTTCTTCTTTAAAACAAGTTAGTCGTCTTGGTGAAGTAAAATTTCCCAAAAAACTAAAAACCATTGCTATTGATCATCATCAAAGCAACGAGAAATTTGCCAATATAAATTTAGTTGTTCCTACTAGTCCAGCCACCTCTCAAATTTTATTTGAACTTTTTCAAATTAAAAAGATCAAAATGACCCCCAAGATAGCCGCCTGTCTCATCACTGGTATTTATACTGATACTGGAGGTTTTAAATACTCAAACACCACCCACAAGACTCTTAATATTGCTGCTCAATTATCCAAAATTTACCCTAAATTTACTCAAATTATTTTTGATATTGAAAATACTGACGAGCCAGATAGACTCAAATTTATTTCTTTATTACTTTCATCTGTCGAAACTTTTTATTCCAACCATGTTGCTGTCGCTTCTCTTTCTTACAATGATATTCAATCAAACAAACTAAGTAATAGCTCAGTCAATGGTTATTCTGAAATTTCTAATATGCTCAAATCGGTTGTTGGTTGGGATATTGCCTTTACTTTAGTTGAAGTTCAGCCAGAAGTTGTCAAAGTTAGTTTTCGTACTCGTGATAGTAAAACTTACGATTTATCTCAAATTGCTCTGCATACCAAGGCTGGTGGTGGTCATCGTGCTGCTGCTGGGGCTACTATTAATAAATCTATTTCCGAATCCAAACAATTGATTTTAGATATCATCAAAAAACTTTACCCAAAAATTGATAGAATTTAATTAAAGAAGAATAAGTAATATTTAAAAAATGTCTTATCTTCTTAAATAAATAATGGACGATTGTATTTTTTGTAAAATAATCAAAAAAGAAATTCCTTGTTTTAAAATCTACGAAGATGATTTGTTTTTGGCTTTTTTAGATATTAATCCCCTTAATTTAGGCCATACTCTTTTAATTCCTAAACAACATTTTCAGTGGGTTGATGAAGTCGAGCCTTATGATCAATATTGGCAGCTTGCTCGTAAATTAAGCCAAGTTATCCAAAAAGTTACTGGCTGTCTTCTTGTGGCAAAAATAGTTTATGGACTTGGTGTTTCCCATGCCCACATTCATCTTATCCCAAAATACGAAAAGGACGATCATATCGGAGGAATTCATCTAAGTAATATCAAAAATATAAACTCTGGAGAAATGTCTTTAATTGCCAAAAAAATTAGCGATTCTTTCGGTCAGCTCTAATTCTGTCTGTTTTATTCAAGATTTTTTTACGTAATCTAACTTTTTGAGGGGTTACATCAATTAATTCATCTGAATTAATGAAATCCAAAGATTCCTCGATTGAATATTTGACTGCTGGAGCTAAAACGATATTATCATCATTACCAGCCGAACGGGTGTTAGTTAAGTGTTTCCCTTTACAAATATTAATTTCCAAATCTCCTTCCACCGGTCTCAAACCGACTACTTGACCTTCATACACTTGTTCGTTTGGATCAATAAAATTAGTTCCTCGGTGTTGAGCCAAATCAAGTCCGAAAGACAAAGCTTTTCCAGTTTCAAAAGCAATCATAACCCCGTTTCTTTCTTTTTTATTTTCTTCTTGTTTTGGTTCGTAACCCAAAAATAATGTATTAATAGAGACAGTTCCCTTGGTGGCCGATACTAAAGTATTTCTCAACCCCAAACCGTTTCTTTCACTAATCTTGTAGGTCATTCTTGTTCCTGTTTTATCATCAGTTGTCATATCAAGCATTTCTCCTTTTCTTTTACCTAGTTCTGCTGTGATTGTTCCTACATACTCTTCTGGTGTGATAATAATCATTTCATTAAAAGGTTCATATACTTTACCATCAATTGTTTTTAAAATTACTTCTGGTTTACCCACTTCCATAGCGTAACCTTCACGGCGTAATTTTTCGATTAAAATAGCTAAATGTAATTCACCTCTACCCGAAACCAATACTCGAATTGCATCATTTGGATCATCTTCAATTTTTAACCCTAAATTAGTTTCTACTTCTTCATTTAATCTGGCTTTAAGCTCACGGCTGGTCAAAAATCTAGCCTCTTCTTTGGCGAAGATTCCTGTATTAGGCCCGAAACTAGCTTTAAGTGTTGGTGGAGTAATTTCAATCATTGGTAAAGCCACCTGACAATTAATATCAGTCAATGTTTGTCCGATTTCAATTGCGGAAATTCCGGCTAAATATACTATTTCTCCCGACCCAGCTTCACTTACTTCTACTTTATTAATTCCTTCGTTGACATACATTCTTTCAATTCTAAAATTACCTTTAGTTTTTTGATCTGAATTAACCAAGGAGACTGACATGCCTTTAGTGATTTTCCCTTTAGTAATTCTTCCTACAGCTAATTTACCTAAATATTCATTCTTTTCAAAATTAGATACTAACATTTGAAAAGGAGAGTCAATATCTTTAACCGCATTAGGTATTGTTTCTAAAATTTGTTCAAAAACCGGGCTAATATCGGCTGGTTCATCCATATTTTCAGGCATTTGTTTAAAAGCTTTTCCGTCTCTACCAATACAATATATAGTTGGAAAATCCAATAATTCTGGGTCGTCTACCAAAGAT
Source organism: uncultured Gammaproteobacteria bacterium (assembly GCA_964638385.1). Lineage (GTDB taxonomy): Bacteria > Patescibacteriota > Microgenomatia > UBA12405 > UBA12405 > WARW01. The sequence goes on from CAZWZK010000001.1 coordinate 18,266, forward strand.
AAAAATAAATTTTCTGTATCAGCTAAAACTTTTTTAACCTGTTGATCTTTTCTGTCAATTTTATTGATTATCAAAATAACTTTCAATTTGTATTCCAAAGCTCTTTTCAGAACGAATTTTGTTTGTGATAATGGCCCTTCAGCTGCATCTACAATCAACAAAACTCCGTCAACCATGTTCAACACTCGTTCAACCTCTCCACCAAAATCAGCGTGTCCAGGAGTGTCTACGATATTAATTTTGGTATTTTTATAAAAAACTGAAGTATTTTTCGATAAAATTGTGATTCCTTTTTCTCTTTCCAAATCATTACTGTCCATGATTCTATCCATCGACATTTCATTTTGGTTATCTCTAAAAGTGTGGGTTTGTTTCAAAAGTGCATCTACCAAAGTAGTCTTGCCATGGTCAACATGGGCAATAACAGCAACGTTTCGAATATCGGTCAAATTAGGCATTCGCTTATTCTACTACAAGATTCTAAATTTTCAATCGTTAATTACTAAGATAATACTCCATTTTATGGCTGATTTTGTATAATCAGTTATGTCAAAAAAGAAATTAATTTTATTAGCTTTAATAATCATTTTTACTTTTGGAATTTATTTTTTAATCCAGATACTTAATTTTCCAAAATTAGACAACAAAATTGAACAAATTTCTAACCAAGTAGACCAACTCAAAGAAACAATCATCCTTTTGCCAACAAAAATTATGGAATCTGGACTGCCTGACAAGCACCTTATCCAAACTGTTTTTGTTCCTCAATCTCCCGAAAAAAACTGGGATCAACCATGGCAAGACGCTTGTGAAGAAGCCTCTTTGTTAACCGTAGACTATTATTATCGAGGTGTTGATTCTTCTAGTCCACAAACAATAAAAAATGATTTACTTAAAATGATTGACTTTGAAAATCAACAATCCTTTTCTCACGATATGAACCTTGATCAAATGACCGTTGTTGCTCAAAAATATCTTGGTTATTCCACTAAAATTATAAAAGACCCTTCAATCGAAGATATAAAAAAATACTTAGTCCAAGACATCCCCATAATCGTCCCTGCCAATGGCAAAACTCTTTATCGAGAAAACAAACACTTCAAAGACGGCGGTCCTTATTATCATAATCTAGTTATTTTAGGTTACGATGATAACAAACAAAAATTCACCGTCCATGACGTTGGAACTCAGTTTGGAGCCTATTTTAAGTATTCTTACTCTCTTCTTCTTGAAAGTATTCACGACTTTCCTTCTTCTAATCAAAAAGAAGATATCAGTAGTGGAGATAAAAAGGTCTTAATTTTGATAAAATAAAGACATGAATCAAAAAATTAAATTTCTCAGTTTGATTATTGTTTCTTCTTTATTAATTTCTGGTTGTACCAAAAAAACAACTACTAAAAATACCAATATGGACTTAAATACTATTCCTACATCTTCTCAAAATGTTACTCCATTACCCTCTAAAACCGATACCCAATCAAATCCAATAGTTTCTCTTAAAACCAAAAATGGCGAAATTTTAATCAAACTTTATCAGGATAAAACTCCCAATACTGTGGCTAATTTTATCAAAAAGGCAGACAGTGGCTATTATAACGGACTACCTTTTCATCGAGTTATTTCTGGCTTTATGGCTCAAGGCGGCGATCCTACTGGAACTGGTATGGGTGGCGGCAAGCAAACCTCAGAACTTAATGATGTTCCATTTGTTCGAGGCAGTCTTGGCTTAGCCCGCACCGCCGAAACCAAATTAGTTAGCAATGATAGCCAATTCTTTATTTGTTTTACCACCGAAGGTTGCCAACACTTAACTTCAGATTACGTTAATTTTGGTGAAGTTATTTCAGGCCTTGATGTTCTCGATAAAATTTCCCAAGGTGACAAAATTATTAGTGTTACTTCTAAAACTAAATAATGATCAAAAAAATTACTTATTTTATAATCGCTATTATTCTTTTTGGTGGTATTTTTTGGTTACTATCACAACCTCCCAAGAACCAAGATTTAAATTATTACGACGTCATATCAAAAGACATTTACAAAGATTATCCTGTTTACGACAACCCAGATCTGGTTTTTTATTGGGGTAATGGTTGTCCTCATTGCGAAAATGTTGAAAATTGGCTCAATGAAAAAAATGCTGACGCAAAACTAAAAGTTAACTATAAAGAGGTTTACTATAACCAACAAAATCAAACAGAGTTAACCAAAACTATCCAGCAATACTGTCCTGAATTGATGGAATCTGGTGGAATTGGTGTTCCTACTGGATTTGATCCTGTCAACAAAAAATGTATTCAAGGTGACACTCCAATAATCGATTTTTTGTCATCGAAACTAGCTAACTAAATTATGTCAAAAAAGACTAAGCCTCAGAAAGTTACTTTAAAAAGTATCATTAGGCTTATTCTTTTTCTTGCTATCGTTTTTTTAATAATCTCTTTTATTAGTCGTCAACAAACGATTAAAACAGAAATAAGTGATCCTACTGTTTATATCGGAGAATCTTTAGGAGGAGGTGTTTTGGGAACATTCTATTCAAAACTTCCCGAAAAAAGTCGTTATCAAATCGAAAATTTTAATCAAACCGAAGCAGGAATCTTTCTTCAAAACTCCACAGAATATCTTAAAAACCAACTTAACGGCTTTCCTCAAAAACAAATTAAAGAAATCAAAAAAGCCGTTATCAAAAATATATCTGACGACATGATTAAAAACATTGAAGAAAATTAAATATTATGAGTTTACTTCCAGACCTCAAAGCAAAATTTGAGGCTATTAAGATTAAAATTAACCACCTCTCCAATTTAAAGGAATTATCTCAATTAGAAAAACAATCACAAAAATCCAATCTTTGGGATAATCCATCTCAGGCTCAAGAGTTATTACAAACAATTTCTGCTCTGCAAAAAAATGTTCAATTAGTCAATCAAATTGAATCAGAAATTTCCACACTAGAAGAATTCATTAATTTTATTTCTAATAATCCAGATCCATCCATCGAATTAGAAATATCCTCGTCAATATTAAAATTAGAAAAAGAAATTTCTGATCTTGAACTTCAAACCTATCTTTCTGGAAAATACGATTCAAAATCAGCTATTCTTTCGGTTCATTCTGGGCAAGGTGGTACTGAAGCTATGGATTGGGCTGCCATGCTCCAAAGAATGTACCTTCGTTTTTTTGAACGTAAAGGTTGGAAATATGATGTTATTGACCTGATCCCTGGGGAAGAAGCTGGAATCAAATCGGTTTATTTCAAAGTCTCTCAACCCTTTGCCTTTGGTTATCTCAAAAAAGAATCAGGAGTTCATCGTTTGGTGAGACTTTCGCCGTTCAATGCTGATCAGCTTCGCCAAACATCTTTTGCCAAAGTTGAAGTTACCCCTATTCTTGACTTTGCTTCTGATTTCAAAATTCCTCCGGAAGATATTGAGTTTTCCGCTTATCGTGCTGGTGGTCATGGTGGTCAAAATGTCAACAAAGTTTCTACTGCCGTTAGATTGGTTCATAAACCTACAGGTATTAGTGTCTCTTGCCAAAGTCAACGTGGCCAAGAGCAAAATCGTGAATTAGCCCTTCAAATGCTCACTTCAAAAATTTGGGCGCTAGAACAAGAAAAACAAAACCAAGAAAAGCAGGATATAAAAGGAGAAAATATTGTTGCCGGTTGGGGACACCAAATCCGATCATATGTCCTTCACCCATACAAAATGGTTAAAGATTTACGGACTCGATACGAAACATCTGATACTGTCTCTGTTCTTGATGGTAATCTTGACTCTTTTATTGAAGCTGAATTAAAATTGTAGAATGTCAAAAATTGCCAAAATTATTTTAATCTCTGTTTTAAGTCTTATTGTTTTATATATTGCTGGTATTTTTTGGGGAATAAGAGTTATTTCAAAAAAAATTGATCAACCGACATCATATATTCCTTCATTAATTAGTCAAATTAAATCTGACAACCCATATTCAAATAAAGATAAAATCAATTTCATTATTTTGGGTTTAGACAAAAGAGACGACTCTCTCGAAAAAACCCAAACCACAGATACTATTATGTTTGCCTCTCTTAATCTAAAAGACTATAAAATTAATACTATTTCTATCCCTCGAGATCTTTGGTTTTACGACATCAATGCTAAAGCTAACGAAATCTACCCGCTCTCTCTTGATCAACCCAATCAATTTTCTTTTATCAAAGAAAAATTTCAAAAATTAACAGGCCAAAATATTGATCATGTGGTTATTTTAACTACTGATAATTTAATTAGTTTTGTCGATCTTATAGGTGGTGTCGATTTAACCTTAGAACAGGGGTTTATCGACAAACAATATCCTAACCCTGAGTATATAAAAGATCCCAAATCTGGAGCACCTATCTACAAAACTGTCGAGTTTAAATCTGGTCAGATCCATTTAGATAAATCAAATATTACCGAATTTGTTCGTTCCCGCAAAGGTGGCGAAACTGTTGCTCAAGGGGGGACTGATTTGGCCAGAATCAAACGACAACAACAACTCCTTGAAGCTATCTTGGCCAAAGTAAAAAGCGGGGATTTTATCAAAAATTTTTCTCAAGTTTTTGATCTTTACAAGTTTTGGAACAAGGATATCTCCAAAGATATTACTGATCTTCAAAGTCTTCAAATAGCCTCTGTTCTTGGCGAAAATATAACCAAACTTAACTTCAACAAAATTGAAATAAAAGTTGGCACTACCGCCAAAAACGGTCTTATTTACCACCCCATCAAATTCATCAATAAACAATGGGTTTTTATTCCTTCCGACAAAGACTACAAATCCTTCCACCAATTTTTCTCCGACTCAATTTAATCTTATTGAACCCTATTGTTTTTCTACGATCCAAAATCTACGACCTAACTACTAATTTGCTATACTGAATTATTAGATTTTAATTATAGACATGGACATACCAAATTTATCTAAACCAAACCCTGAAGTTAATCAATTAAAAGTTCCCCATACGCCCAAATTAGTCTTTGTTATCTTAACTATTTTAGCTATTACTTCAGGTTTTTGGATTTCCCGTTTTTGGCCAACAGAAACCACTGCCGAAGTCAGCAAAAGCGACAGTTTAGTTGCTAATGAAGCCGCAAAAATTGTTGAAGGAGAAGAAATAAAAACTGGTGTTACTTATGGCAATTTAAGTAAAACTTTCGGTGATAGTGCTACTGGTACTATCAAAGCTGGTGGTATCAATGGTGACGGTACCCACACTCTCGAACGTCAAGGTGGAGCTACTCAAAATGCCGCCCTAACTTCTTCAGTCGTCGATCTTGATCTTTTTGTCGGCAAAAAAGTTGAAGTCAAAGGTGAAACTAATGATTCTGCCAAAGCTGGTTGGTTGATGGATGTTGGTAGTATAAAAATTCTTGAATAAAATGAAAATTGTTTTTGATAAAGTTGATAAAAATTTTGGCCTTATCAGTGCTCTAAAAGACATTAGTTTTACTATCGATCAGGGTGAATTTGTTTTTGTCGTTGGCCACTCAGGCGCTGGTAAATCAACTATTCTCAAATTAATTCTCAATCAAGTCAAACCTAGTAGTGGTCAAATTACTATAGATGATATTAACCTAAGTTTAGGCAAAAAAGAAGAAATTGATAAAGCCAGACGGCAAATGGGTGTCATTTTTCAAGATTATCAACTTATTATGGACAAGTCAGTCGAAGAGAATATTGCCCTTAGCCTAGATATTATTTCTTTTCCCAAAGACAAAATATCAGCCAAAATTGACGAAGTCATAAAACAAGTCAATCTCAATAGTCGTCGTTACCTTTTCCCTTCTCAGCTTTCAGGTGGTGAACTTCAACGAGCTGCTCTCGCCAGAGCTTTAGCTATCGAACCAAAAATTATTTTGGCCGATGAACCGACAGGTAATCTTGATACTGAAAATTCCTGGAATCTAGTGAAGTTACTCAAAGATATTAATGAAAAAAGTCATACTACTATTATTATGACCACTCACAATCAAGAAATTGTGGATTCTCTCAATAAACGTCAAATCGAAATAAAAGATGGTCAGATAACCAAAGATACTGCCATCAAAAAAGAATCAGTACCATCAAAAAATATTCATTCAAAAAAACATGAGTCCAACTAAAACCACTTGGCACCATATCCGCCGTTCTCCTATCCAAAGCTTTACTGCGCTTCTTTTAATGACTTTTAGCTTTGTTTTGGTTTCTGCTTTCATTGCTGTTAATTTTGGTCTTTCTCAAGTCCTCAATTATTTTGAAACTAAGCCTGAAATTACCATCTTTATCAAGGATGGACTAGAAACTTCCAGTATTGAAAATCTCAAAAAAGACTTATCAAACTATTCCGGTATCAAAGAAGTAAAGTACATTTCCAAAGAAAAAGCTCTAGAAATTTACAAACAACAAAATCAAGACAACCCCATGCTCACCGAAATGGTAACTGCTAGTATTCTCCCGGCTTCTATCGAAGTAACCGTTTCTGACCCAAAGATATTAGAACAGATTTACCAAAACTATGCCACTAAAACTGATGTTGTGGACGAGATTATTTATCAAAAAGATATTATTGGCTCTTTGCTCGATTGGACCAATATTATCAGAAAAACCGGATTAATAATCACCATTATTGTTCTTCTAATCAGTTTTTTTTCTGTTTCTTCCATAATTGGGATGAAAACTACCAATCGTAAAGATGAAATTAAAATTAGCCGCTTATTGGGCGCTTCTAATTTTTATGTCAAACAACCCTTTTTACTTGAAGGCGTTTTTTATGGATTTTTTGGCAGTTTAATTGGTTCAATCTTGATTTTTTCTATCCTCTTATTTGCTCGCCAATCTATCAACTCATTTTTTCAGCCAGTCGAATTTATTACTAATAATTTTGGCAATTACGGTATAGTAATTTTGTCTGAGATTGTTTTTGGTTGCTTCATTGGTCTATTAGCTAGTTGGATTGGTGTCAAAAGATACATCAAATTCTAATCTGATGCTCAAAAAAAATGTTTTTATACTACTTTTAACCACTCTTTTTCTTACCTTAATTCCAGTTGTAAGTTACGCTCAAAGTACCGAAGAAATCCAAACTCAAATCAATCAGTATATTCAAAAGCTCAATGAACTTGGCACTGCCAAAAATACTCTCTCTAACCAAATTAAATTACTCGATTCTCAATATCAGTTAACTCTCCTTAAAATCACCCAAACCGAAACCTCTATAAAAACCTTAGAAAGAGAAATTGATCAGCTCAGTGTAGAAATTGGTAAGCTTGAAGTTCAAATAAACCAGCTTTCTCAAAATTATATTCACCAGACTGTCCAAAACTATAAACTTCAAAAGAAAATCCCTGCCTTTGCCTATATTTTTTATTCCAACCTCAACACATTTCTAGAACAACACCAATACATTTCATCAATTCAAGAGAATAGCCGGGAAAATCTTATCAATATGGAAACTGTTCGTTCTAATTATGACGACCAAAAAACCGCTAAAGCTAAAAAGCAAACCGAAATGGAGGAGCTCAAAAAAACTTTAGCCAACCAAAAAACAAGTCTTACTAGTCAAAAGGCGTCAAAAAACAACCTTTTGGAATCAACTAAAAATGATGAAAAGAAATATCAATCACTTTTAGCTGAAGCTCAATCCCAACTAGCTGCCCTCAAGAATTTCTCTAGCTCAGCTGGAGGCAGTACTTGTCTTGGTGCTAGCCCTGGTGGTGGCAGTGATGGTAATTTTTATTCTCAAAGAGATCCTCGTTGGTGCAATCAATACATTGGTAATTCCCGGGACACAATTGGATCAGTCGGTTGTTTCATTAGCAGTGTTTCAATGGTTTATAAAAAACTTGGATCCGGAACCACGCCATCCGCCTATGCCGCCAACTCAGGTAATTTTTGGGGTAATACTGCTTACATGTCTACTCCAAATCCTCCATCTGGTTATATTTACAAACAGGTTTCTTATAATAGTGGCACTATCGACAGTGAGCTTCAGGCTGGTCGTTATGTTATTGCTCAAGTAAAAATGTCTAATGTTGCCGGTATGCATTTTATCGTCATAATCAGTGGTAGTAATGGTAACTACAAAATTCACGATCCTTGGTTCGGGGCTGATCTTAACTTCTCTGATCGTTATTCTCCTGGTTTAGTTATGAGTCTTCGTCTAATCACTAAATAACCTCAGCCAAAGGCTGATCCACCTCTGGCGGAAAAAATCCCCCATCTTTCGACAGGGGATTTAATTGTTTTTATGTTTTTCTACAATCTACGATCTAAGATCTAACTTAGTATCCGCGGATCTTTTTTCTCAAAGCAAATCCGGATAAACCTAGTCCAATTACACCAATGGTTTGGACAACCAAATCCATACTACCAGTTTCTGGAATTATTACTCCATCCTTACCACCTAAATAATAGGTAGCATCATCTTTTTCACTAACTTCATCAACCTTAGCGGTAGCTACGTTAGTTTCTTTAGTTAAAGTTTTTACTTCAGTTGCCTTATCAATTTTAGCTCTGATCAAAAACTCTTGAGAGTGACCAGCATTTAGTTCATCAATTGTCCATTCAACTTTATTATCGGTACTATTGTAAGAACCAGGGAAAAAGATTAATTTTAAAAATGGAGGTAAAGTATCGGTCACTTTAATATTTTTCATATTAGTAGTTCCGGTATTGGTTACCTTAATTTTAAATTCAATAACGTCGTTTTGATAAAAAACTTTATTCGAACTAGAAATGTTGTCAACATATTCCGAAGAATGAATTGATCGCAACTTCTTGTCGACTGACAAAGTTTTTCTATTATCAGTATTAGAATAAGAATACGAATCAGCCTTAACAAAGACAGGTTTAATTAAAGAACCTGCGGTCAAAGCTACCAAGAAGATAGTCGATAAAATTTTATTTTTCATATGTTCCACCTGCTTATTAAATATATATTAATAAATAATTATAGGCTATTATATGACCAGTTGGTCTATTTGTCAAGTAAATTTGTATTAGTTCCCCAAAAGCATGGTTGTTGTTATACTTACATTATATGAAACCATTCTTAATCAATGAGCTTTCTGTCTTTTTCCCTTGTTATAACGAAGAAAAAAATATAAAAAATACTGTTTCAAAAGCTATCCCAATACTCCAAAAAACAGCTGCCAAATGGGAAATAATTTTAATTAATGATGGATCAAAAGATAGTACCGGTAAAGTTCTAGAAGAAATTCAACGAGAATATCCAAAACAAATCAAAATTATCACTCATAGTCCCAATCGTGGATATGGCGCCGCTCTCAAAAGTGGTCTTTATAACTCCCAATATCAATGGATAACCTTCACTGACTCTGATGGCCAATTCGATTTTTCAGAAATTACTGACCTTATCAAAAAACAGCAGTCGTCAAAAGCCGACATTGTTATTGGTTATTATCTCTCTCGCCAAGTATCAAAAACCGCTATTCTTACCTCAAAAATTTGGGAACTTATTGTTTTTATCCTTTTTGGGCTTCGTGTAACTGATATTGACTGTGGATTTAAATTGCTTAACAAAAAAGTAGTCGAAACTATTCCTAAGCTAGAAGCCGAAAGGGGAGCTTTCATTAGTAGTGAATTTTTGATTAAATCCAAAAAGGCCGGTTTCAAAATAGTTGAAATTGGTGTTCATCACTATCCTAGAGTCGAAGGTAAAGCCACTGGTCGCAATATAAAAGTTATTCTCAAGAGTTTTTCAGATCTCTTTCGTCTTTGGTTTAAAATTAACTTCCATCGTGCTTAAACTAAAAAAATTCTTGCTTTCTAATTTAGTGTTAATTTTCATCCTTATAATAGGTGCTTTTTTGAGGCTTTACAAAATCGATGGGTATATGGAGTTTTTAGGGGATCAAGGTCGTGATGTCTATATTATTCGTGATTTATTCAAAAATGGTAATCTTTTCTTTATTGGTCCACAAACCAGCATCGGTAACATGTATCTTGGTCCATGGTTTTATTATTTAATCGCGCCAGCTCTACTCTTGGCCAATTTCAATCCGATCGGCCCAGCAATTTTTATTGCCATTATAAATATTGCTACCATCGCTCTTATCTACTATGTCTGTCAAAAATGGTTTAACCGCTCAGTTGGTCTAATTTCTGCTTTCCTTTTCAGTATTTCTCCTGTAGTCATCAAATATTCAAACTTTATTTGGAACCCAAATATTATGCCATTCTTCTCCTTACTCTTTATCTATTTCTTTTTTGAAGCTGTTTTCCATCATAAATATAAAAACTTCCTTTTTGCTTCACTTTCATTCGTTATGGTTATCAACAGCCATTATATAGGTTTAGCCCTTTTACCTTTCCCGGGTCTTTGCTGGTTAGTTATCTTAATTAAGTTAATTTATTCAAAATCAAAACATTTAAAACCTTTTTTAACTAATACCTTCCTGGCTGGAATTATTTTTGCCGCTTCTTTAATTCCTCAAATTTTATTCGATATTAAACATAATGGCCAAAATATCAAAGCCTTAATCAGTTTTTTTACTTATCGGGAAACTACCGTCAATATTAAGCCCTACAAAGCTATCCCTGAACTTCCTTTGATTTTTAATCAGATTAATACCGACCTAATCTCTGGTAGAAATATTCAAATGGGTATAATCGTCAGTTCTATTTTTGCTCTACTTATAATTTTGTTTTTATTCAGAGACAAGAAAAATAAAACCAAATTTTGGGTTATTTTGGGATGGTATTTATTCGGACTAATCGCTCTTGCTTTATACAAACAACATATCTACGCCCATTATTTTGCTTTTCTCTTCCCAGTTGTTTTTATCTTGATCGCTGTTCTAATTAACCGTTTCAAAATAATTGGTGTCCCTCTCTTATTTTTAATCAGTTACTTATCTATTACTAATACCCATCTTAAGACTCCTCCAAGTTATCAACTAAATCATTCCAAAAATATTGCTCTGGCTATCAATGAACATCTTTCGAATTCAGATGGAAAATATAACATTTCCATGTTGGCTTCATACAATGACTTCCGAGCCTTAGCCCCGCGTTATTTTATCAATCAGACTAATCTCCTTTCTCAAGAGCTTTACCAAGAAGCCGACACTCTATTTGTAATTTTAGACGATCCACGTAAATGGCCCGATGGTGTTAATTCCGACATTTGGGAAATAAACGTCTTTGAAAGCAAAAAAATAGACCAAGAGTTCAACAGTGTTGATGGCACAAAAATTATTAAATTGATCAAATAATAAAACACCTAAAGTTAATTTTTTGTATAATTAAATCAAGATGAATTCTATATCAATTGTCATTCCTTGCTACAACGAAGAAAATAATCTCAAAAGGGGAGTTTTATCTGAAGTTTATGATTTTCTTAAAACCCAACAAATTGACTGGGAAGTTATCGTCTGCAACGATGAATCGACGGATAACAGTTTGAAATTAGCCCAAGATTTCGTTTCCAAGCACAAAGGTTTCCGTTGTCTCGATTTACCTCATGGGGGTAAACCATCAGCTGTCTGGGGAGGAATCAAAGAAGCCAAATTCCCAATTGTCTTGTTTACTGACATGGATCAATCCACTCCTTTAAAGGAATTGACTAAGCTCATGCCTTATTTTGATCAAGGTTATGATGTTGTTATTGGGTCTCGTGGCATTGATCGCCAAGGGGCTTCTCTCGTCAGAAAAATTATGGCTCGAGGTTTTCTACTCGGTCGCCGTTTATTTTTACTTCGCAATATTATTGATACTCAATGTGGATTTAAGGCTTTCAAAACCGATTTAGCCAAAAAACTATTTCCAGAACTCCAATTTTTTAAAGATAAAAGTGAAAAGAAAGGTTGGCGAGTCTCTGCTTTCGATGTTGAATTGTTATTTATGACCCAAAAATGGGGATATAAAATCAAAGAAGTTTTAGTTAATTGGAAAGATGAAGATTCTAGTACTACCAAAGGTGACGATGCTACCCGTTTCAAAAAAGAATCAAAACAAATGCTCCAAGAAATTATCCGAGTCAAACGCAATGATTTACGGGGTCTATATGATCAAAAAAAATAACTTTTTTCTCAAGTTCGTTTTATTTCTAGTAATTTTTGTTTTTTATTTCTTAATTAGATTTCAAAACTTAAATTCTGTTCCAGTTTTTGGTGATGAAGCTATATATGTCCGCTGGTCTCAAATTATCAAAAACGAAGAAACTCTTCGATTTATTCCTCAAACAGACGGCAAACAACCACTCTTTATGTGGTTCACCGCTGTTGCTATTCGTTTCATCAGTGATCCTTTAGCTGCTGGCAGAATCATTTCCATTATCTCCGGATCGCTTATCATGTTAGCTGTTTTTTTAATTACTTGTCTTGTTGTTGATTTTAATTTCCCCGCCAGAGATCCAATAAAATTTATTAAAGAATCAATCCGTGATAATTTTTATTATGGTTTTCTTTCTTTAATTATTTACACTTTATTACCTTTTTCTTTCTTTTTCGATCGATTAGCTGTTCCTGATAACACTTTATCTTTGTTTGGAGCTTGGTCACTTTTCTTTTCATTATTATTAGCCAAATTCCGCCGTCTTGATTTATCTCTTATTTTAGGTATGGTCTTAGGTCTTTCTTGGTTAACCAAATCTCCGGCAATCTATTTTGTTATTTTATCTATTTTTACTTACTTAATCTTCAATCTAAAACACCTCAAAACCACCTATTTACCAGTTTTATCTGCTGCCTTAGCTTTTGTTATTTACAACATTCTTCGACTTGGCCCTCAATTTCAAATGATTGCTCTTCGTAACAAAGATTATATTTGGACAATTGGTGAAATCTTAAAACATCCATTAGATCCACTTAAACCACATCTTGGTGACACTTTGGTTATTTTTGGCCAATATATTTCCTGGCCAATTTTAATCTTCGCTATCATCGGTATATTTTTATTCCTCTTTTACAAAAAAAATACTCAATTTTTTGTTCTAGCCTCATGGGCATTTCTTCCGTTAATTGCCAATGCTGCTATGGCCAAAGTTTTTACTGCTAGATATATTCTTTTTATTCTTCCGCCCCTTATTGTTTTGATTAGTGTTGGTTTGTCAGTTTTCTTCAAAAATAATTTTTCTCGAGTTCTTTTTGTTTTAATTTTATTAATCCCCAATATCCTTTGGATTAAACAAATATCAACTGACTCGTTTAACACCAAACTATCTAGTACTGAAACTGGTTACCTTTCTGGTTGGACATCAGGATGGGGGATCAAAGAAGTTTCTGAATTTTTAAAGATACGGGCTCGAGAAGTTAATGTTATCGTTGGCACTGAAGGAGCTTTTGGTACGTTGCCAGACGGTTTACAAATTTACACTGATCACGTCAACCAGCTAACCGTTATTGGATTAGGCCTTGGATTCACTGAAATACCAAGTAATCTTGCCAACGCTCGTGCTTATGGTGATGAAGTCTATTTACTTACTAATAAATCAAGATTTACTGTTTCTAGTTTAAGTCAGGACAAACTCGAATTAGTTAAAGATTATTCAAAACCAGACGGAGATAGTCTGCTTCTTTATAAATTAAAATAACTCTAGCTGTTAAAATATAACCATGTCTAAAATCATCAAACATAAATTATTCTGGCCCATTCTGACTTTTATCCTAACCATACCAGCTTTTTTCTTCCTTCTTAAACCAGGATATTTCAATATGCATGATGATATGCAGATGATTCGTCAACTTGAAATGGAAAAGTGTCTCAAAGATGGCCAAATTCCTTGCCGATGGACTCCTGATCTTGGATATGGATATGGATATCCTCTTTTTAATTTTTATCCACCTATGCCTTATTTGGTTGGTCAAGTTTATCGTACGGTTGGATTTTCTTATGTAAACTCTGTCAAAGCTACAGCCCTAACTCAAATTGTCCTTGCGGCTGCTTTTATGTTTTTATTAGCAAGTTCTATTTTTGGACCTATTGGCGGCTTTATTGCTTCTATTTTTTACACCTACGCTCCATATCACGCCCTCAATATCTTTGTTAGAGGTGCTATGAATGAAGCTTGGGCTGCTGTCTTTTTTCCTCTGGTTTTTTACTTCTCTAGACGGCTTATATTAGAAAAGAAAAATAAATTTATTTTCGGCCTCGGAGCCTCATTTGCCGGCATTCTTCTGTCTCACAACCCTATGGCTCTGACATTCACCCCAATTCTTTTTCTTTGGGTAATTTTTTGGATCTTTACTCAATACAAAAAACCATTTGGTACTTTTTTTAAAAAACAACTGCCTTTAGTTCTAAAACTAGTTTTTTCTGGTTTATTTGCTGCTGGTTTAACTGCCTTTTATACCTTTCCAGTTATATTGGAAACAAAATATGTCCAAATTAACACCATGTTCGAAGGTTATTATCATTTCTCTGTTCATTTCGCCGGTCTTTTTCAGCTTTTTATTAGTAATTTTTGGGGTGATGGTGCTTCAGTCTGGGGGCCAAACGATGATATGTCGTTTATGATCGGTTATCTTCATTGGATTATTCCGTTTATTATTTTAATTTTTGCTGCTGTTTCTATTTTTAAGTCCAGAAAAAAACTTAACAAAATTGATTCCAAAATCTGGTTAGTTTTATTAACTATCTTTATGGGTTTAAGTGCTGTTTTTATGACCCACAACAAATCCACTTTTATTTGGTTGGCTCTCCCAATTATCCAAAAAATTCAATTCCCTTGGCGATTTCTAAACCACGCTGCTTTTCTTCTTTCTTTTTCTGCTGGTGGTATTGTTTTGGTCATTAACAAATATTTACCAAAAAAGAATCTTTTAGCTTCGTTAATTCTTGCCTTAATTGTTTTAGGTATTAATATTAGTTACTTTACTCCAATTCATTCTGGCCCAATCACTGACGAACAAAAATTTTCTGGTAAAGCTTGGGTAAATCAAGTTACTTCAGGAATTTATGATTATCTACCCAACACCGCTAGAATTGCTGCCTTGGGTCCAGCCAAAGATTATGTTGATGAAATCTTCCCCGTAGACACCTTCTATACCATTTCAAATGGTCAAAAAGGTAGTGATTGGATGATTTTTAATATCAATATTAATAAACCAGCAACGGTTACCTTGGCACAACTTGCTTTTCCAAACTTTAAAGTAACCGACAATGGTCAAGAAATATCTTCCAGAATAGAACCAGAACTAGGTCGTTTAGTTCTTGAACTTTCTGCTGGTGATCATCAATTATTGGTTAAATTTACCAATACTCCAGTTCGGACTATCTCTAATTATATTTCTTTAGCCGCTTGGTTATTTTTTGGATTTTTCTTACTAAAACCTTTATGGCTGAAGTTGATCTCCAAGAAATAAAACACAAAACCACCGCCAATGTTCTCTTTTTGTCGCTTAGAAATATTGGTATTCAGGCCATCTCATTTATTGGCTTTTTTTTACTAACTGTTTTACTTGGTACCGCTGACGTTGGTATTTTTGCCATCGTCTCCGAGTCTGTCAGTATTTTAGGTTACTTTTCTGATGTTGGTTTAGCTGCAGCTTTGATCCAACAAAAAACTGAAGTAACCAAAGATGAAATGCAAACAACTTTTACCATCCAACAAATTCTTGTTGGCCTAGCCCTAGTTGTCGCCTTTTTTATTATTAGAAGCAAAAACTTAGGTGGAAATGAATTATGGATTGTTGCAGCTCTTTGTTTTTCTTTTGCTGCCGCTTCTCTCAAAACCATCCCTTCAGTCCTTCTAGAACGCCGTTTAAATTTTAAATTGATCTCTACTATCGATATTGTCGAAAATGTCACTTTCTATGTTTTTGCCGTTCTTTTTGCATTTTTAGGTTTTGGAACTCTTTCTTATGCTATCGCTACTTTTATCCGTAGTGCTCTTGGTTTAATTATTATCTACAGTTTTAGTTCCTGGCCAATTGGTTTTTCTTTATCCAAAGATGTTGCCAAAAAATTATTTAAATACGGTATCCCTTACCAATTAAATTCATTTATCTCTGTCGCCAAAGATAAATTATCAAACCTACTCGTTGCCGGTATTATTGGTACTACTTCATTTGGCCTTCTTTCATGGGCCCAAAAAGGACCTCGAATGCCACTTAGTTTTATGGATGCAATTATGAAAGTTACTTTCCCAACTTTTGCTCGTCTTCAAGATAACAAAGAGCTTTTAAAAAAATCCCTCGAAAAAAGTTTATATTTTATTGCTTTAGTAGTTTTTCCTGTTTTAGTTGGAATTTCCTTTGTTGCCATTGATTTTGTTTATATTGT
This sequence comes from uncultured Gammaproteobacteria bacterium, assembly GCA_964638385.1. Classification (GTDB taxonomy): domain Bacteria; phylum Patescibacteriota; class Microgenomatia; order UBA12405; family UBA12405; genus WARW01. The sequence goes on from CAZWZK010000001.1 coordinate 34,520, forward strand.
TCCCAAATACACCAAATGGCTTCCAGCTATTTTCCCAATGTATTTATATTCATTTAACTATGCCATAGCCGCTATTACAACTCCTATCACTAACGCTTTCAATGCTATTGGTAAAATTACTCTCACTACTAAATTTATGATTATGTGGACCGTTTTAACCTGGATATTTTACCCATTACTTAGTTGGAAATTTGGATATATTGGAACTGTTTGGGCCGCTGTTATAGTTGGTCTTAGTTCTTTTGCTGTTTGGGTTATTTCTCGAAAGTATTTTGATTTAAATATCTTCTATTCCATCAGGAAACCATTCTTTGGATCTCTCGCTATGGTTTTTGTTTTGGTTCTTATTAATTTTCTTTCCCTAAGTCCATTAGTTAATATCCTCACCAAAATATTATTTGGTGTTATCACGTATGGATTATTTTTATTTGTTTTTTCCAAAGAAGAAGTGAATTGGTTCTTGCAACAACTCCAATGTCTAAAAAACAGAAAATAATAAACATTATTTTGTTTATTGCTATTTTTTTCTTTAGTTTATCTCAACCAATTTTTGCTCAAAAAGAAAAATTTGTCGTCAATATTAACCCCGTTCGTGGTCTCGATTTTTGGAAACTAGGTATTTCTCCCACTGATTATGTAAATTTTCAAAAAGAAATTTCTCAAAAAAACAATTTTCCTATTACATGGCTAATCCGTCCTGACTTTTATCTTCCTTCAAAAGACAATTATTTTCAGGATCAAAAATTCAAAAATGATGACCTTGGTATTTTTTTAGAGGTTACTCCTTCATGGACAAAACCTTTAAATATCGATTACAAATCAAATCTTCCTTGGTATCACTCACAAAATATTTTTCTTTCAGGGTACAACCCCTCTGACCGTGTCAAATTAATCGATTATGCTTTTGAAAACTTTAAAAATATCTTTGGTTATTACCCCAAAAGCGTTGGTGCTTGGCATATTGATCCTACTAGCGCTCAATATTTAGTCAAAAAATATCAAGTCAATAATTTTCTAATCTGTGCCGATCAAACCGCTACTGATGGTTATCAAATCTGGGGAGGCTGGTGGGGAATTCCATATTATCCATCAAAAGACAATCTATTAATACCTGCTGCTAAACCATCCGACAAATTAAATGCTGTTATTATATTCTGGGCCCAAAGAGATCCAGTCAATGGTTATGGTGAAGGTCGTCACAGTCTTTATAGTCTTCAAGCCAACGATTATTCCCAAATAAATTTAAAAACTGACTATTTTCATAAAATATCCGATATCTATCTAAATCAAACCACTAACAATTTTGGCCAAGTTACCATTGGATTAGAAAATGATAATTATCCAATTTACAAATCAGAATATCAAAATCAAATTAATGATCTTCAAAAGACCAATAGTAAATTTATTACTTCATCTCAATTTGCCGATTGGTATCTTTCACAAAATCCATCTTTATCACCTTCAGTCGAAATAACCGGCTCTGACCCACTAGATTCTGCCACTCAATTCAAATGGATTCTAAAAACAGATAGCCGACAAGCTCTTTTCAAAACCAACAATAATGATTGGCAAACCAAAGATTTTCGCCAATATCAAGGTGAAATCGATGATTATCAATATTATCGAAATACCGAAAATGTTTTAAATTGGAAAATTTTAGCCAAAATTGATTCTGTTCTAAATTCAAAACAAGATAATCCTACTACCACCAACTATCATTTCGTCATAGTTTTTTCTGCCATAATATTATTAGTTTTAGTTATGTATATATTTAAAAAAATCAAACTAATTCCCACTATCGTAGTCATCGTTGGTTCATTGGTTTTATCTTTAACTATGATTCGTAGTGGTATCAATTACAAATTTGGCTACGGTTTTTGGGGCCCAAATGGACACGATGGTATTTGGCACCTTAGCCTTATCAATCAATTACAACAATCTATTCCTCCAAAAAACCCAGTTTTTAGCGGCACTATTCTCAATAATTATCATTGGGGCTTTGATCTTTTTGCTGCCGCTATTGGTAAAATCTTTAACAACAATAGTTTTGTATATTTTCAACTCCTACCCATCGTTTTTGCTTTGCTAATTGGCCTTTTTTCATATCAACTTATCGAAAAAGACACTAAAAATTCTAAAAATGCGCTTCTGTTTGTTTTGGTTACTTATTTTTCCGGATCTTTTGGTTGGATCTATACCCTAATCAAATCCAAAACCATCCATGGCGAATCACTTTTCTGGTCTATGCAATCTGCTTCAACTCTTATTAATCCTCCCTTTGCTTTATCTCTTATCTTTATTCTAATTGGTCTAATTCTTTGGACAAAAAACTATTCCACAAAAAAATATTCTCTTGCTGTCTTAATTGGAATTATTTTTGGTCTTCTTGCTGGTATTAAAGTTTACTCAGGTATCTTAGTTGGCCTAACATTAGTAATTATTTGGCTTATCGATTTTATAAAAACCAAAAAAATTATCAACTTTAATTTTTTTGTTTGGGTCACCACTCTTTTTGTTTCACTCGTTTTTCTTACTCTATTAGGAGTTCTTCAAGGTTCATCTCTCCTCGAATTTAAACCTCTTTGGTTTGTTCATTCAATGATCGAATCTATTGATAAATTTTATTTTCCCAAACTAGCAGCTTATCGCATCAATCTCTCTCAAAACCTCACTCTCATTAAATTTCCATTTTTTATAGCCATCGAATCGGTGTTAATTCTAATTTTTCTTGTTGGTAATATGGGTTTTAGAATCCTTGGTTTTGAATCAATTTATCAAAAAATAAAACACCACAATTTTTCTAATTTAGAAAAATTTTCTCTAATTCTCATGTTTATTTCTTTTATTATTCCCATGCTTTTTGTCCAAAAGGGAACTGCGTGGAACACTATCCAATTCTTCTATTATTTTCTTTTCTTTTCTAATATTTTCTTTGCCCAAAAACTAACTTATCTAATTAAATCAAAACAAATTTCAAAAATATTTATCGCTGTTTTAATTTTATTTTTTTCCAATATCACCACCTATTCCACTATCAAGGATTACCTAGGCAACCCACCTCCATCAGCCATTCCTCAAAAAGAAGTCCAAGCCTTAAACTTCCTCAAAAATCAACCTTCGGGAGTCGTTCTCACATTTCCTTATGATAAATTTGCCAAAGATAAATTAAACATGAGCACTCCTATTCCTATGTATTTATACGAAACTACTGCTTATGTCTCTGCTTATTCCAACAAACAGGTTTTTCTCGAAGATCAAATGAATCTCGATATTACAGGTTTCGATTGGCAATCACGTCGTAAATTAGTCGACAAATTCTTCAATAGTAATGACCAATTTTTTGCCCGTGGCTTTTTGGTCGACAATCAAATCAATTATATATATCTTATAAATAGTCAGAAATTTACTCTCGGTCCTTCACAACTTCAAATAGAAAAAATATTTGATAATGGGCCGGTTCAAATTTATAAAGTTCAAAGATGATAAACTAAACATAATTTATGAAATCAAAAGTCAATATTTCAGCTGTCATTAATGTCCGTAATGAATCAGAACATTTAAATAAATGTCTTAAATCAATCAAAGACTTGGTTGACGAAATTATTGTTGTCGATATGAAATCGACCGATAACAGCGTTGCTATCGCCAAAAACTTTGGTGCTAAAGTTTTTAGTTATCGCCCTATGAAATTTGTCGAACCAGCCAGAAACTACGCCCTTTCCAAAGCTACCGGCAAATGGATTTTGTTGCTAGATCCAGACGAATATTTATCCAAAAGTCTCAAAAAAGAATTAAAGAAAATAACCCAAAGATCAGATGTTGACTTTGTTAAAATTCCTCGCCAAAATTTTATTTTTGGTAAATGGATTCGCCACGCCAATTGTTGGCCAGATTACCTTATCCGATTCTTCAAAAAAGGTGCTGTCACTTGGCAAAAAGAAATTCATAGCCAGCCTATTACCAAAGGTAATAGTATTACTTTGCTTGATTCAGAAAAATTAGCTATAAAACACAATAACTATCAAAACATCAATCAATTTCTCCTTCGCGCTATCCGCTACAGCAACATTCAGGCCGATGAATTAAATGCCAAAGATTACAAAGTCAAAACCAGCGATTTTATTCTCAAACCTATTCAGGAATTCAATAGCCGTTTCTTTTTTGCCGAAGGCTACAAAGACGGTATTCATGGACTGATTTTTTGTCTTCTCCAAGGCGTTGCTATCGGACTCATTTATGCCAAACTTTGGGAGAAGCAAGGATCTGTCGACAAACAACTCCTCAAAGAGTCTTTTGTTTCCGCCAGTCAGGAAGCTAATTTTGAATATGATCACTGGTTCTCCAAGTTCTTCAAAGAAGAATATTCTCCAGGAATCTTCAAAGTTCTTCTTATCAGAATTAGACACTGGTTAAATTATTTAACCAAAAATTTTTAATCTATGGTTAAAATTGCCATTATTGTCTTAAATTGGAATAAGCCAGATCTCACTATTAATACGGTTGATTCGTTATTAAAAATTACCCACCATGGGTTCGATTTTCAAATATTTTTAGTCGATAATGGTTCTTCTGATAACTCAATCACTCTCTTCGAAGAAAGATTTTCTAAACAATCATTAGTCAAAATTCTCCAAGCTGGGAGCAACTTAGGTTTTGTTGGTGGTAACAATTTTGGCATCAAGCAAAGCCTTAAACTTGGATTTGACTACGTATTATTAATTAATAATGATGTTTCAGTTGACCCTAATTTTCTTTCCAACCTCCTAAAAGCTGCCAAAGATAAATACGCTATTTCTGCTCCAAAGATTTATTTTTCCCCAGGGTGTGAATATCACCAAAATCGTTATTCCAAATCAGAAATTGGACATGTTATTTGGTTTGCCGGTGGCCAAATAGACTGGAATAATATTTATGGTAGCCACATTGGTGTTGATGAAGTTGACCATGGTCAATTCGATAAAATCAACCCTAATATAGATTTCCTTACCGGTTGTTGTCTTTTAATTCAAAAAGATGTTTTTGATCAAATTGGTTTACTTGATGAGAAATATTTTATGTATCTAGAAGATGCTGATTTTTGCCAAAGAGCCAAAAAGAAAGGCTTTAAAATCGCTTATATCCCTCAATCAAAAATCTGGCATATCAACGCCGGATCTTCAAAAAGTGGGGGAGATCTTCATGATTATTTTTTGACCCGTAATCGACTTATATTTGGTCTCCGATATGCTAAACTAAGGACAAAAATAGCCCTTATAAAAGAATCTATTGTTCAATTATTTTCACCCTCGACCACTAAATGGCAAAAAAATGGAATTATCGATTTCTATATTAAAAAATTAGGCAAAGGATCATGGCAATAAAAACACCTATTTCTATCATTATTTTGGCTGGTAACGAAGAAAAAATGATTGTTGATTGTCTCAAAACGTGCAATTGGGCTAGTGAAATTGTTTTAGTTGCCGCCAATTCTTCTGATAATACGGTTTCTTTGGCAAAAAAAACTATTCCTGGTATTAAGGTGGTTAAGACCGAAGACGAATATAATAAAAATTTTAGTAAATGGCGTAATCTTGGGTTCAAATCGAGCACTCAACAATGGATTATATATATTGATGCTGATGAACGGATTACTCCAGATCTTCAAAGAAAAATTATTGCTATTGTCAAATCCAAAAATTCTAAATTTACTCATTATGCTATTCCTCGAGCTAATCATTTCTTAGGACAAAGAGTTCGTTATGGCGGATCTTATCCTGATTATGTCAAAAGGTTATATAACCGAGATTTTTTTAACGGCTACAAAGGCGTTCTCCACGAGGAACCGATTATTACTGGAGAATTGGGTTATATAGATTCTGATTTGCTTCACTACACTCACCGAGACCTTACTTCTATGGTTAACAAGACACTTGTTTGGAGCGATACTGAAGCCCAAGCATTATTTAAGTCTGGCCACCCTCCTGTTGTGTGGTGGAGATTTATTAGAATGATGTTAACTAAACTCTGGGAACGTCTCGTCAAGCAGCAAATGTGGCGTGATAAAGAAGTTGGTTGGGTCTCTGTTATTTTTGAAGTCTTTAATACATTTTTGATTTACGCCCGACTCTGGGAATTACAACAAAAACAAAATCAAAAAATTTAAGGTATTATTAAGTTGATGGCAAAGAAAGCAGCAATTTATGATCCGTATTTAGATACTCTTGGTGGTGGTGAAAGATATTGTTTAAGTGTCGCCGAAATTCTTCTTAAAAATGGCTACGAAGTAGACTTGCTTTGGTCAGGAGATAGTTCTTTGGTTCAAAAAGCCGAAAAAAGATTTTCTCTCAACTTAAACAATCTAAAAATTGTTCCTGATGTCTATGGAATTCAACCCAAAAACCTCGATTTATTGGAAGAAAACGATCATATATCGAAATTCATTAATCGAACCATCAATCCTCAAAAGATTAATTTAAAAATTAATCAATTAATTAATAAATTCAAAAATAACCGTAAATACGACGTAATATTCTATATTAGCGACGGTAGTCTACCTTTATTGTTTGGCAAAAAAAATTATCTCCATGTTCAAGTTCCTTTTGTTGCCAAAAATAACTTATCTTCAAAAATAATTCATCAATTGAAATCAAAGTTCTTTACTAATGTTATTTGCAATTCACAATTTACAGCATCATTCCAAGAAAAAGCCTTAAAAAATAAAGTTCTTGTGGTTTATCCTCCAGTAGACGTTGATAAGTTTTATTCCAACAATAATAAAGAAAATATTATTCTTTCTGTTGGTCGTTTTGATAATATCCTCAATGCCAAAAAACAAGATGTTCTCATTGATGGATTTAGAAAACTTTACGAAACCATCCCAAGCCTCAATTGGAAGCTAGTTTTAGCCGGAGGAAGTTTACTTGATCCAGAAAAAAATTCCTATCTTCAGTATCTCCAGAAAAAAGCTCAAAATCTTCCTGTAGAGTTTGTAGTTAATCCTCCATTTAATATTCTCCAAGAGATTTACTCTAAATCCAAAATTTATTGGCACGCTGCCGGTTTTGAAGTTGACGAAAAAATTCACCCCGAAAACACTGAACACTTTGGTATCACTGTTGTTGAAGCCATGTCTTCGGGATTAGTTCCTGTAGTTATAAATCAAGGTGGTATACCCGAAATTGTCGATAATGGTGTTACTGGTTTTCTTTGGAAAACACTTGATGATCTCGTTTCAAAAACCCAAAAACTTATCGACAATCCAGAAACATTAAAGCTTATGTCTCAACAGTCCCTTATTAATTGCCAACAGTTTTCCAAAGATAATTTCGAGAAAAAACTTATGGGTATAATTGATAGATAATATGAAAATTTCTGTCGTTGTCACTAACTGGAATGGATTAAAACTCCTCAAGAAAAATCTTGAAACCATTATTAAAAATAGCCCAGAAGCCGATGAAATTATTTTGGCCGATGATGCCTCAGAAGACAAAAGTATTGCTTACGCCACGAAATTAAAATCTATCTATCCAAAATTAAAAATAATCACTCATCATAAAAATATTGGCTTTGGTGCCAATTCCAATGATGCTGTCAACAAATCAAGTGGCGAACTTGTTGTTTTATTAAACAACGATATTCTTCCTCATCCTAATTATATTTCTAATTCCTTAAAGCATTTTTCTGACCCAAACGTCTTTGGAGTTGGATTTGCCGAAGTTGGCCATGAAAATTGGGCTAGATTTTTTTGGAAAAACGGCTACCTTCAACATGAACCAGGAACATCCAATATTCGTAAAACTCATATCTCTGGCTGGGTTTCTGGTGGTAGTGCCATAGTCAGAAAAAGTTTATTCCAAAAATTAGGTGGCTTTGATCATATTTATCATCCTTTTTATTCAGAAGATCTTGATTTAGGTTATCGTGCTTGGAAATCAGGCTTCATCCTTCTTTGGGAACCAAAAAGTGTGGTCGAACATCGTCATGAAGCCACTATGTCTAAATTTTCCCTTAGCTTACTTAATTATGTCAAAGAAAGAAATCGTCTCCTCAATACTTGGCGCAATATCACTGACCCTGATTTATTAACCTCCAACAAAAGATATCTTTTTTTGCGAGTTTTAAGTGGTCCAAACTATATTAAGATAATTCGTGCCGCCAAAAAGAAAATAAAAATATCTCCACCACCAATTGTTTTCCCCAAACTAACTGATCAAGAAATTTTAAAAAAGTTTACTCAGTAAATGAATCGTAAAAAATTTCTTTCCATATATTTACCTCTTTGTTTATTTTTTAGTCTCTTTCTGTTTTTTGGACTTAGAAGTATTTCTCAAAAAAAATTTTCTCTTGAAAAGTTTAATACTCTTACTAATACAACTTCAGCCTTAAAAGATAAAACAGACAATCTTTGTAAATACCAAATACTTAGTGAACCCAAAGTTGGTGATCAATACGTTAAAATAAATTTTTGGTGTCAAAATTTAACCAAAGCCAGAAGTACCCTTTCTTTGGCTGCTATTCCTGAAACTACTATTGAAGGTGTCCTAAAAGAATATGCCAGAATCATTAATTTTGACTACAATTTAATCGCTCAAAAACAATGGTACTGTCTAATTAACGACCAAGAAATCTCTTCGGCTAGCCTCAATCAAACTGTAAAACCCGCCAGCACCATAGATTGTTTCGAAAATAAAAGTTTATCTCGCTATGATCAAAAATAGTTTTAAACTTCTTATTTTTTTGTCTGTGGTCATTCTCGCTTTATTTCTACGCAAAAAAGATTATGCTCAAATTCCTATCCCAGGCCAATCTGTTGATGAATATAGTTACTCTTGGGTCGGTCTATCTTTATTAAAAACTGGTATGCCTATTGGCATTTCTGGTATTCCTGGATACGAACATCAATATTCAAAATACATTAACGTTGACCGTCTTTACCAAACACTTTCTAGCGATCCACTGACTATTAATTACCCATGGATGGATCATCCACCTCTCTTAGGTTTAATAACCGGAGGATACGCTACCCTTGCTGGAGCTAATGTTTTTGAAGAGACATCTTCTCTCCTTATTCGACGTCCAATTATTATTATTGGTACTATTTCAGTTGGTCTACTTATGATTTTTGCTTGGATCAATTTTGGTTTTTTTGCTTCTGTTATCTCTGGTCTAATTTACGCTACCACTCCACTAATTGTTCTTAGTAGTCGTATGATTCAGGCCGAAAACGCCATTATTCCTTGTCTTTTGGCCGTCATGATTTTTGTCAGTTTGTATCAAAAAGATAAAAAAGATTTTTGGTTAATCATGGCTGGTCTTTTTTCTGGTTTTGCTACTTTGTTTAAATTAACCGGTATTGTTTGCTATCTTTTTGTTTTTTTGGCCCTACTCAATCAATATCGTCAATTCAATCAAAAATTTTTAAAAGATTTTGGTTTTTATTTATTAATTGCTCTTCCAATAACTTCATTTTTCTTTTTTTATGGTGCTGCCTATGGCGTCAAAAATTTCTTTAATATCTTCTTTTCAAATGCTAACAGGTTCTATGGTATCGGCCCTAGCGCTCTGGTTGATCTTATTCGTAACCAAAGGTTAACTCAACACAAATTTTTACCTGAAATATGGCTTATTGTTGGATGGTTCACTTTCCTATTTTCATCCTTTTCAAAAAAGAAATTTACTTCAGATCTCACTTTTATTGCTCTAATTTCTTATCTAATAGTTTATTTATTTTTTGGCAGTCAACCCTATGGTTGGTATACTTTTCCGTTTTGGCCATTATTAATTCTTAGCCTTACCAGTTTTATCATCACTTCTTTAAATCAAAACAAAAACTCTCTTTTAATATTTTTCCTTTCTCTAATTTTGCTTGGCGGTAATATTGGCAGAGTAGTTGGTATCTTTGATTTTCAGCCAATTGCCAATTATTGGCGGATAGGTGTCTCTGGAATAATTCTCCTGTTATCAATAAAATTGATCATAAAAAAACCATCGAATAATCTTTTTAAAATCCTTATCCTAATCCTGTTAGCTTTCGCTATCTATTTTAATCTTCGTTATCTCAAACTCATTAATCTCGACTTCTGGTGGCAAAATATTTCTTAAGTTTATGAAAAAATTTCTTCTTTTCTCTTTTTTTATATTTATTTCTCTAGTACTGCGAATTATTATCTCCATCAACATCATCCCTCAAGGAGACGTTCTAGTTCATCAAGAGTGGGGGAGTTTTTTGTATCACCAAGGCCTCGCTGGATCATATTTTTCTCAAGGATGGACATATACTCCACCAACCCAACCACCTCTAATGATGATGTCTTATTTTGTTTCTCATTTAATTTATGAAAATCGCAACATTTTTTCACTACTTCACAACTACACCAAGATTCCACCCGCCTTCATTTTAATTGGTTTCCAAAAATATGGTGAAATTTTGACTCTCAGAATTTGGGAGTTTTTGGGAACCCTAACCATAGCTCTATTTCTTTATTTTAATTATTCAAAAACTCATTCTTTCAAAAAAAGATTACTAATTTTTCTTGCCATAATTTTCAATCCTATTTCGATTTTTATTAATTCCGTTTGGGGTCAAAACGATATTCTGCCCACCAGCTTTCTTTATCTATCATTTATTTCGTTGTTTTCTTCTTTCAGTGTTCTTAGCCCAGCAATTTTTACCTTAGGTGTATTATTTAAACCTACTATTGCTGTTATTTCTCCTTTGTATCTTATTGTTTATCTATATCTCTTAAAAAAACAAAGTCTAAAAAACAACTTATCAAAAACAATTTTGGTTATCTGCTCAGTCCTTCTTATTGTTTTTGTTTCTTTTAAACCATTCATCCCTCTCGAAACAAAGCCGCTCGGGTATATTTCCGATATTGTTAATCATCGTATCAGTACTTCTTCTAAGGGCCTTAAATTAGCCTCAGTTTCTGCTTTCAATATATATTCCCTTATTTTCAATATCGATCAAACATACGCCACCAATGACAAATCATTTATCCAATTAGCCGACATTAGCAGTATTTTATTTGTTGTTATTAATATATTTTTTATTACCAAACTTATTCGATCCAAAAAAATTACCTTCAATCACACTTTATTTTCTATATTCTTTATCTCTCAAGGATCCTTCTTGTTTATGACCAATATGCTTGACCGATATTTTATCCCCGCGTTTTTGGCTTCAATAGTTATTGCCATAATTTATTGGAAAAAATTTGGCTGGCTAATGATTGCCCAACAAATAATTTGGTTTTTAAATCTTATTTATGCCTATTATTATCGAGTTAATGAACCTATCAACCATCTCTTTAGAGATAATAATTTTCTTGTAATTAGATTAATTTCTTTAATTAGTATTCTTGTCTTTATTTGCCTTTTTCAGCGATATCAAAAATATCTTTCCGTAAATAAACAAATTGATTAACGATAAAATCTTTGGCACCAATTGATCAGCCCAAGCAAAAACAATTTTTATTCCATCAAGTTGTTGTGGCACCGAAAAAACATAAAACATACTCAAGAAATAAATTGAGGATAAAATAACAAAATATTTCCAATATTCTTTTTTATATATCGAATAAAATAATAGCGATACTATAGCAAAAAACGAATATCTTTCATGCATCCCTGTCATAAACAACCAACCTCCAAATCCAATGGTAAAAATCGACAAAAACACCGTCTCTAGCTTTTTATATTTTACTAATCTAAAAGACAGCAAAGACACCACGCCCAACAAAATCCAACCCCATGTTTTTGCTGTTAAAAACAAATATTTCGTCGTTTCAAATCCGACCTTACTTGGAAAAGGAAAAAACAAATACCAAAAGTTAAATGAATTTTGATTAATCAAACCTTCACTAGTATTCAATCTTTTTGCCAACAAAAAAAATAAATCCATAATTTTTCCAGCGTTAAACCAAGTCACCGTCCAAACACTAAAAATTCCAGCCAATAAACCACCAAGTATTAAATTCCTCCATGGTTGCTTTTGTTTAAACCACACCACCAAAAACAAAGGTGCCAAAATCACACAATTCGGTTTTAAATTGATGGCAATAGCATAAAGCAACGGAGCCCAAATTGAACGTTTAGTAGTCAGTAATACAAAAGAAATTATCAAAAATAAAAATGACAATTGATCAGATTGACCCCAAACTGCCGATAAATACCATGAAAATGGCAACAATAAATAAGCCAGCACAAATTTTTTCCAGTCAACTTTCTTGAGTTTACATATTTTATAAATCACCCAAGCCACCAATAAATCAGCCAAAACCATAATTTGTTTAATCACAATAATTACCCCCAACAAATACTCCGTGTTTTCATATCTTGCTGTCCCAAACCATTTTGAAAAATTAAAAAGCCACAAAAATTTTGTTGGTGCCAGTCTATTAAGAGCAATAAAATTACCCAAATTAGATAACAACATCATCAAAAAAGAGTGTGTTTTGTAAGCCAAAAAATATACCGAACTAATTAAAGGTGGGTGATTTGGCCAAATGCAAGCCCAAACATTCCAGTTATACAAACCTTTTGGACTATCATTCACATACATCCATTTGCCCCATTCAGTTTGAACTCTAATATCGCTATGCGCCGGCAAAAACGACAATGCAAATCTCATTAAGATCAAAAACGCCAACAAACTTACTGTTTTCCAATTATTTCTAAGCCATTGTTTCATAACTAATTATAACCTGCACTAGAACAACTTTTTAACTTAATTTAATGTAAAATTACAGCATATGGCTTTAGCCCTATCAATCATTATTCCTACCTGGAACACCGCCCAAACCACCCTGAAGTGCATCAATACCATCAAAAAAAACCTCTCGGATATTTCTTATGAAATAATCGTCGTTGACAATGGTTCCATCGACAACACGGCTCAAGAAATTGAAAAATTAAAAAATTCATTGAAAACCTGCCTCGCCAACAGGCGG
>CAZWZK010000002.1:0-30949 GCA_964638385.1 uncultured Gammaproteobacteria bacterium
AATTATCCGGTTTTGAGGCAATTGTTTGGCAGCATGAAAGTGATCATTTATTAGGAAAATTGTTTGTGGATTATATTAAAAAGGAAGGGGGAAAATTTTACAAATGGAATGGAAAAGAGATGGTGAAAGCAGATATCAATAAAATTTAAGATTCCAACAGGATTGCTTCGCTACGCTCGCAATGACGTTTGTTTATTGTTTAACTTTTTGAACTTTATTGATTTCGTCGATTAGTTTTTGGGCGTCGGTGTTGGCAGGAGCATATTTGATAGTTTGTTCTAAGTTTATTTTGGCTTGATCGTATTTTTTTTGGTCATAATAAATTTTTCCTAGGGCAAAATAGGCATGATCATAATTGGGTTTTAAATCAACGGCTTTTTGATAGTAAAAAGCAGCGTCGTCAACAAGAGAAGCTGATTCTAAAAATTGGCCAAGAGAATAATAAATTTTGGCATCGGTGGGGGCAAGTTTGGACGCTTGAAGCATAGAATCAACTGTTTTAATGAAATAGTTACTGTCGATGCTGGAAAGATAAAAATATATTTGGGCTCGTTGTTTCCAAAAATTAATATTGGCAGGAGAGATATTGACAGCACGGTCGGCTGATTGAGTGGCTTGATTGATGTAATTTGAATCTTTGGTAAGAATAGCCATTTTGGCAGCAGCAGTACTATAGCCGATAAGATAGTTAGGATTGTTGGGTGATAAATCTAAGCTTTGGGAGACTTGTTTATAAGCCGATTGATAGTCTTGGTGACTATCACTAGACTCTGATTTGGCAAAGAAAATGTCGGCAAAGTAATTTGAGATATTTTTTTGAACAAGCCAAGTGAAAAAGAATATAGTGATAAAAATGAAGATTTTTGAGGTTTTAAAATGATGAGGTTTATTTTGATAAGTGATTTCATTATCGATAAGGGCTGGTAGAAGGAAAAAGAACAAAGAGACAGTAACAACAGAAAATCCAGCCGCATTAGTAATGAGAATGCTTATAAACGAACATAAGATAGATAAAGATGAGTTGTCTAATGTCGAATTTCTAATTAAATTTTTAATTAAGAAAAACAAAACAGTAAAGATAAGAATCAAATAAGGAATAGTACCAACGATTCCAGTAGTAGCTAAGAAGTTTAAATATTCATTATGAGCTTTGTTGTAAAGGAAGTCCCACTCTGAAGTAAGATTGTGTTCAGAGCTCCTGGTCCAATAGTAGGAATAGGCAAAAGTCTCGACACCAGTTCCAACTAAAGGAAATTTTTTGAATAAATCAAAGGAGCCTTGCCAAACGATTTTTCGGATATCTCCTGAGGGGGTAATATTAAGATTATTAATTTCTAATGTCGAATTTCTAATGTCTAATTTAGTTGGGAAGACAAGATCTTTGATGGGATTATTAATTAGTAAGGAAAGAATAATAAATAATGAATAATTAATAATTAATAATTTTCTAGATTTTTTGTTTTGAAGAAAATTTACAATGAAGAAAATAAAAAGAGAAACGATCACGGCGAGGATTCCTGATTTTGATTTGGTAAAAAGGAGACAAATATACAAACAAATAGAAAGTAGAAAGTAAAAAGTAGAAAGTTTTTTGGTTGATGAAGAAGTAATTTTATTAATAGATAAAGGAAGAAGGATGGCAAGATAGGCGGCTAGCCAGTTTGGTTGCCCGAGAGTAGAAAAGACTCGAGATTGGACATCTTGAACCCAAATATTTTGGTCGATACCAAAATGTTCTAAAATTCCATAAATAGCAACTATTATTCCTGATAATAGAGAGAAATTGATAATATCTTTTTTGAATTTTTCGTCAATATAAGGGAGGATCGACCAATAAAGAAAAGAAAAACTAATGACTGATAAAAGACCACCGTTGAGTCGGGATGAATAACCATAAAATGAGGTGTAAATATCAATAGAAGTAAAAGTACAGATAATCTGAGAAATTAGAAATAAGAGAAGAGGAAGATTGAAAAAATTTTTTTGGAGAAGGTGAGTATTACCGAAAAACCAATTAATTAAATGGAGACAAACAATAGTTATAGTGATTAAGTAAACAAAATACATTTTGGGGATTTCGAAAAGTTCGGAGTTGAAAAAGGTGAATATTAGAGGGGTGACGGAAAAAAGAATAAGGTAAAGAATTTTGATAATTCGGTCGATGGTTTTCATGTATAAGCTTATTGTACCCGAAAGCTGATGTAAGTTGCTATAATTTTAGGGTGAAGTTATTTAAAAATATTATTGAAAAGGCAGTTATTTTTGGGGATCTGTTTAGTTGGGATATAGGAATTGATTTGGGGAGTAATAACACTTTGGTTTACCTAAAAGACAGAGGTATAGTAATTGATGAACCAACAATGTTGGCCCGTCATAAAAAAAAGCGTTGGACTGGTTTATCGGCCCCAAAAGTTGATCTAAAAAGGCCGGTGGCTTATGGATTTAAAGCAAAATCAATGTGGAGCCGGGAACCAAGGCAAATAGAAGTTATCAGTCCAATTAAAAATGGAATTATCACTGACTTAGAAGGATTAGAAAGTTTGATGGCTTATTATTTTAAGTTGGTCTATGATGTCCCGTCGAAGTATCCAAAGATTTTTAAACCAAGAGTGATTGTGGGAGTGCCAACTTTTATTAATCAGGTTCAAAAAAGAGCAATAAAGTCGGTGTTATTAGCTGTTGGAGCAAGAGAAGTGGTTTTAATAGAAGAAGTTATTTTAGCGGCGATAGGGTTGAATCTTCCTGTAGATACAGCAAATGGATTAGTAATTGTTGATGTTGGTGGGGGAAAGACTGAAGTTAGTGTTGTTTCTATGGGTGGAGTAGTGATTGGAAAAGGAATTAGAACCGCTGGAATGGATTTAGATAATGCCATTATGAATTACGTAAAAATGAAATATGGATTGTTAATTGGTCCTAATAGTGCTGAAAAAGTTAAAATAGATTTAGAACTTAATAGTATTGTTAAAGGTAGGGATTTGGAAACAGGATTGCCAAAAAGTGTTAAATTGACTAAGGCAGAAATACATGAGGCTGTAAGTTTGGAATTGGGTAAAATAGTGAAATTAGTAAAGTCGGTTTTGGATGAAACTCCACCGGAAATGATGGATGATGTTCTAAAAAGAGGGATTGTTTTGGTGGGTAATGGGTCAAAAATGAGTGATTTGGCAGAAATGATTGGGGCCGAGACAAAGATTCATACAGTTTTAGCTGATGATCCAGGTATGGCAGTAATTAAAGGATGTGGACAGTTGGTGGAAAATAGAAATTTATTAAAACAGGTTAAACTAATCACACTAGGATAATATGAGGGAAGAAAATGTTTTTCCTTGGAAATATTGGATTTTAAAGTTTGGGTTGGTTTTGAGTTTGATGATTTTGTTGGTGGTAATTTCTCGATTGAGTTTGATAGAGGGCAAATATTATGTGGAAGTAGCTAGGGATAATAAGATTTACGAGAGCGTAATTCCGGCGCCAAGGGCAGAAATTGTAGATAGGAAGGGTCGAAGTATTGCTAAAACGGTTTATCAATATTTTAAGATTGAAGATGGTAATAAGATCTATCAAAATTCAGGGGATTTTGATGGGTATAAGTTTGAGGGCAAAGACTTGTCTTATGAGGTGAGGAGGCAATATAGTTATGATGAATCAGCTTCGATGATAACTGGTTATGTTGGTAGGGCGAATGATAATGATATAAAAAATAATAAATGTGGAATCAAAATGAGAATGGATGATTTGGTCGGGCGGGGTGGAATTGAAGACTATCTTGATTGTAAAATTCGCGGTAAAAATGGCAAAAGAGTTATTGAAGTCGATGCTTTGGGAAATTATGTTCGAGAATTGGGAAGAGAAGAGCCAGAAATAAAACCGAAGATTGCTTTATCAATTGATGCTTATTGGCAAGATAAAATATATAAATTATTAGGAAAGAGAAAAGCGGTGGTAATAATGAGTGAGCCGGATACTGGGAAAATAATTAGTTTAGTCTCTAGTCCGGCATTTAACCCGAATGATTTTTCTGACCAAAATAATGCCAAGATTAATGATTATTTAGCTGATAAAGAAAATTTACCTTTACTTAATAGAGCGATATCGGCTCGATATCATCCTGGTTCTGTTTTTAAAATAACTATGGCAACTGCAGGATTAGAAAGTGGAGTGATCGACAAAACAACTTTGATTGAAGATACAGGCGTGTTAAAAGTGGGAGATTATTCTTATAAAACTTGGAGTGGAAAGTCTGACGGAATGGTAGATATTATAAAAGCAATTAAAAGGTCAAATGATATTTTTTTCTATAAATTAGGAGAGTTGTTGGGGGTGGATAGGATTAAAACTTGGGCGCTGAAATATGGTTATGGAAACAAGACAGGAGTAGAAATAACAGGTGAAGTGGAAGGAGTGGTACCTGATGATGAATGGAAGAGAAAAACTAAAGGAGAAGCTTGGTATTTGGGAAATACCTATCATTTATCAATAGGACAGGGTGATTTGGACGTAACACCGTTACAAGTGAATCAAATGACAAATATTATTGCTAATAAAGGAGTCAAATGTCGGATGAGTATTTTAAAAGATGCAAAAGTGGAGTGTAACAGTATTGGAATTGAAGAAGAGACTTGGGAAACGGTTATTCAGGGAATGAAACAAGCTTGTAAGAGTGGTGGAACAGCCTGGCCTCTTTTTAATTTTAAAACTGAAATTGCTTGTAAAACTGGGACAGCGGAAGTTGGTGATGGCAGTAAAGATACCCATGCTTGGTTAACAGCGTTTGCTCCGGCAGATAATCCACAAATTTCGATTACGGTGATGGTAGAAAGGGGAGGGGAAGGAAGTGATGTAGCCGCACCAATAGTTGGAGATATTCTAAAAGAATGGTTTAATGAGCCTAACACTTTAGTGCCGAGATATAACAAAAACAAAACAGTCGTAAATGAGTAGCTGGTTGACAGAGGGAGTATTATAGATAACAATGACAGATATGCCTAAGACACTATTAATAGTAGAATCACCAACCAAAGCCAGAACTATTGGCAGATATTTAGGGAAAAACTACAAGGTGGTTGCCACTGTGGGCCATATACGCGATTTGCCAAAGAATAAAATGGCCGTAGATATGGCTAATAATTTTGAAGTGGAATATCAAATTGATAGTAAAAAAAAGAAAGTAGTTGATGAGTTAGTTAAAGCAAGTAAAGAGGTTGATGTAATTTTGTTAGCATCCGATCCTGATCGTGAAGGGGAAGCTATTTCTTGGCATGTGAAATGGATACTCGAAAATTCCAATTTTAAATTTTCAAAATCCAAAAATAAATCTAAAAAAACTTTACCGCCAATTTCTCGGATTACTTTTCATGAAATTACGAAGGAAGCAGTAGAAAACGCCCTTAAAGAGGCCAGAGATATTGATATGGATTTGGTTAATGCTCAACAGGCAAGACGAGTATTGGATAGAGTAGTGGGTTATAGTTTATCTCCTGTTTTATGGAAGAAAGTAAGACGAGGCTTGTCGGGGGGAAGAGTTCAGTCAGTGGCGGTAAGATTGATTTGCGAGAGAGAAAAAGAGATAAGGTCGTTTACAAAGGAAAAATTTTATATTGTTTTGGCTGAGTTGAGTAAAAAAGAGACGTTCCAAGCAGATTTGGTCAAATTAGATGGTAAGAGTGTGTTTATAAGTACAAAACTAAAACTCTTTGACGGTGATTATACTTATTCAAAATCGGTTTTTAAAACAGAAGAGGAAGTAAATGATTTTATTAAGTCCTTAGAAAAAGAATTTACAGTAGATAAAGTTATTGGTAAAGAGATCTTTCGAACACCATTACCAGCTTTTACTACTTCAAAACTTCAACAAGCGGCAGCTAGACGGATGGGTTGGTCAGGTAAACAAACTATGAGTGTAGCCCAAAAACTTTATGAAAAAGGTTTGATTAGTTACCACAGAACCGACTCAGTTTATTTATCAGATAAAGCAATCGGTGAATTTAGGGATTTTATCGCTAAAGAATATGGCAAGAATTATTTATCAGAAAAAGTAAGGGTTTATAAAAATAATAGTAAAAATGCCCAGGAGGCTCATGAAGCAATTAGACCAACAAATGTATCAGTTCAAAATATCGAAGGGGCTGATTCTCGAGAAATGAAATTGTATGAAATGATTTGGAAAAGGGCAGTATCAACCCAAGGAGCAGCAGCAAAAATGGAAAATACAACGGTTACTTTTTCCAATGGGAAAGCGATTTTTCAGTCAAAAGGAGTAAGAATGTTGTTCGATGGATTTTTGAAGATTAGTGGTGAAAAACACGAGGATCAAATTTTGCCAGAATTGATTGAGGGAGAGAAAATTCAAAGCAAAAAAATCTGGTCTCAAGAAAATGAAACTAGTCCAATGCCGAGATATAGTGATGCTAGTTTGGTATCGAGTTTGGAAAAACAAGGGATTGGTCGTCCAAGTACTTATGCCCCAATTATTTCAACAATTATTATGCGCCAGTATGTAGAAAGAGATGAAGGGAAATTTAAGCCAACAGTTTTAGGTAATGCGGCCAATGAATTTTTAGTCAAAAACTTTGAGGATATTTTGTCGCTACCTTTTACAGCTGAGATGGAAGAAAGTTTAGATAAAGTAGCTTTAAATAAATTAAATTGGGTAGAAATGATGAAAAAGTTTTGGAAAGGATTTGAAAAAGAAGTGAAAAAAGCAGATACGGAAGGAGAAAGAGTTAAAGTTGAAACAGAAAAGTTAGATGAAAAATGTCCTGAATGTGAGAAGGCCCGCCTCGCTGGAGACGAGTCGAGGCAGGGTAATTTGGTTATAAGATTGGGTAGATTTGGTAAGTTTGTGTCTTGTGATCGTTTCCCTGAATGTAAATATAGTCGACAATACCAAGAAGATGCGGGGTTTAAATGTCCTGAATGTGGTAAAGATGGAGTAGTTAGGAGAACAAAAACAGGGCGAAAGTTTTACGGCTGTTCGGATTATCCAAATTGTAAGTGGGCGGGATGGAAACGCCCATAGGGTGTTTCTAGTTTATAGATCGTAGATTTTAGATCGTAGATGTAGAACAGTTTATTAATTACAATTAATTTGTGATTAATAAATTTGATAAATTAAAAGTTCTAGAAAAATCTCATCTTTTTACTCTTAAAATTTATAAATTAATTAGAACTTTTCCATCAGATGAGAAATTTCGATTAATAGATCAGATTTGCCGATCAGCCAGTTCTGTACCAGCCAATATTGTTGAAGGAAACTCCAGAAAAACTACAAACGAATTTGCTCAATTTTTATATCAGGCCAAAGGTTCATTGTCAGAAACTCAATATCATCTTTTATTAGCCAAGGATTTAAAAATTATTGACGAAAAAACATTTGGTGAATTAATTTTAGAATCAGATGAAATCGGTAAAATGATTTCTGGTTTAATTACATTCCTAAAATCTAAATAATTTTGTTTTTTCTACGATCTAAAAACTACGACCTATAAACTAGTTTTCGGTTTACCCCAGTGAAGCTGAGAAGTGCGGATGACTTTGTCGCGTTGTTGATTTTTGCAAGATAACGGAGAGAGCGTAGTAGCGTAGAAAGGTTGAGTGGTTTCAGAGTCGATAGAGAGTTTACAAATAACTTGGTATTTGCCAATCTTGACTAAATCTTCTGGAGGGAAAGCAGTTCCAAATTCTTTAGCTAAAATAAAAGCGTCTTGATTACCAACAACAAAAGAGATAATGGAACCAACGTTGCCCAAAATAGCATCTTGAATTGTCCTATCTAATTGAGACATGTATTGGTTGGCGACAATAAGATTAAGTTTGAATTTACGGGCTTCAGAAAGAATTTTAATGAAAGCTTCGGTGGCAAAGTTTTGGAATTCGTCAACATAGAGATAAAAATCAGCCCGGTCTTCTGCAGCTTGGAAAACTCGGTTCATAGCTGAGAGTTGAATTTGGGTGATTAACATAGCACCCAAAAGAGAAGAGTTATCTTCACCTAAACGACCAGTAGAAAGATCGGCAATCAAAATTTTTTTATTATCCATAATTTCTTGGATATTTATTTTTGATTTAGCATGGGCGACAGTATTTCGAATATTAGTTGAAGCGATGAATTGGCCGACTTTATTTAAAATAGGGGAAACTGCTTCGTTTTGAAATTTTGGATCCATACGATCAAATTCGTTAACCCAAAAGTTTTTGAGAGTTTGATTGGTTAGTTTGGCAACAACTTGGTTACGAAAGTTTTTATTAGTAAGGATTTCAACTATATGGGTAAGATCAGACCCGGGAGTGTTGACTAAAGTAAGGACAGCATTCCTTAAAATATGTTCAAGTCGAGGTCCCCAAGAAACAGTGCCATAAAGTTTTTTGAAAATGGAAAGAACTCCAGAAGCAATAAGCTCTTTTTGAGAATCATTTTTAGCTTCAAGGACATTGAGAGGATAGACATATTCAGGATCAGCCGGATTGAAGTAACAAACATCATTAATACGGTTACTAGGAATGTAATCAAGGATGGTATTGCACAAATCGCCGTGAGGGTCGATAACCGCAACACCACGGCCTTTACGAATGTCATCGATAGCCATATTAGCAATAAGGGTAGTTTTACCGGTACCAGATTTCCCGATGATATAGGTATGACGGCGGCGATCTTCGCCCTCACGAATACCAAAAATAGCATCTTTATTTCTAAACTCAGTTTTGGCAAAGAAAGTAATTTTTGATTTTTCTTCTGGGGTGGTGTTATCAGCAACTGGCAGATTTTCTGGTGGGTCGGAATAAAGTTTTTTACCCCAAGCAATATTGGGGAGCTTGGTCATTTTGTTAGGGAAATGCCAGATAGCGGAAAGTTCTTCAGTATTAAATATTTGTCCCTTAAGATTGGGCATAACTTCTCTTTGAGTGATTGATTTAAGAAGCTTTTTTTTGGTAAAAAAGTTGGGTGAAAAGGATTTAATGAAATTACCTCGAGGATTAGTGTAAGCTCCAAAAGAGGAAGAGACAGAAGAAATAAGACCTGGACTGTTGGAGAGAAAATTGATTTGAGCAAAGATTCCAGGGAATTGGATTTTTTGTTCGAAAATCATTTTATCTGGGTGAGCAGTGCGAATATTGCGTTCACGGTCAACTAAAATCCCATTTTGAATAGTACTAATAATATTACCTTGCCAATTTTTTGGTGGCGAAGAGAGAATAATTTGAAAAACAAAAAAATCTTTGGGGTTGTTGGATCGAGAAAGAGGGGCAAGAACTGAATTGAGAGGATCAGTTTCTTTGAAATCTTTGGTAGTTTTGAGAGGATAGCTATAAGATTTACCTAAACCTAGCTGAGTAAAACATGGAGTGTCGATTAATGGTGGAGTTTGAGGGTTTGGATTATTGTTTGGAGTTAATTCCGGATTAAGGAAGGATTGAATGTAGTCAGGGGTTTCTCGAATAATAGCGCTGGAATATTGGGCTAAAATTTGGGATCGGAAAAACTCAAGATCGGCCGTAGGAACGGCGACAAAAAACCTGATTTGGCCATCTTTTAGGACAATTTCTAGTGAAGATATAGTTTTTTTCTTGTTAGTTAATTTTTCAAGAAAAGAGCTTTTGGAAAATTGAGTAAAGTTGGCGAGCAAAGAAGACATCGACTCAAAAGTAAATTCATTTTCTTGAGGCAAGCGGATTTCGAGAATGACAAGGTTGCTGTCAGACATGAGTCTATTTTAGCAATTTTTTGGTAGAAATAGATAGATAGTGGGGAAATTATCTTATAATAATTTAGAAAAATATCTTATATTATAAAAATATTGAATTTTTTGGTTCAAAATGTATGATATATTTGAATTTAAGATAAATGCGTTTTAAATTAGCAGTGATACTTTTTTGACTGATTTACGCTAATAATTTTTTTAAAAAATCAAAAAGTGGTTGTTGAGATCTTTTTATTTTTATATATTTCTAGCTTTGTTTTCTTTTTTTTGTGCTATAATTTCCCAATTAAAAATTTTCTGATTTTTGACACGAGAATCCTGGGGTAAAGACCCAGTGTCAGAAATAAAATCCGCCTTCGTTAAAAACTATGGCGGACACAGTAAGGAGCATTCCGACAAGTCGGAATAAAAAAACTATGGCAGAAGCCAAAAAAATAATCACAAAAACCGTCAACCGAAGCGGAAAATCTTTGGTTAAAAAAGCATTGGTAGTTAAGGCTAAAAATCAAAGCAAGATTTCAGCTGAAAATATCAAAAAATTGAACGAAAAACTTAAACAAGAAAAAGATTTGGCAGTCAAAGTAGCAACGGAAGCAAACAATGGCTCTGTTGAGGCTAAAAAAGAAGTAGTTAAAGAAGATAAGAAATATAATTTAACCATCGGTTTAAAAGATTTGTTAAATGCTGGTTGTCATTTGGGACATAAGATTTCTAAAACTCATCCAAAAGCAAGAGATTTTATTTATGGAAAGAAAGATGGAGTCGAAGTAATCGATTTATTAAAAACTTTGGAAGCTTTGGAAAAAGCTTGTAATTTTATTTACAACCAAAAAAGAAATAATAAACAAATAGTGTTGGTCGGAACCAAAAGACAATCCCGTGAAGTGGTCCGAAGAGTGGCAATGAGTGCTGGTGTGCCTTATGTAACCGATAGATGGTTAGGTGGGACTATTACTAACTGGGATCAAATCAAAAAAGATGTTAAAAAACTTAATGATCTTAAAGAAGGAATAGAAAAAGGTAAATTTACTGAGAATACTAAAAAAGAAATTTCCGAAATGAATAAAGAAATTATTAGATTAGAAAAGATTGTTGGTGGGTTGACCAGTCTAGATAGGCTCTTTGATGTTCTTTTTGTGGTTGATGCTGGTTTTGAAAAAACTGCAGTTAAAGAGGCTAAATTGAGAAAAATAAAGACAGTAGCTATTAGTGATACTGATGCTAACCCTTTTAAAGTTGACTTTGCTATTCCAGCAAATGATGATTCTTCAAAAAGTGTCAATTTGATTGTTGAAGAAATCGGTCGAGCTATTAAGGCTGCAGGAACCAAATAGATTTTAGATTAGAGATGATAGATCTTAAGATAATAATAATTAAATAATAAAATTATGGATAATAAACAAATAATTGAATTAGTAAAAAAAATCCGAAATGAAACTGGTTTGGGGATAATGGAAATTAAAGCTGCTTTGGAAGAAGCAGAGGGTGATGAAAAAAGAGCTAAAGAGATCTTAAAAGAAAAAGGTTTAAAAAAAGCAGAAACTAAAACCGAGAGAGAAACTCATCAGGGTAGAGTAGCTACTTATACTCATACTACTGGTAAAATCGGAGTGATGGTGGAATTACTTTGTGAAACTGATTTTGTGGCTAAACACGAAGATTTCTTGGGTTTAACAAAAGATATTTGTCTGCAAATTGCAGCAATGAATCCAGAAAATGTTGATGAACTTTTGAAACAAGAGTTTATTAAGGATGCTTCGGTTACTATCGAAGAAAAAATTAAAGGCTTAGTAGTCAAATTTGGAGAAAATATGAAATTGACCAGATTTGCCAGATTTGAAATTTAATTTGTTTTTTAATAAAAAATCCTCTGAGAAATCAGGGGATTTTTTTATAACTTCTTGACAATAATGATAGGAAAAGAATACTATTTTGTTAGTGAAAAACTTAAATTTAACTGAACAAAAAGGGATTGCTTCGTTATTGGTGGTAGCGGCAATGGCTTTGCTGGCGGTGGGTATACCAGTAACAACTAATTTAGTTCAAAAAAACCAAGAGAACAGGAGTAAGGCAGCAGGAGAAGTCTTTACTTTATCTGGACCAAATTTGTTTTTTGGTCCAATAAAGAATAAATATTCAATTGGTCAAACACTGGAGGTAATTGTTGGAGTTGATTCATTTTCTAGAAAAATTAGTGGAGTAGATGTGGTAGGCAACTATGATTTTTCTAAATTAGATTTAGTGTCGGTTAAAGAAGCCGATAATATGGTTTTTGATGGATCTGGCAATTGTGTTGGTGCTTCTAGTACGATGGGAAAATTTTCGGCTGCTTGTTATGTAGAAGATTCATTAAACAGTAGTGTAGTTAAAGGAAATCTAATTGTTTTGACTTTCAAAACTAAAGCAATTGGATCGGCAAAATTAACTTTTGATTGTAATGATAGTTCAACTATTGAATCAAATATAGTATCGGATACTAGTGATGTAATAGTTTGTAAAAGTAATGAATCAATAACTATTAATGTAGTTGCTGGAACAAGGGATGTTTTGACTCCAACAGCAATGCCAATTAAAGTAACACCAACATTAGCTTATCCATCAGATCCAACTGATTGTCGAAATGCTTATTCTAGTTTTGGTTGTGCATGTACTGATGGTGGAATTACTTATAACCATGGGGATAAATTGTGTTCTCACAGTACTAATACTTGTGTTATTTGTTCTGAAGGAAAAATTATTCCTTCTAATGAATGCACTCAAAAATGTACTGGGATAGCACCAACAGAACCGGTTTGTGGTCCGATTAATGGTCAAAAGTTTGATTATTCTCCTCAAAAAGAAATATTGTGTAAGGTAGGTGAGGCGAGTGAAGTAGTAAGAAATAAAACTACAGGAGTTTATACTTGGACATGTGTTTTAAATGGTAAAAAAGTTAATTGTTTAACTAAGGGTCCTAGTGATTCTAATTCTTACTTAACATTAGATCCAATTAAAGGTAGTTATTCTGTAGGAGAGACTTTTTTGGTTACAGTTGGCGCCAACTCTGTTTCTAATAATGTTAGCGGCGTGGATGTGGTAGGAACATATAATGCCACTAACTTAGAATTAGTTTCAATAAAAAAGGCTTCTTCGATGGTATTTGGAACAAGTGGTGATTGTGTATTTGGAAAATCTTTAACAGAAGGAAAATTCGCTTTTACCTGTTTTGCTAATGAAACTAATTTTGATAAAGCGATAAAAGGTGATTTGGCAGTTTTGAATTTTAAGGTTAAAAAATCAGGGGAGGCTAAAGTTGGTTTTGTTTGTGTTAATGGTTCGAATTCTGATTCGAATATGGTTAAATCGTCAACGCCTAGTGACATAATTGCTTGTAATAGTAATACAAATGCTACTTTCATTTTAAAAAATAAAGATTCTATAACACCGCCACCTTGTATTAAGAAGGCAGGGGTTAGTACTTTTTCGGTCGATACAGATTGTGGAAATGGAAATTTTAGATATATGACTTTTGCTTGTTATGATGGATATAAAAATCGGGAAGGCGGGTCGACTTCTTGTAAATCAAAGAATCAATGGAAGATTTATGCTGATCAGTATTGTCAAGGAAGAACTAATAAATGTGAAGATATGTTAGTAGTAACGGAACCACCAAAGAAAAAAATTGATGGGAAGTGTGGTACTACAAGAAATTCTTGTAGCGCGGGATCGTTAAACGATGGAGTTTTATCTGATTCTAGTACAGAATATCGGTGGAAGTGTATAGGTAAGGATGGAGGAAAGACAGTCAATTGCCGGATGGAAAAACAAAAAAAGATTAACGGTAGATGTGGAGTCAAAAGAAATACTTGTGAGGCGGGGTCGGTTAATGATGGGGCACTACCTGACACTTTGACTCAATACAAATGGAAGTGTATTAGTAAAAATGGGGGTGAATCAGTCAATTGTTCATCGGTGAAATCTAACTATTCGGTTAAATAAGGTTTCATTTTTGCTGTTTTTTTTGTGTTGACAAAAACGAAATAATCTTTATCATCTAGCTGTATGGAGAGTACAATAAAAAATAATTGGAAATTATTAGTTGGTTTGTCGATTTTGGTTTTGGGTTTGACTTATGGGGTTCAAATGGTTCAAAAAAACCAAGAAAATAGGAGTAAAGCAGCAGAAGAGGTGGGGTTACAAAATACTGAAGTTGAAGAGGAAAGTGTATGTGGTGAATCAAATGGTATGTTGGTTTCAGTAAGGCCAATATTAGATTTGTGTAGTAATGGACTACCTATTTGGAATGACTCTGTGGCTGAAGACGGAGAATATAACTGGTCTTGTGTGATTGAATCTAATAAATCGACTGTCAGTTGCAGTGCCTTTTTGGAAGAGTAGGTTTGTTATAATAGTTTAATTTTATGATAAATTTTTCAGATGTAAGGGTCCGAATGGACAAAATAGTATCTTTATTTGTTAATGATATTGTTTCAATCAGGACTGGCCGAGCAACTCCTGGATTGATAGAAAATGTAGTAGTGACTGTTTATGGTGGGCAGAAAATGAGATTAATAGAGTTAGGTTCTATTAGTGTGCCAGACGTGAGATCATTGACTTTTCAACCATGGGATCAAGGATTGATTCGAGAAATCTCTAATGGAATTGCGGCAGCTAATGTGGGGATGAATCCAGTGGTTGATGGCCAAATTATTAGAATGAGTTTACCAATGTTGACGGTAGAACAAAGAGAAGACTATGTAAAATTGTTGGGGAGAAAGTTGGAGGCAGCTAGGGTAATGATTCGTGATGCACGGGCTGATTTTAGATCAAATATTCAAAAGGCTAAACAAGATAAAACTATTTCTGAAGATGAATTTAAAAAGGATGAGACAGAGTTACAAAAACTAACAGATGAATTTATTAAAAAGTTGGAAGGATTGTCGGAAAAGAAAGAATTAGAGATCCGAGGATAATTTAGATGATAGATATTAGGCTTTAGATCGTAGATAATGGGAATATGGATTTGATTATATTTGTAATAGCTTTGTCAGTTTTAGTGTTAGTTCATGAATGGGGTCATTTCATGGCAGCCCGAAAGACTGGGGTAAAAGTGGAAGAATTTGGATTAGGTTTACCTCCAAGAATAATTGGAAAAAAAATAAAGGGAACCATTTATAGTCTTAACTGGTTGCCGATTGGTGGGTTTTGTAAACTTTATGGTGAGGACGGGGATGGCAAGGGGACTGATGCTTTTAATAATAAAAATCCGTGGCAAAAAATGTTGATAGTTTTGGGTGGGGTAATCATGAATTTAGTTTTGGCAGTGGTAATTTTTAGTGTGGTTTATACGATTTTGGGAGTTCCGGTCGAGACTGACAAAGTTTCGATTATTGGTATATCTCCAAATTCTCCGGCCGAAGAAGCTGGATTGAAAGAAGGGGATGTTATTTTAAAGGTAAATAATGTTGAAGTTAAGAAAGCAGATCAATTGACTAATGAGGTTTTGAAATATAAAGGGAAAGAGGTTAATTTGGTGGTTGGTGGTAATAGTCGTGATTTATCAGTACAAACTAAAGTAAAGGTTAGGGAAAATCCTCCTGAAGGGGAAGGATCTATGGGTGTAGCAATATCAAATACTGAGATGAAAAAAATGCCCTGGTATCGGATAGATAAAGGAATTGTGGCAGGGTTTAAAGAAGCCTATTATTGGGGGGAGATTATTTTTGGTGGAGTAACAAAGATGATTGGAGGGTTATTTATTGGTCAAATTCCAAAAGATGTGAGTGGTCCAATTGGAATGTATGAAGCAACCAGTGCTATTAATAAGAACCAGGGAATTTTGGCAGTGATTCATTTTTTTGGAATAGTTTCAGTGAATTTAGCTGTGGTAAATGTTTTGCCTTTTCCAGCACTTGATGGAGGGAGAATAATATTTGTTGTTTATGAAATGATTACAAAAAAGAGAGTGAATCAAAAAGTAGAAACAGTGGTGAACAATTTAGGAATGTTACTGTTATTAGGATTAATATTGTTGATAACAGTAGGTGATGTTTGGAGACTTTTAGGAAAATAGAGACTTTATTTTTGGTCTTGAGAGTAGATCTTTGATCTATTGACCTGGGTTTTTAAAAGTGATTAACTTATCACATGATGAATAGATTAAATAACGCTAATAAGAGAGGTGTTTCTGGTGTTTTTTTAATAGTTTCGGTTTTAGTCTTGGCAATAGCTTTGCCAGTAAGTGTTTTTTTGACTCAGAAAAATCAAGAATCTAGAAGTAAAGCGGCAAGTGAGTCATCAAGCTTGGGTATTTGTGGGAAATCTACAGGGGAATATTTTTCTTCTAGACCAGACTCTGGTTTGTGTGATGGTGGGTTATTGACTTGGAATGATCAAAAGGCTGATGATGGTGATTGGAACTGGACATGTAAAGGTGGTGTGTCAATTGCAGATTCTTCAGTTGAGTGTATTGCATTGAAGAAATAGATAGTAATTGTTTCTTTTATTTTTGCTTTTTTTGGTCAGTGATTTTTTCTTCCTTTGTTTTTTTTGGGTTTTTTGGGGCTTTATAAAAAGGGTGAAGTTTTTTGATCTATTGACCTGGGTTTTTAAAAGTGATTAACTTTTTTATATTAAAAAAATTTACAATGAAAAACTTAAGATTAACTGAACAGAAGGGGATCGCTCAAATTTTTTTATTAGTTGGTATGTTGTTAGTGGCAATATCGATGCCATTGGCAACGAAATTGGTACAACAGAATCAAGAGAATAGAAGTAATGCAGCTGTTCAAACTTGTACTAGTTCAAGAAACGGTTATTATAGTTGTGATGGCAAGACATTACGTAAATGTTCTAATAGTGGTGGTTGGGGTAATTACCATGTAGCGACTTGTAAAACAGAAGCTTCTTGTTATGCTAGTGGAAAGACTGGTTATTGTAAAGAAGTTTACGTTTGTGTGAATGGTTGGTCTGAGTTTTGGGCTAAGTCAAATACTAATCAACAAAAAACCACATCTACTCAATGTCTTTCTTTGGGGTGTAATACTGCTACCGGTAAATGTAATGAAACTAATCCTAATACAAAAGCTAATGGTGAGTGTGGATCAGCACATCTAGTGTCTACTGATACTAAGCCAACTTCAGGCTTATGCAAAACTAATTATGGCGGTGCAGATGTAACAAAATCTTCAAGTGATACTACTAAATCTTGGATTTGGTCTTGTTGGGGAACTGGTGGTGGATCTGCTGTTCCTTGTTGGACTAAAACTCCTTCTACTAAATGTACTAGTTATACTTATTCTGCTTGGTCAACTTGTACTAATGGAAAACAAACAAGAACTGTTACTGGTAAAACTCCATCTGACTGTTCGGAAAGTGCTGCTGGTTCAGCAACTAAAGTAACTTCACAAGATTGTACTACTCTTCCAACTTGTAGTTCTAAAGGTGGGGTTTGTATTGGTAACGTAAGGACTTGTACTGACGTTGAAGGTGGCACCGTGGTTTCTGGAACTAATTGTAGTGGAACTACTCCTGTATGTTGTAAAGAAAAAGAGACTCCTACTAAATGTACTAGTTATACTTATTCTGCTTGGTCAACTTGTACTAATGGAAAACAAACAAGAACTGTTACTGGTAAAACTCCATCTAATTGTTCAGAAGGTGCTGCTGGTTCAGCAACTAAAGTAACTTCACAAGATTGTACAACTAAGGTTAGTTGTACTTCTAAGGGTGGAGCTTGTATTGGTGGCGTAAAGACTTGTACTGAAGCTGAAGGTGGCACGGTGATTTCTGGAACTGATTGTAGTGGAAATACACCTGTATGTTGTGCTGTATCGAGTTGTACTTCTGGAGGTAAAAAAATAGTTAATGGGGGACATGTATGCCAAAAAGCGGGTGATCATAGTGTTGAGTATGTTTGTACTAATGGTAGTTTGAAGGTCTATGAAGCATGTGTGGAAGTTAATGGGGTAAGTGTAGGTTGTACTTCTGATGGAACTACATGCTCTGCTAATAAGAGTAAAAACGGTTCTTGTAATTCTACTTATAATGGTGGTTCTTTTACTTATGATAAGTTTCCAGTGAGTTCACCTTCTCTTCTTTGTAGTACTGGTAGTCCTATGTTGACTGATGGTGTCGCTAATGATGGTAAGTGGAATTGGGAGTGTAGGAATATTGGTGCCAATGGCGTGGCCATTGCTAATACTGGTGTGAAATGTTCTGCAACTAAAGTTGCTTCTGCAACTAAAAATGAGTGTGAAAAAAGTGGTGGTCAATGTATGACCAGCTCAGGCGGAATGACATCTGGTATAACTTGTAGTCTAAATGGTGTTGCTAATAGCGGAAAAACTATTCTTACTGGTGGTTGTACTACTGGAAATGTTTGTTGTTTACCTGCTTCAGTCAAACAAGATGGTGTTTGTGTAACTTATTCTAGTAATACTGCTTACCCAAGAATTGACAGCACATGTGTTTCCGGCGTCGTTGAATGGATCGATAGTAAAGCAACTGATGGTCAGTTTGAGTGGAAATGTAATGGGATTAGTGGTGGTTCACCTTCTGGTACTTGTACGGCAAAAAGTAAGGTTGATGGATCTGGAATAGGATCTCCGTCAACTAATTCATCCGCATGTAAAGCTAAAGGTGGTGTTTGTGCTGCTTATAGTACTGTTTTGAAGGCTGGAGCTTCTTGTCAAGTTACTGGGTATAAAAAAGTTGGTTCTGTAGTAACTGGTTTGTGTTCAGGTGATAGTAAGACGGTTTGTTGTACTGGGATTACAACTCCAGTGAACCCTAATCCTCCAGTAGATCCTGTTACTCCAACAGTAGATCCTGTTACTCCTCCAGTAACGACTGTACCGTCTACAAATATAATATTGAACCCGACTACTGTTACTTTGATGGTGGGCGAGACTAAGGCTATTGTGGCGACATTAGAACCATCCAATTCAACTGATACAGTTGCTTGGACAAGTAATAATTCAGCTATAGCAGCGGTTTCAACTGGTGGAGTTATTACTGGTGCCTCGTCTGGTACAGCGGTAATAACAGCAACAACAACTAGTGGGAAAACAGCAACTGTTAATGTAACAATTAATCCTGCAGCAGCAGGTTCGGCTCAAATATCTTTTAAGTTTGCTTTCTTTGGAATTCAACCAGGAGCAGCTTGTATCTCTAGTTTGGAAAACTTAAATATTGAGGTGGCTAATGTGCCAACAGGGGTTCATGAATCTGGTTTAAGTGCGGTTTTTGCCAAGTTAGATGATGATCAGGTTGATACAAATGGTAATCAAATATTCCAAGTGACTGCATTATCTTTGGACGCAACCAAGTTTGGTTCAGTCAACAACGCTAATTATATAAAAATTAAAGGACCTTTTCATCTAAGGAGAAGGATGTGTGCTGATGGCCAAACCTCTAAGGTTCCAGAAACTACTACTTGTGATATTGATTTAACTAGGACTGATGGTTATATTTATGACTTTTCTAAATATACTTTACTCTCTGGAGATATCAATAAAGATGGAATAGTAAATGGGGCTGATTTCGGTCTAGTAAAATCATCTCTTGATTCTGATGATTCGGTCTCTTGTGGTAGACAAGGCGATTTGAATATGGATGGGGTGATTAATGGAGTTGACGCCCAAATAATTAAAATAACTCTACTTGAGAGAGATGACGAGTAATTATAATTTAAATAATAAAAATGAAAGAAAATAAATTGATAAAAATACTTATCCCGATTGTGGCTATGGTTGTGGTCTTGGAGAGTGTGATCTTAGTATCAAATTTAGATAAGGGTAATAATATGGCTGATAGTAAAATTGAAGAAATAATTCCGACTGAAGGAGAAGAAAAAGATGAATCGCCAGTGGCCGACTTTGTTTTTGCAACAGACACAAAAGAAATGAAGGTAGGAAAGTCATATGAGGTGGTTTTGAATTTAGTAGCAAAAAAAGATTTAGCTTTGGATGCTATTGAAACCTATGTAGATTATGACCCAAAATTAGTGACAGTATCTAAATTAGTTTCAGGGAGTACTTTACCAAAGGCTGATGTTTCGAAGATCGATGAAAAAAATGGCAAAGTTAGTGTGGTGTTTTTGATTGATGAGAAGGCTGGTTATGTAACCAAATCTGATGAAATTAATAAAATTGTCTCTTTTATGGTGACACCAAAAGTGGAAGGCCAGATTAATTTGGAATTGACTACTAGTAGTGATGATAAAAAACTTGTTACTATGATTGTAGAAACTGCTACGAGTAAGCAATTAACTTTCTCAAGCAATAAATTAGAGATTAATGCAATTAAATAAGTCATGAAAAAGACTGCCTGGTTACTAAATACTTTTTTAATTTTATTTTTGTTGACAGCTTCAAGTGTTAAGGCTGTTGTAGCTGGACCACATTTTTTTGTAGATCCATCAGCTGGCAATTATTCAGTAAATGGGACTTTTAGTGTAACAGTAAAAGTTGATTCTGCTTCGGAAGTGGTTGGGGCTATTGATGGTAAAGGAACTTATGACTCTGATAAATTGGAGTTAGTTTCTATAAATAAGGCTCCTTCGATGGTTTTTGAGAGTGTTAGTGGGGGTGGAAGTTGTACTGTCGAGTCAGCTTCGGGAAGATTCAATTTCACTTGTTATTCTAATGATTCATTATCCGATCAGTCTCTTAGTGGAAATTTGGTGGTGTTGAATTTTAAAGCTAAGACTACTGGTACGGCGACAGTGAATTTTGTTTGTGCAAATGGAGATACAACTGACTCTAATATAATAAAAACCTCAAATGCAGCTGATGTAATCGTTTGTGGAGAGAACGTTGGTGGGTCTTATGTTATTGGCAATAGCACAAGTAGTAATAATCCTACTGCTGCACCTACTAGTTCTAGTTCAACAACTACTTCTACTGAATTACCCAAGACTGGTGGTGTGGGAGCAACTTTAGGTTTGATAGTTTTTGGAGCGATTAGTTTAGCTTCGGCAGTATTTTTGAAATTTCTATGAAGAAGCTTAAGGTAAAAAATATTGTTATTTTTGGGGTTTTAGGGGTGGTAATGGTGTTAGGAGTGGTAGGAGTGAATCAAGTTAGAACTTTAATGAGCGGAGCTTCAAGTGATATTGAGCCACAAAATGTGTCAGTAATTCCAGGTGAAGATGGAAAGTCAGCAACGATCACTTGGACTTCTGATAAAGAGTCGATATCTAAAGTGGAATACGGAACAACAGCTGCAAGTTTAGTGTTGATGTCAGCAGAATCGGTGGCGGCAGTTAATCATAGTTTATCTTTATCTTCTTTGAGACCATCAACAACTTATTATTACAGAATTAGAATAGGGGAGGAAGTTTTTGATAATGGTGGTGTTCCTTATAGTTTTAAAACAAAAGCAGATGCGACAGCAGTCGTTTCACCTACATTAATACCAACAGTACCATTGACAACAACAAACAATAATGTTGCGTCAGGTACGGGAATCGTATGTGATCCAAAAGCGGATTATAATAAAGATGGAGTAGTTACGGGTTTAGATGTGATGGCTTGTAAAGCTGATGGGGGAAAGGTGGCTGCAGTTACAACGACGACAACCCCAAAAATAACGACTACCCCGAAGGCAACAACATCAACTTCTCCAACTTTGGATTGTACTGGAAAAATCATTGATTATAATAGCGATGGAGTAGTTAACGGGCTAGATAGAGTTAACTGTTTACAAAATCAGAGATAATAGAGTAAAATAGGCAATCGTTAATTTTAAGGAGGTGCTATTTTTTAATGCCAATTATAGTAGAAAAAAAGAAAGGTGAGTCTAAAGACGATGTAATCGGTAAATTTAGACGCTTATGTTTAGAAGAGGATATTACAGAAGAAGTCAGAAAAAGGACTGCTTATGTAAAACCTTCTGAAGAGAGATATGCCAAGAAGAAAATAATTGTTTGGAGAGATAAATGCCGCAGACGTGCAAAAAACTCGAGAAGACATGATGTTAAAAGATAAACTTAAAAAGGAAAGTATAGAGGCCTTAAAAAGCCACGATCAAAAGAGAGTGGATGTTTTAAGGTTTCTTATTTCCTTAATTGATAAAAAAGAATTACAACTCCCAGTAGGGAAAATGACTGACGCTGAGGAGATTGGAGTTTTGAGAAAAGAACTGAAAAACAAAGAAGAATCTAAAGAAATGTTTTTGAAAGCCAACAGAGTGGATTTAGTCCAACAGTTGGATTATGAAATAGAAGTGGTTAAAGGATATTTACCAGCAGAGATTAGTCAAGGACAAATAGAAAAAGTTGTAGTTGATGTTATCGCTGATAAAGGTAATAATTTTGGATTAGTGATGAGAGAAGTAATGGTTAAACTGAATGGAGCGGTTGATGGTGGAGTAATATCGAAAATAGTAAAAGAAAAAATAGGCCAGTAGTAACGTTATGGAAAATTTAATTTTGATAAATCATCTGAAGAATTGGGGTCTGGATGAAGATTTGGTGGAAAAATTATCAAAAAAAGCCTTGGTGGAAAAAGGTTACAAAGAAAACGTTGAATTAAGTGTTTATTTTGTAGGGAGAAAAAAGGCAAAGGATTTAAATGTGAGTTTCAGAAAAATGACTTACATACCGCAAGTTTTGGGTTTTCCTATGTCAAAAGAAAAAGATGTTGATGGAAAGATAAGGTTAGGGGATATCATGATATGTACTCAAAAATTAAAATATGAAGTTAGGTTTCAAAAATCAACATTAGAAAAGATTTTATATGAATGGTTGGTTCATGGAGTAGAAAATTTGTTGAAATGATGTTTTAATTAAATTAAGTTGAATAAATTTTTTAACGAGATTAATTCTAGTAGAACTCTGGTTTTAATGGTTTTTTTGGCAGTAGCCTTACCATTAACGGCTAGGTTATCTTTGGAAAACCAGGAAAACAGAAGTAATGCGGCTTATAAACAATTAGGTAGTTCGTGTACTGTAACTTCTAGTTGCCAACCACCTTTAATTTGTTCTGAGGGTAAATGTAAAAATGAAACCATAATTAGGACCGGGAATAAAGGATTGAATCAAAGTTGTACATCAGACACCGATTGTAAATCGCCTTATGTTTGTTATAGTGGAATCTGCAAAGTAAGAAGCGGTGGTGAATGTTCTAGGTCAAGTGATTGCTATGGTAATCACTATTGCAGCTCTTCTAATAGACATTGCAGGAAAATCGATTCAACATGGATTGGTGATGTATCGGTTGAAGGAAAAACAGTGGCGTCAATGCTAGGAATTTCTAACACAGCGACTAAAAGCCCAACAAAGGTTCCGACTCAAGTGCCAACTCGAGTAATAACAAAAGTGCCAACAGTAGCTCCAACCAAAATGCCAACTCGAGTACCGACAAAAGTATCAACAATGGCCCCGACGAAAATACTAACCCTAGCACCAACTCAAGTACCGACGGTAGCTCCAACTAAAGTACCAACAAGAGAGCCAACAAAGGTAGTCACTCCGACTATTTCGACGAGGATACCAAAAATTTCTTTTAAGGTTTCTTTTTTAGGAGTTAAGCCAGGAGCTGTATGTATTAATAATTTGGATTTATTGGAAGTAGAAGTTTTTAATTTTGTTAAAAGTGTAGGAGAGAATTGGTTAACAATAAGACCAGAAATAGTAATAAATGAAATTAATAATAGAAATGATCAGGTTTTTGAAGTCAAAGATCTGCTTTTGGATGTGTCTAAATTTGGTAATATGGACAACTCTAATTATATTTTGGTTAAAGGGCCTTTTCATTTAAGAAAAAAAATGTGTGTAGACAAACAAACAGAAAAGATTCCAGAAATAGTTGGTTGTAATTTAAGTTTGTATAGCGATAAAATTTATAATTTTTCTGACTATCCTTTATATCCTGGAGATATAAATAAGGATGGAATTGCAAATGGGGCCGATTTCGTTTTTATTAAAAACAATCTTGATGTGGGAGGGGAGATTGTTTGTGGAAAAAATGGAGATTTGAATTTTGATGGGTTGGTTAATGGGGTAGACATCCAGTTAATGAAAGAAACGCTGGCTTATAGAGAGGATGAGTAAATAAAATTGTGATACAGATAATGGTATTGTAAAGTGAGCTTAGCTTTGGTTTAATCTATTGATGTCAGTTTTTCACTTAAAATATCGTCCAAACAAACTGTCTGATTTAGATTTGTCTGATGTTGCTGATAAATTGAAGAAATTTTTGTCGGCAGAAGAAATTCCTCAATCATTTTTGTTTTCTGGGCCTAAAGGGGCAGGAAAAACTTCGGCTGCAAGAATTTTAGCTAAAGTGATTAACTGTAAAGATAGAAAAAATGGAGAAGCTTGTGAAATTTGTGATAATTGTAGAGAAGTATCTGAAGGAAGAGCAATGGACATTATTGAAATGGATGCAGCTTCAAATAGAGGTATTGAAGATGTACGAAGTTTGAAAGACAAAGCATATTTATCACCAAGTAAGTTAGTGTATAAGGTTTTTATTATTGATGAAGTTCATATGTTAACCAAAGATGCATTTAATGCTCTTTTAAAATTAATAGAAGAACCACCAAAGCATACGATATTTATTTTGTGCACGACTGATGTGGAAAAAATACCTGATACGGTGATGTCAAGATTAGTAAGAGTTGATTTTAGAAAAGGGGGAAAAGAGGAATTAAAAAAATCATTAGAAAAAATCATTAATGGAGAAAAAATTAAACTGGATGATGGGGTTGTCGATTTTATTTTAGAAAGAAGTGATGGTAGTTTTAGAAATTTGCAAAGGAATTTTAATGAGTTAATTTTGACCCTAGGAAAAGATTTGTCTTTTGACCAAGTGAAGGATTTTTATTTGAGTAAAAGTGGTAATTATAGTGAGAGTGATTTTGAGAATGATTTATTGAAGGGAGATATTAAAGTACTTTTAGAAAAAATAGAAAAAATGGCCGATGATGGAATTGATTTTGTTGAGTTTAGACAGAAGCTTTTGCGTTATTTTCAACAAAAATTATTATCTAATTTTGGGGTTGCTCAAGAAAAAAAATCCGAATTTTCTTTGAAAGATTTGGAGTCGTGGATAAATTTGTTAATTCGAGCGGCCAAACAAGAAAAAGAAACAGAAATTGATCAATTACCATTAGAGTTATCGGTGATAGATTTTATCAGTGATTATAAAGGTCAATTCGAGTTAAAAAAAAACGATAAGATAATTGAAGTTGATGGAACAAGTAGTGAAAAGGAAGAAGTTTTGGAAGTAAAATCAAATGAATGTGTTTCTGAAGATAACGCTATAACATTAGATGTTGTTAATACTGATTTAGAAAGAGTAGAGAAGTCTTGGGGGGGAGTTTTGTTGGCAGTGAAGCCATTTAATCATTCAGTGGAGGCTTTTTTGAGAGCGTCAAGGCCAATTAAACTAAACGGAAGGAATTTAACCTTGGAAGTTTTTTATCCATTTCATAAAGACAGATTGGAAGAA
The DNA here is from genome assembly GCA_964638385.1 of uncultured Gammaproteobacteria bacterium. Lineage (GTDB taxonomy): Bacteria > Patescibacteriota > Microgenomatia > UBA12405 > UBA12405 > WARW01. Next base: position 25,139 of record CAZWZK010000002.1, read on the forward strand.
CCAAGAAATCGAAAGATAGTTGAAGAGGGATTATTAAAGGTGCTTGGAGTAGAATTGGTTTTTGAATGTGTTTTAGGTAAAAATAAAAAAGAGCCTTTAATAATCAAAAATGATACTCCAGTGGAGAGCGTGAATGAAAATTTGGTTGAAGAGAAAAAAGACAAACAGGATATATATGATGTAGCCAAGGATATTTTTGGATAAATGAGTTTTTAGGTCTTAGATGTCAGATCTCAGAAAGACAAAAGTAATTTTTAAAGTTATAATGAGTTCAAGATATTTAAAAGTTAAAAAATAATTATGTTTGATAAAGCAAAAATGTTAGCCCAGGCTTATAAATTAAAGAAGGCAGTTGAGGCGGAAACTGTAGAAATAGAAGAAAATGGAATTAAAATCGTTGTCAGTGGTGACCAAAAGGTAAAGTTTTTGTCGGTTAATGGAATGGAGAATAAAGTATTGATAGATACTATTAATAAAGCAATGAAAAAGTCCCAAGAGACAGCAGCTAAGAGAATGAAGGATATGGGAGGGTTGGAGGGACTCTTTTAGATCTCAGATCTCAGTTGTTAGATCTTAGATTTATAAATTAATTATGGCGGAATTTCCAAAAGGGATTAAAAATTTGATTGATGCTTTTGAGCGTTTACCAGGTATTGGCCCAAAAGGGGCGACTCGTTTGGCTTTTTATTTACTTAATACTCCAAAAGCTTATGTGAATGATTTGGCTAGTTCTTTGGTAAAAATGAAAGAGGAAATAAAAATCTGTCGAGAATGTTTTTCAGTTAGTGAACAAGATATTTGTTCAATATGTTTGGATAACACCAGAAACAAGGGTCAGATTTGTGTGGTTGAAAGAGCGATTGATGTAATGGCGATTGAGAATATGGGAGGATATAAAGGTGTTTATCATGTTTTGGGGGGAGTAATAAATCCTTTAGAACATAGCGGGCCAGATGATTTAAAAATCGATGAACTAGTCGATAGAATAAAATCAAAATTATCGTCTGAAGGGGAAAATCGAGAATGTATTGAAATTATTTTGGCGACTAATCCGACAATGGAAGGGGAGGCGACAGCTCTTCATATCAAGAAACGATTAGAAGGTTTAAATTTGAAAATTTCAAGAATAGGAAGTGGTTTACCTATTGGAGCAGATTTAGAATATGCTGATCAAGCAACTTTGTGCCGAGCATTGGATGGGCGAAGAGATATATAGATGAAATATCTAATTTCTAATGTCGAAAAAATCAATGGTTTTATTTTGATAGAATAGATTTATGGGAGATAACCAGATATTTAAAGGAGTGATGAGAGACTTAGGTCAATTGGGGGCAGAAACTGGGGAAAAATTAGTTGGGGAAACAGGAAAAATTTTAGAATCGATAATTACAGCTCAAGAATTGCTAGGAGATATAACTCCAATGAGCGACCAGGAATTGGCTCAAAAGAAAAAACAAGAAGAAATTAAAAAACAACGGGAAATAGATAAACTTAAGTCGGAAATGGGTCAAGGTAGGAAGGTTGAAGATGAAATGAATAAAATTCATTCTGAATCTGAAAAAGAAAAAGATGAAAAAGAAAAATATTATGAAAAACTAAAACAACAGCAGGAAGCTCAAAAACAGCAACAGGAATCTGAATATAATAGTTTAATGATGGAGTCGAGTAATCCAACAAAACAAAAGAAAAGTAGAGGGAGTGCTTTGGCTCACAAAAAGAAACAACAACCTGATCAATCTCAAATGTCACAAACACAAGAATTTAAAGGTAAAATCGATTAGTTATGAAAATTTACAATACAGCTTCTAGAAAAAAAGAAGAACTGAAGACAATTAAAGATGGTGTAGTGGGGACATATTCTTGTGGACCGACTGTGTATTCTAGCCCACATATAGGGAATATGTATGCTTATATTTGTTGGGATTTATTGGCAAGGACTTTGAAATATTTGGGGTATGAAGTTCATAATGTAGTTAATATTACTGATGTGGGCCATTTAACTTCAGACGCTGATAGTGGTCAAGACAAAATGGAAAAAGGCTCAGAAAAAGAAGGAAAGACAGTTTGGGAAATAGCTAAAAAATATGAAGCTGAGTTTTTGGAAAATTTAAAAGAGTTGAATATTGAATCTCCATGGAAAATGCCACGAGCTACCGACCATATTCAAGAACAGATTGAATTAATTAAAAAAATTGAGTCTAATGGTTTTACATATCAGATTTCTGATGGAATTTATTTTGATACAGCGAAATTTAAAGACTACGGAAAGTTTGCTAATTTAAATCTGGAAAAGATTCGAGAAGGGGCCAGGGTAGAGGTAAATGAAGAAAAAAAGAACCCAACAGATTTTGCTTTATGGAAATTTTCTCCAAAAGATGAAAAAAGACAAATGGAATGGGATAGTCCTTGGGGTGTAGGTTTTCCTGGATGGCATATTGAGTGTACGGCGATGTCGACTAAATATTTAGGAAATGTTTTTGATATTCATACAGGAGGAGAGGATCATATTCCAGTGCATCATACTAATGAAATTGCTCAGGGGTATGGAGCTTTTGGTAAAATGACGGCTAATTATTGGATGCATAATGCTTTTATCACTTTTGGTGGGTCAAAAATTAGTAAATCAAGTGGTGGTCTTTATACTATTTTTGATTTGAAAGAAATGGGATTTGATCCATTGGCTTATCGATATTTAGTTTTGGGGTCACACTACAGGAAGGGGATGGAATTTTCTCTTGATTCATTAAAAGCGGCTGATACAGCTCTTAACAAACTACGAAGTTACAGAGTTGAAAAATTATCAAAGGTTAATGAAAAATATAAAAATGAATTTGTAAGTAAAATAGCTGATGACTTAGCCATGCCAGAGGCTTTGGCTGTGGTATGGAAATTAATGAAATCAGATTTGACACCAGAAGATAAATGGACAACTTTATTGGATTTTGATAAGGTACTGGGGTTGTCTCTAGATAAAGAAGTGTTAGAAGAAACTATCCCCGAAGAAATTCTAAAACTGGTTGAAGAGAGGAAAATGGCTCGAGATAATAAAAACTGGGGTGAATCTGACAGATTAAGAGATATAATCAAGGAGAAAGGTTATCTGGTTGAAGATTCTCAAAATTCTTGTAAAATATTGAAGTTAAAATAGTTTTTGCGATTGTAAACAAAAACAATTTATGTTAATCTATTGAACTAATGAAAGGAAACACTTATCAATACCAACTAGTGGTAGTTTTGAACCCAAAGACTGAAGAAAAAGATAAAGTCTTGGCAAAAGTTACTGACTGGTTAGAAAAAAACAAAGTTGAGTCAACTTCAGACCATACTGGTTTAAAAGAATTGGCTTATGAGATCAACAAAAATTCTAAAGGTGATTTTTGGATTTTTAATTTAACATCTGAATCTCCATTAAAATTAAAAGAATTCGATCTCTTGCTTAATCGGGAATCTAATATTATTAGATATTTAATATTGAAAAAGGAGTAATCATATGCCTAGCAGATGTTTGAATAGGGTAACTTTAATTGGTAATTTAACTCGTGACCCGGAATTGCGATACACTCCAAGTGGGATGGCCGTCGCTTCTTTCGGATTAGCAACTAACCGGGTTTGGGTTACTAAACAAGGTGAAAGAAAAGAAGACGCACAATTTCATCGAATTGTGGCTTGGAATAAATTAGCTGAGTTGTGTTCACAACTTTTATCCAAAGGTAGAAGAGTTTATGTTGAAGGTAGAATTCAATACCGTGATTTTACTGATCAAGAAAACAATAAAAAACAAATCGCTGAAATTATTATTGATGACATGATTATCTTGGATAACAAAGGTCAAAATAGTGAACATGCTGAATCAATGGATTTAGCTGGAGCACCAGAATCTGATACTATTGCAACTGAAGGTAGTATTGAAGACATTGTTATTCCAGATGATATTGGTGGTGAACCAACATCTGACAAGAAAGATGAAGAAATGCCATTTTAATTAAATTATGATTAAAAAGAGTAAAAAAGACAGTTTGTTAATAGCGAAAAGAAAAGGCCGTGAAAAAGGTTGTACTTTTTGCAAAAATAAAACTATCCCTAACTGGGAAGATCATGAAAAATACCATGAGTTTTTATCTCCTCGAGGTAGAATTATGGCTTCACAATTTACTGGAGTTTGTGCTAAACACCAACGAAAGTTAGTTAAAGCTATCAAACAAGCACGTCATTTGGCTTTATTGCCTTTTATCACTAAATAGTTTTTTAAAAATTAATCCCTCTGAATACCATCTGGGTATCAGGGGGATTTTTTCGGCCAAAGGCCGATCAGCCTGTGGCTGAGGTTGGACAAGCAATATATAATGAAGTAATGAAAAAGAAAATGAAGACAAAATGGATTATAAAAGTATCTGGAGAAGTAAAATTTTTAGTTAATGAAGGAGAATTTGTTTCGGTTGGTAAGGTTTTGGCAAAATTAAAGAATAAAACCATGGAGTCTTTTAATTTTTCTGGTTTTTTTGGAAAATTAGGTAATGATAAACTTGTTGAGTTAAATGAAAAATTTAAAAATACTTGGGTTAATAGCGGTGATTTGTTGTGTTTGATTGGAGGTGTTTTCCCAAATAAAATTTGTTTTCCAATGAGTGGTAATTTTTTAGAAGTAGATGAGTTTGGGACTTTAAAGATAGAAAGAATTGATGATGAAGAAAAGGAAATAATAGCCCCAGTTAATAGTAGGGTAGTAAAAATTGATGAAGACAAAATAGTTCTTGAATTTGAGGCCCAAGAGATTATTGGGAAGGGTATTATTGAAGGGAAATCTTGGGGGAATGGAAAGGTTGTCATAATAGATGAAATGAAAGATTTGAATTCATCAATTAGTGGAGGAGTATTATTTACTAATAATTTATCAAGACAATTTTTATTGAAAGCCGAAGTTGTTGGGGCAGTGGCAGTAGTGATTAATAAAGAAGTAAGCCCAGATGATATTAATACTGACCTACCAGTGTTAGGGTTGGACGATAATGCTTGGGCGGAGATGATGAAACACAAAGGGGAAGAAGTCAGTATGTTGATTAATTCTAGAGTTGGAAGATTATTAATAGTGTTAGAATAAATAATGCGTTTTAAGAATATAAGAAACTTAGCTTTAGTAATGGCACTATTATCAATAGTGTCCTTGGTTAGTTACAAGATTGGTCAAGGGAATCAAATATCTCTTGATAATTTAAGCCAATTTGATTTGTCGTTAATGTGGAAGGTAAAGGATAAGCTGGCGACTAATTTTTTGGATAAAGAAAAGATGAGTAATGAAGCTATGAAGTATGGAGCAATCCAAGGCATGGTAGCGGCTTTAGATGATCCTTATACTGTTTATCTTCCACCGGAGGATAATAAGAGTGCAAATGAGGATTTAGCGGGTGAGTTTGCTGGGGTGGGGATTTCTTTGGGATATAAAGATAAAACTTTAGCAGTGATGTCTCCAATAGCTAAAAGTCCGGCTGCAAGAGCTGGGGTTCAAGCAGGTGATTTGATTCTGAAGATAACTGATAAAGCAAAGAATGTCGATAAGGACACTACTGGAATATCTTTGGATGAGGCAGTTAAATTGATTAGAGGGGATATCGGAACTGAAGTTGTTTTAAAAATGTATCGTGAAGGAAAATCTGATACTTTTGATATCGCCCTAAAAAGAGAGAATATTGAAATTCCTGGACTAGAATTAGAATGGAAGGAAATTGAGGGTAAGAAAATTGCTTGGATAAAATTTTATAAATTTAGCGAGCAGGTATTTAATGAATGGCCAGAAATAGTTAAGAAAATAAATAC
>CAZWZK010000003.1:0-1806 GCA_964638385.1 uncultured Gammaproteobacteria bacterium
ACTGCTTTTGATGAAATTGAATACCGACTCCCTGATACTACTCCTCCAGAAACCACAATAGTCTTAAAACCAAACTTAACAACTTCTTCAAGCCAAACCAATTTTACTTTTATTAGTAACGAAGCTAATAGTACTTTTCAATGTAAAATTGACGGCGAAGTCTACTCAAGTTGCACTTCTCCAAAATCTTACAGTGGTTTATTAGACGGTGTTCATAATTTTTATGTTAAGGCCACAGATTCCAGTAATAATACTGATTTAACCCCAGCTGTTTACAGTTGGACAGTTGATACTGTTGGTCCAGAAATTACCATCGCCCCATATAGCACCGACCCAACTAATCAAGATATTATTGTTACTGCCAGTGTTACCGAAGGTAGTCTAAATTTCTCTTCTCACATCTTTACTCAAAACGGTTATTTTGACTTTGTTGCCACAGATGATCTAGGTAATATTTCAACCAAAAGAGTCACTGTTAGTAATATTGATAAAACTAATCCTACCGCCAGTGTTTCCTATTCAGATACTGATATTACTAATCAATCAGTTGTCGCCACTTTAACTAATCCAAGTGAATCAATCACTGTTTTAGGTAATGGTAGCTGGACTCATACTTTTGATCAAAACGGTAGTTATACGTTTGATTTTGTTGATGGAGTCGGAAATAGTGGAGCTGTTACTGCCACTGTTACTAATATTGATAAGACCTTACCTGTAGTCACTTTTGGTCAAAATAATCCCACAGGTTTAACTAACAAAAATGACCAAACCTTTACTGTTTCTGTCAACGAACTTGCTAAAACATGCAAAATTAATTTTGCTGGCAATTATGTCGAAAGACAAATAGAGAATGGTCTTTCTGACGGTGCTGGTTTTTCTTATATCGTTGGTGGTGATGATACTGGAACCTATTACACTTTGCCTTTCCCATTTAGTTTCTATGGTAACTATTACAACCAAGTTGGTATCAGTACTAATGGTTTAATTAGATTTAATAGCCTTAATACTAGCTACCCTGGAAGTGTCGACCAGCTAAGATCTCAAACCGCCATCACTCCTTTTTGGCAAGACATTGTTACTAGTGTTTATGCTCAATCATCAGCCAATGACGTTAGGTTCAGATGGACTGGTTATGGATGGGGTACCGGTGGTTCTTTAACTGGAGAAACTGTTCTTCGTTCCAGTGGTCAAGTCGAATTTCACTATGGTAATGTCAATCTTCCATCAAGACCAATAACTGCTGGTATCTCATCTGGCAATACTACAGATTATGTTTTATCCAGTACTAACGGTCAATCTTATATTTCCCCAGTTTCTTTTGCTTATACCCCAGGTTTTGAAGGGACTTATGATATGGTCAAAGGCGAAGATGGAATTTACTCTGTAACTGTCGAAGATATTACTGATGGTAATGTCACTTATTCAGTAACTTGTACTGATTTAGCCAACAATGAGGGTAAAACTGAATCAAAAAGTTTTATTGTTGATACTCAAGCCCCAACTTTATCTTCCAAAACTGAGTTTAGTGATACTTGGTATAGCACCGATCAAATATCAGAATTTGTTTTTAGTGATCCAAACAATGTTGTTTCAGGTAATAACCCTACTTGTACTATCTCTACTGAAGGTCCGCAACAAACCTGTACGGTCAATGATTTAAATGTTTGTGATGCTGCCGGCAACTGCAATACCGACAATGTTACTTCTGATGGTGCTAATATCGATAAGGCTTTCCCTATAATCAATTTATCAGTTAGTCCAGAAAATCCAGATGCTGACAATGGTTGGTACAAAACCAGACCGTCA
>CAZWZK010000003.1:1906-28729 GCA_964638385.1 uncultured Gammaproteobacteria bacterium
CAACTCACCGAAGGTCGCTGGACTGTTAGAGTCATTGCTTTCGATCAAAGCGGTCATCAAAAAGATAACGCTATTGATTTAATCGTTGATCGTAGTGGTCCTAGTGCTCCAACCTTAACTTTAAACAGTGTTGGTGCTGGTATTGCCAATCTCTCTTGGACACCTATTGAAGATGCTAAAGACTACATCATTTGGTATGGCAACAACCCTGGTCAATATCTCTATGGTGCCCGAGTTGGTAATGTAACTTCTTACACCGTTCAAGGGCTTGGGGCTGGTAATTACTATTTCATTGTCAAAGCTGTTGACGCAGCTCAAAATCAAGGCAGTAATAGTAACGAAGTCAACACAGGCAATATCACCGGTGCTGCTGGCACTGTTCCTAATCAACCAGCTGAAGGTTTTACCCCTGAAGTAAAAGGGGAGTCAACCGAAGAACCATCTCCTTCCAATAACCCAATTGAAAAAATATTAGGAATTGGGTCTGAAAATGGTGGTTTTAATTGGTGGTGGTTATTACTCCTTTTAATTCCAACCTATTTTGTCGGTCGCAAACTGACCAAAAAGAAAAAATAAAATATTAAAACTTTTAGCGGGAGGATTATTTATCCTCCCGTTTTTTAGTTTCTTGTTAAAATAATTTATGACTCAACTTCATCCTATTCATCAATCAATCATCAAAGAAATTTCAAAAATAAAATCTGTTTCTACCCCAGAAAATATAAGTTTTGGTCAAAGGTACCTGGGTACCAACAAACCATATCATGGCTTTACCACCAAACAATTGACTGATTTGGCCAAAAATATTTTTAAAGAAACCAAACCAAATTCTGATGAAATTATTCAACTTCTTAATTCTCTTTATCAAAACGGGATTAGTTATACCGAAATTGTTTTAGGTCCCATGCTTTTATCTCTTTCTCCAAAAACTTTAAAAAATTTTGATCCCAAAAACCTCGATTTGTGGCTAAACTATACCTGTGGTTGGGCAGAAAATGATGTTCTATGTCAGTCAAACTTTACTGCCGAAAATATTTTAAACCGCTGGTCTGATTGGAAAAAATGGCTTGAAGAGTTTAATCAAAGCTCCAATATTAATAAACGCCGGGCCAGTTTAGTTTTACTAACAAAATCTCTTCGTCAATCTGACGACCCTCGTCTTTCAAAATTAGCTTTTTCTAATGTCGAAAAACTAAAAGGGGAGAAAGATATTTTAATTACCAAAGCTGTTTCCTGGATTCTTCGTTCCTTGGTCACTTTTCATAAACAAGAGCTTTTGGATTATTTAGATAAAAACAAAGACTCCCTTCCAAAAATAGCCTACCGCGAAGCGCTTTCCAAAGCCCTCACTGGCCGGAAATACAACAGAAAATTATCTTGAAAATTAACTAATTCAAAAATTTATTGAAAATTGGATTTTGAAAATTGAAAATTAACAGTTCCTGTTAAAATTGTCTTGTATTTTTAGAAATTAGACATTAGAAATTAGAAATTTTTTCTTAGTATCTGCTTTCTATAAAAGTCAAAGCTGTCCCCATTGCATTTCCTCGTCCAGTGCGGCCGATTCTATGGATATAGTCTTCGTAATTATTTGGCTTATCGTAATTAATTACATGAGTAATATCGGCTACATCTAAACCTCTAGCCGCCACATCAGTTGCCACTAAAATATTGATTTGATTTTCTTTAAACATTCTCAAAACAGTTTGTCTTTTATGTTGTGGTTTGTCTCCATGAAGTGATCCTGCTTTAAAACCATTATCGATTAAAGCGTTAGATATTCTTTCAACAATCATTTTTGTTCCACCAAATACCAAGACTTTTTTAAAGTCTGATTTGCCTAACAAATTCAACAACATTTCTTCTTTATTATTTCTGGTTACCATGACTACATTTTGTTCCACATGATCAGAAGACTCTTGGGTTTTAACTGAAATTTTTACTGGATTATTCAAAAATGTATCCACTAAAGCCTCAATCTTTCGATCCATTGTGGCCGAGAAAAATAATGTTTGTCTCTCGTTTGGAATTCTGTCTACAATATCTCGGATATCGTTAATGAAACCCATGTCTAACATTCGGTCAACTTCATCCAAAACCAACGTGTCCATTTGAGAAAAATTGATTACTCTTCTATCACCTAAGTCTTTAATTCTTCCTGGGGTTCCTACGATTATGTGTGGATCTCGTCTAATTTCCATTACTTGTTCTCGCATGAATGCTCCACCAATAGCCAAAGTAATATAAACTTTCAAATCAAAAGTAAACGATCTGATTTCTTGTTTAATTTGTTGGGCTAATTCTCGAGTTGGAGCCATGATCAAAATTCTTTTTTGAGGATTTTTGACGATCATGTCAATTATAGGCAAAACGTAAGCAGCTGTTTTTCCGGTTCCTGTATTAGCAATTCCCAAAATATCGTGTCCTTTCAAAATAGCCGGAATCGCCTCATCTTGAATTTGAGTTGGTTTAATATAACCCTTGTTATCAATATTCTTTTGTAATATTTCACCAAATCCAAATTCGTTAAAATTATGTTTTACTTCAACTTCTTCAATCTTTACTACTGGACAAGCCTTTTTAATAAATAAAGCTGGATTTATATCACTTCCAAATTGTCGTGGTTTTCTTGATGATCCAAATCGGCGATTTTGTCCGCCACCAAAACTTGGTCGGGAACTACTGGAATTTGCATTTGATCTTTGTGAACCAAACTTTGGTCTTGAAGGGGCTGAATTTGATCTTGGAGCACTAAAATTTCTAAACTCACCAGATGATTGACCTTGACTATTTCTATCTCTACGTCCAAAAGACGCACGTCTATTGTTGTACATAATATTTTTTGAGTAGCAATGTCTTTTGGCCGTAACCAATAAGACTAACAATGCCCAAAAAATATTAATTTAACAAACAATTTATGCTTGGGCAGCTATTATCAATTTCTTCAATTGCTTAAATCAGTTTGTAGTCTATCATATTGCCCCTCAATTGCAAATTTACCGCTTTTTTAGTTTTTGTATTTTCCTTGACTGGTTTTCAAGCTTCCAAAATCATGTAAAATAACTTTATGGCTAACAAAGTTTACACAATTAAAATTGCTGGTCCAGCTGGTTTAGGAATTAAGTCTGTTGGGCAACTATTCTCCAAAATTCTTATTGCTCATGGTTTTAATCTGGCTGATTACAGTGAATATCCTTCGTTGGTTCGAGGTGGTCACAACACTTGTCAAATTAGTTTCTCTCAAGATAAAGTTTTTGCTCCTCATCGTCAGGTCGATATTTTCTTTTCTATTCTGGCTAATCATTGGCAACAACACCAAGACGAATTTACTTCAAAAACACTGATCTTTTCAGAGGAAGAAGTAGACAAAAAAGACCTTAAAAAAGGTATTTTTTCTAATCTACCCCTCAAAGTTTTAGCTAACGAAATCGGTAGTCCAATGGTGGTTAATACAATTAGTTTAGGAGTTGCTGCTTATCTCCTTGGTTTCGATATCAATCTTACTAAAACTATTGTTTGTGGCTTCTTCAAACAATTCAATGATCTTAATGCCCGAGCTATCCAATCTGGATTTGATTACGCTCAAACCAATTTTTCCAAACTTAAAATAGATCTAGATTTTAAAATCCCTACCAAAATCAATACCGATTTTTATGAAGGTAACGAAGCTTATGGTTGGGGATTTTTAGCTGGTGGTGGCAATTTTTATGTTGCTTACCCAATGACCCCTGCTACTGGCGCTATGCATTTTTTGGCTGCCAAACAAGAAGCTTTTCCAAATTTAAAAGTAATTCATGCCGAAGATGAAATTGGCGTTGCTAATATGGCTGTTGGTGCTGCTTTTGCTGGAGCTCGCGTAGCCACCGGTACCTCTGGTGGTGGTTTTGCTCTAATGAACGAGGCAGTCAGCCTTTGCGGTGTTGCTGAAATCGGCGTTGTTTATTATTTGGTCTCTCGTCCAGGCCCAGCCACTGGTATTCCTACTTATACTGCTCAAGCCGATTTACTCCATGCTATTTATTCTGGTCACGGCGAATTCCCAAAAGTTGTTATCGCGCCAGGCGATATTAATGAATCATTTGAAATGGGCTACCAGTCTCTCAATTTAGCCGCCAAACTCCAAACCCCGATCATTGTTTTAAGTGATAAATTTTTAGGTGAATCCACGACTAGTACTCAAGACTTAACTAAAATCAAAGTTAAAATTGATCAAGGGGATATTGAAAATCATCCAAAGGCCGATTTTGCCCGATATAAATTAACCGCCAATGGTGTTTCTCCTCGAAGTATCCCTGGCACTCAAAATGGTCAATTCCTTGCCAATAGTTACGAACACGATGAATTTGGTTTCTCAATTGAAGATGCTGCTCTGTCTGTCAAAATGTCCCAAAAAAGACTCAAAAAAAATAAACTCGCCATCAAAATTGCTCCAAAAGCCAACTTCTTTGGTGACAAATCAGCCAAAAAACTGATTATTTCCTGGGGCTCAACCAAAGGTCCTATTTTAGAAGCTTTAAAGAATATTAAAAATAGTTCTGATTATGCTTTTTTACAGATCAAAACTGTTTGGCCAATCAACCCTGATCTAAAGAAAATAATTGATGGCTTCAAAGAGACAATTGTTATTGAAAACAATGGTACTGGGCAACTAGTATCTATTTTAAAATCTCAATTTGATTTTAATCCTACCAAAATCCATCTTAAAAATGACGGACGTCCTTTCTTTCCTGAAGAAATAGTTAATCTTTTAAACACTAAAAATTAATATGACTAATTATCGATCAAATATCGCTCCTACCTGGTGTCCTGGTTGTCATAACTATTTAGTTTTTGCGGCTCTCCAAAAAAACTTTACCGATCTAAAAATTGATTTGGACAACTTAATTATGAACTACGATATCGGCTGTAATGGTAATATGGCTGATTTTTTCAAAACCTATGGTTTTCACACCCTTCATGGCCGTTCTGTTGTTACTGCTATGGGTGAAAAATTAGCTAACCCCAACCTTTTTGTTTGTGTCACTGGTGGTGATGGGGGAATTTATGGCGAAGGACTAAATCATTTAGTTACTGCTGCTAGATCCAATATTAATATCAAAGTTTTTGTTGCTAATAATTTTCTTTACAGTTTAACCACGGGCCAGACCAGTCCTACCACTCCAAAAGGTTCTCGAACAAAATCTACTCCAACAGGAAACATTAATGTTCCAGTAGATCCAGTTAAATTAATTAAATCAATTAATCCTGATGTTTTTGTCGAATCAGTTGATAATCGGGATATGGTTAAGCTCAACGACACCATAAAAAGAGCTCTAGAATTTCCTGGTTTCGCCCTGGTCGACATGATTCAAGAATGCGTCGCTTTTGGTAAACAACTTAAATAAATATGGTTTTCACTGATGATCAGTTACCCAAAACTTGGGAAGAATTTAAACTGATGGCCGATTTTATCAAATCGACCCCTGTTGATAATCTTCGTTTTCCTGATGATCAGGCTTTTTATCGCAACTATCTTAATTTAGTCGACAAAGATACTCGTCTAAAAATACTTTTTAATACCTTTGATGGCAAATCAAGAATTATTTTAAGACCATCATTCCCTTACACTAATCTGATTAAATTTTTACCATTTGTTACCCACTATTGTCTTTGGAGCCGTGATGGTGAAATAAGTCCTTCAGAAGTAGAACAAGAAATAAAATCTAGATTCCCTCAAAAAGACTATTTCTGGTTTGAAAACGATCCTATTGTCAAATCTATCCCCGAAGTTTGGCATTGTCACATTTTTGTCAAATAAAAATAGCTACTTTTTTACCGTCAATATTGCCATAAACATTGGTATTTCTGCTCTAGCTCTGTCTTCCATTTTAGCCTTAGATCCGGTACTTTTCTTATCGCTAACCCATTCTTCGATTCTTTCAATCATAAACCCATTCTCGTTTAAAACCTGGCTGTATTTTGACAGGGGAGTATGGAATGACCAAGTCATTTCTGACTCCTGAAATTTCCCTGGATTAGTTGCAATCGGTATTTCCAATTCACTCATATATCGATCCACTCTTCGATATTGAGTCTTATTTTGCTCATCCATTCCCCAAGAAGTTTGGCGAGGAATTCTAAACATTGGATGGTTTAACACCATCAGAAATCTGCCACCACTTTTCAAATGTCTTTGAGCATTAAATATAACGCCCTCAAAATTCCTAATATTTTGTAATGCCAAAATTATTGCCACTAAATCAAAGTGATCTTCTACCACCGACAAAGTCTTACTTGCATCGGCCACCATAAACTGGTGTTTCCTGTTTTGGCTTTTCTTTTTAGCTTCTTCAATTAAACTTCTCGCGATATCTACCCCTAAGTATTCAGTGTTTGGGTTAATTTGTCTTTCAAAAATACCCTGACCACAGGCTAAATCAAGTACAGAATCTAATTTATTAAAATCAATTATTTTTTTTAAGTTAGGAAAAATTACTGACTGATGAAAATAATGACCTTCATCGCCGACAATCTTGTTATACCATTGACTGGATTTTTCCCATGATGTATTTTGCATGGCCCAAGTTTATCATCTTAAACTTTCGGCAACAAAATTCCAATTGACAGCTTCCCACCATTTTTCTACAAAACCAGCTCGATTATTTAAATAGTCCAAATAATAAGCATGCTCCCACACATCCAAAACCAATATTGGTTTCCATCCATTTAATCCCAATAAATTATGTTTTTCTACTTGACCAATCATTAAATTTTTGTCCTTATCTTGCCATAAAATTGCCCAACCACTACCTTCAGTAGTTACTGCAGCGCTGCTAAATTCTTTTTTAAAACTTTCCCATGAACCAAAATTTTCTTCAATCTTTTTCATCACTTCTTCACTTGGTTTATTTTCCTGGTTTGGTTTCTGCATTCCCAACCAAAATAATTCATGTAGTAAAACTCCGTTGTAATTAAAGCTCCAATCTCTAAGCACTTCTCTAGTATTTATTTCCAGCTCACCGCTTCTTGATTTCTCTAATTTTTCCAAAGCTGCATTAGCCGCATTCACATAAGCCGCTTGGTGTTTATCGTGATGCAATTCCACAATCTTTTGGGAAATTACTCCTTCAAGTTCATTATAAGCGTAGGGAAGTTGGGATAAAACTAGTTTTTGCATATGTAATTAATCATACCAAATCTTCATGGGTTTTATTCGGGTTATAATACATCAATGATTATTATAAAAACCAGCCAACAAATCGAAGGAATCAGAAAGTCCTCTCATTTGGCTGCTCAAACTTTACGTTATCTGTCTGATTATGTAAAAGTCGGTATTTCAACTGATGAACTCAACAATATTGCTCATAAATATATTATCGATCACCATGCTATCCCTGCACCATTAAATTATGGTGGTTTCCCCAAAAGTATCTGTACCTCTGTCAACAATGTCGTTTGTCACGGAATTCCTTCAAAGAACGAAATTTTAAAAGAAGGGGACATAATTAATCTTGACATTACTACTATTCTCAATGGTTTTTATGGCGACACTTCAGCTACCTTACCTGTTGGAAAAATTTCTCAAACTGCTAAAACTCTTATTGAAGTCACCAAAAAATCACTTAGTCTTTCCATTGATTACCTTAAACCAGGCAGAATTTTAAATGATTGTGTTGGTAAAATAATTCAGCCTTATGTAGAAAAATTTGGTTTCAGTGTTGTTAAGGAATTAGGCGGGCATGGAGTTGGTATTAAATTTCACGAAGATCCTTTTGTCTACCATTTTGATTATCCCAAAGACAAAATAGTTCTCAAACCAGGGATGATCTTTACTATTGAGCCAATGGTCAATGGTTCTCAAAATCCTCAAGTTACCCTAGATCAACATGATTCTTGGACAGTTAGAACTTTTGATAATTCTCTTTCTGCCCAATTTGAACACACTATTTTAATCACTCCCACCGGTCACGAAATTTTAACCATTTAACAACGTCATTGCGAGCGTAAGCGAAGCAATCTCGTTAGTATTATTATCAGTTATACTAATCTATGATCCTACTCGATGGCAAAAACACCTCTCAAAAGATTCTTGATTCTTTAAAACAAGAAATTATCCAAAATAATTTATCTCCCAAACTTGACATTATTTTAGTTGGGGATGATTCTTCTAGTCAAAAATACGTTGAACTAAAACAAAAAAAGGCTGAGTCTATTGGAATTGGTGGTCAAATTCATAGGTTACCCCAAACTTCTACTACTAGTGAGGTTCTTTCTTTAATTAGCCAACTAAATAATGATCCATCAGTTACTGGCCTCATGGTTCAACTTCCTCTTCCCAAACAAATTAATACTGAACAAGTTCTGCTTTCAATCAAGCCCAGTAAAGATGCTGATGGACTTAATCCTATTAATTTAGCTCTTCTTTTCCAAAAAAATTCTTTAGCTATTTCATCTGCTACTTCTTTAGGAATTATTAAATTGATAGAAGAATACAAGCTTGATGTTAGCGGTAAAAACGCGGTAATAATTGGTCGCAGTCCAGACGTTAGTTTGCCGCTTTTTGCCCAGCTTATGGCAAAAAATTGTACTGTTACTATTTGTCATTCTTATACCCAAGATATGGCCAAAATTACTTCAATGGCTGATATTCTCATTTCCTCTGTGGGTAAACCAAAATTTTTAGGCGCCGAATTTATCAAAAAAGATGCTGTCATTATTGATGTTGGTTATGCTATTGATCCAATTACAGGTAAAACCAGCGGCGACTTTGATTTTGAAGCTATTCAAGATTTGGTTGGTTATATTACCCCAGTTCCCGGTGGTGTCGGGCCTATGACCGTCGCCTCACTTTTTTACAACACTGTCCAAATTGCTAAGAGATAATTTTCTTCATCAAAAATTTGTGATCTTTTTCTTCAATAGTTTTGTATCCTAATTTTTTATAAAACTCGACGGCTTTATTATTGTCCCAAACTTTTAAAACTAAACTTTTTATTCCATTTATTTTTTCAAATTCTTCCATTAAATACTTACCAATTCCTTTATTTCTATATTCATCAATTAAAAATAATCCCTTAATTTCCAGTTCATTACTATTTTGTTTAATTTGATAAAAACCAATAGGTTTCTTGTCTATTTCCAATATTTTTCTTTCTTCAAAATCAGTTTTAAATCTTTCTTTGTAAATATTTTCATCAACTTCATAATATTCCGAAACCAATGGAAAAATAGTATTTCTCACTAAATTTATTACAAAATCATAATCACTCAATTTACATTTTTTTGTTTTAATATTCATCATACCAACAACATATTTTACCAATTTAGGTATAATAAGGTTATATGAGGATTCAACTATACGATAGGGGAACACCCCAAGGTAAAAAACTTTTTTCCGATTTAGAAAATGTTTGTCATCGACTTCAAATTGACTATGATCCCGAGTTTATTCATGACATGTCCCGAGTTTATAGTATGGGTCTTCAGGGAAGTACTGTTTTACTTATCGATGGGGAAGTGGTCTTTATTGATAAATACCCAAATCAAAAAGAATTAGAAACTATTATCCAAGAATATGTTTAACACCATTCACCAGTTTCTCAAAAAAAGAAGTCGGCTGACTACGGTTTTAGAATTCACCGCCGTTATTGCTGTTTGGTGGGGAGTCTGGGGAATTTTTGATCTATTTATCCCTCCAGAAAACAAACTTTTTAGTTATTTGATTTCTATCTTTTTAGGATTTTTTATTATCTATATTATTGGTAGCGAATTAGACAATCTTAAATAGCCTTTTAGCATTGTCGTCAATTATCTTTTCTGTTACTTCCAGACTCATTTCCCAAATTTCTGATATTTTTTGATACACATATTTTATATATTCCGGACAATTTTTTTCACCTCGATAAGGAACCGGAGTTAAATAAGGGGAGTCTGTTTCCAAAATTAGTCTATCTTTAGGTATATTTTTTACAACTTCTTCCAATCCAATTTCATAAGTTAAATTTCCATCGATTCCAAAATACCACTCACCAGGCAATTCCAAAAACTTTTTAATTCTTTTTTTACCCCCACTATAACAATGAATTACTCCACGCAAATTGTTATATTCTCGCAGAATTTCCAAAGTTTCGTCGCTGGCTTGTCGACTATGAACAATTAAAGGTCGATTTACATTTTGCGACATTACTATTTGTTTTCTAAAGAGTTCAATTTGTTTTTTTTGATCTGGTTCACTCACTTCATTAGTAAACTCCAGTCCACATTCTCCAATTGCCACTACCCTATCGTCAAACATTTTTTCTAGGGTATCAAAACTATTATTAATCTCTTGTGGGTGGATCCCAATTGCTGGCAATAATTTTTTATTTATTTTTGATAATTCCAAATTATCTTGAGAATCTTGCAAACAGCTCGCCGCCAACACCACGTAATCTAATCCTTTGATTTTTATTTCTTCACTAAACCTCGAAGATAAATGTGCATGTGTATCAATCATTAGATTCTAGGAAATAATGGTTTTTCTAAAGGTTTAATTTCTCCATCAAAAACTTCCAAAATCCTTTTGGATATTTCCGGCATAATAGGCCGAAGATTTAATGCTGCATTTCTAAGATTAAAAACAGCATTCAATAATATTTCTTTTCTCTTTGGATCATTTTTATCTAACTTCCATGGAGTTTCTTGGTTTAATAAATTATTGGTTTTATCCACATATTCGCTAAACACCCAATTCAATGCTTCATCGAATCTAAAATTATCAATTAACTTTACAACTTCGCCATCAATAGAAACATTTTCAAAAACACCAAAATCTAACTCTTCAGCCAACTTTGCCACTCTTGATACCAAATTCCCTAAATTATTAGCCAAATCAGCATTGTATCTTTCCTTAAACCTTTCAATACCAACATCGCTGTCGTTTTCAGTGGGGAAAGATCTGGCAATCAAATACCTAGCCCCATCAACTCCAAACAATTCTATCAATTGACCAGGGGATATTACATTTCCCAAAGATTTAGACATCTTTTGCCCATCAATCATGTAAAAACTATGAATATAAACTTTTTTTGGTAATTGTTCTACGCTAAACCCTGCTGATAATAACATTGCTTGCCAAATTACAGTGTGAAACCACAAAATTTCTTTTCCAATCAAGTGAACACTTGCCGGCCAAAAATCTTTTTTCCCTTCAACAAATTGAGTAGCTGAATAATAATTAATCAATGCATCAAACCAAACATAAACTGTTTGTTTGATATCCCATGGCACACTTATTCCCCACTCTACATTTTCTCGAGACAACGAAATATCCCTAACACCTGCTTTTAATTTTGCCAAAATTTCCGATCTTTTCCCTTCTGGGAAAATATAATTAGTTTCTTTATTTTCAATTAACTCGATTAATTTTGGAACATATTTACTTAATCTAAAAAACCAGTTTTCTTCAGATTTTCGTACTGTTTTTTCTGGTGGATGGAGTGGGCAATGACCATCAACCAATTCTGTCTCTGTCAAAAATTTCTCGCAACCAATACAATACCAACCCTCGTACTTATCTTTATAAGCATCACCGTTGTCATAAATTTTTTGGAGTAGTTCTTGAACTACTTTTTCATGACTAGGATTAGTTGTTCTAATAAAATAATCAAAACCAATATTCAAGTTTTTCCAAGCTTCTTCAAAGCGGGGAGAAATCTTATCACAATAATCAATTGGTTTTAAATTTTCTTTAGCTGCTGATTCGGCTACTTTCTGTCCATGCTCATCAGTTCCAGTCAAGAAAAAAACCTCATCTTCACAAATTTTGTGAGTTCTAGCTACAATATCAGCCGCCACTGTTGTGCAGGTATGGCCAATATGAGGGATATCGTTAATGTAATAAATTGGGGTTGTAATAAAAAATTTATTCATAATTATCTAAATAAAATATAACAGAAACAAAAAAGAGTATCTTTCGATACTCTTTTATATGCCACCTTATTTGAGTGAAACTCAAACGCAGTGGCTATTACATTTTTTTAGTATTTTTTGACTTTGCTTTTGAGCTAGTCGCTTTTTTATTTACTTTTTTAGACTTAACGACAGTTTTAGTAGTCTCACCAGACTTGAGTTGTTTGGCAAATTTTGCTTTCAATCGAGAACTTTTATTCTTGTGATAAAGTCCTTTCTTTACAGCTCTATCAACTATTGAAACAGCCTCTTTAAAAGACTCGGCAGTTGGCTTAGCCAAGAAACTTTTAATGGTTAATTTTATTTTGTTTTTAAACAAAACATTTTCCTTGTTATTTTTCAAGGACTTTCTTAAAGATTTTTTTGCAGATAAACTTATTGGCATGAGAGATATTCTATCTTATATACCAAACATTTACAAGAATCTATAATACACTTATGAATCTGGTCGAGAAAATTCATCATTTTAGTCAAAAAAAACAACACACTATTTTATCTGCTTCCTTAGTTTTAGGGATCACTTTCGGTTTATCTGCTGTCTTAGGTTTCCTAAGAAGTCGCTTTCTCTATGCTGCCTTCTTTAAATGCTGTGTTGCTCAGCTCGATGTCTACAATGCTGCTTTCCGTCTTCCTGATCTTATTTTTAAACTCTTAGTTACAGGCGCTCTGTCTGCTTCGTTTATTCCTGTTTTTTCAGGTCTGCTCCAAAAGGATGAAAAGAAAGCCCATCAAGTGGCTTCAAGTGTCATCAATATTCTTCTCATTGTTTTTTTTCTTGCCTCAGTTGTTGTTTTAATTTTTACCCGACCTCTAACCAACATTATTGCTGGTGGCTTTTCTCTGGAACAAATAGATTTGATGGTCAACTTAACCAGAATCCTTCTTTTAGCCCAAATTTTCTTTTTAGCCAGCAACTTTATTACGGCTATTTTACAAGTCAACCAAATCTTTATTATTCCTGCTATCTCCCCTATTATCTACAATGTTTTTATTATTATTAGTATTTTTACTTTGGCTCCTGCCTTCGGTATTTACGGAGTAGTCTATGGTGCTGTTATTGGCGCTTTTTTCCATCTAGCCATTCAAATTCCTACGGTTCGCCGACAGGGGTTTAAATATACTTTTTCTATTAACCCTCACCTCACCGGTGTTAAAGAAGTTTTCCGTCTTATGATTCCTCGCAGTCTGTCTTTAGGTCTAGGCGAAATAGAGAATACTGTCACTTTATTTTTTGCTAGCACTCTTTCTGCTGGGTCAATCTCGCTTCTTAACTTGGCTCTTCAGTTAATGTATCTGCCTAGTCGTATTTTTGGAACCACAGTTGGGCAAGCATCTCTCCCTCTTTTATCAAAAAACATCGCCAGAAATGAATTAGACAATTTCCGTACCACCGTTAATAAAATTTTGCTCCAAAGTTTGTTTATTGCTCTTCCTGTTACTGTTTTAATTTTAGTTCAAAGATTAGCTATCGTTCGTCTTCTTTTTGGATCACAGAATTTTCCTTGGTCAGCAACTTTGACTACGGCTAAAATTTTAGCTTTTTTAACCCCAGCTATAGTTTGCCAAGCTATCACTCAAATTCTAATCAGGTCTTTTTATGCTCTTCATAATACTAAAATTCCTTTCAAAGTCTCTTTTATCTCTTTGATTAGTAATATTACTACTAGTTTTATCTTAGTAAATTTCACAAGTTTAGGAATTATTGGTCTAGCGATTAGTTCTACTATTGGTAATATTACCCAAATGTTGGGTTTATTTTATTTCTTTGTCAAAATTGTTGATGGTTTTGATTGGGTATCTACCCTCAAAAAAATCAACAAAATCCTTTTGGCTTCTCTTAGTATGGGAGTTTCCTCTTGGGTTGGCCTTAAATTTCTCGACCTTTTTATTCTCGACACTACCAGAACCTTACCTTTAGCTATTGTTTTTGGACTCTCTAGTTTTTTTGGGTTAATTGTCTATTTTTTTGTTGCCAACTTGATTGGCGTTGATGAAGTTAAAGACTATCAAAAGTATCTTCTAAAACTTAAAAATTTTGTCATCAGGCATAGATAACCACTAACCTGTTTTATAGTTGTTTTATTTCAATAAATAGTCATATATACTGAATATATGGCTAACAAAAAAGAGCTATCTCTTTTGCCGGATACAGAAAATCCGAATTCGTTTAGTGCTCGATTGATCAAGTGGCTAACTACTGTTGGACGATGGGTCATAGTATTAACAGAATTAGTGGTAGTATCGGCATTTATCTCCAGATTTTGGCTTGATCGAAAAAATTCTGACCTATCAGAAACAATTCGTCAACAACAATCAATTCTCGAGAGTACTCAAAGTTTTGAAAAAGAGTTCAACTCCTTCCAACAACGCCTAAAATTTATTCGTGATTTTTATGCTAACAATCTTAACTACGATCAAAAAATCGATATTCTCATCAACGGCACTCCTCAGGATTTAATCTACAAAAATTTATCTTTAAAACAAGAAAAAGGTGGTGAGATTAGTGCCACTGCTTCTCTAATGGCTTTTAGTGAAGATTCAATCATTAACTTTATTACCAATCTTATGCTTAACCCAGACATCGAAACAGTCAAAATTAATCAAATTGAGAAAAAGTCTCAAGAAAATAATTATTCTATTTCATTTACTGTTACTTTTAAAAATTCTAAAGCCAAATCATGATCGAAAAAACCACTTGGTTTCAACTTCAACCACTCTATCGTTATATTCGGCAGCAGGCTGAGAATCAAAAATTCTTAAAATATTTAGAGATAGGCAGTACTTTTTCTCTAATTGCTATTTTCTTATTCTCAGCGATAGCCCCGACTGCCTCAGCTATTTCATCTTTGGTTGGCGAAATCAAATCAAAAGAACTAACCACCAAGAATATGAAACAAAAAATAAACAATATTTTATTAGCTCAACAAGATTACTCCGCCGTCCAAGAAAAATATCAGATACTAGAATCAAGTTATCCAACCTCCCAAGAATTTTATAACTCTGCCTCTGCTTTTTCTTCTATCTCCAAAGAAACATCTTCTTATATAAAACAACTAAAATTCAATCTTAGTGACGAAACAAATCCAAACAAAGTAGGGCCTCTTTCTTTTGGTGTCAATCTCTCTACCGAAGGGTCCTACTCTTCTATTTTAGATGCAATCAAAAAAATTTCCAATGGTCGCCGTCTCATAGATATCAACTCTATCCAAATTACCCAATCGGCTGTTGATGGTAATAAAGTTCTTAATCCTACCAACATTAGTTTAAGTTTATCTACTAATTTATTTTATCTTCCTATTAACTCAGATGAAAAAAACTAAATTATCTTTCTATTTTATTTTCATCGCCTTTTCTAGTTTTATCGCTATTTTTTTGGCTATCGTTCAAAAAAGCTACACCAACCTCATGTCTCCCATTAAGGAAGTTGAATCAAACAAGCTATTAACCCCAATTAACCCAGACTTAGATATCGATATTATTAAAGAAATCGAAAGTCGACCTGAACACATCGATACTGGCGGTTTAAATTTTATTATTAGCAGCCCCAATACTAGTTCATCACCATCAACTCAAAGTGCTAATTAGTTTATGATTTCAGAAAAGCGTATTCCCACTATTCTGGGATTAATTCTACTTTTAGGTACTATTTATCTTGGTTCAACTTTAGTTGGAAAAAAAACCAACACTTTTACTAAAGCTAGCGGTGATTGTGAACCTGTTAATCCACAAATAACCAACATTACTTACAATACCGCCTCTATTTCATTTACTACTTCGTCAGATTGTTTAGCCACCATCAATCTTTCTAATCGTACTTTTACCGATACAAAGGACAAAGGAACTATTCATTATTTTGAAATCGTTGCTCTAGAAGAATCCAAAGCCTATGATTTTGCTGTAATTAGCGGTGGTAAAAACTTTTCATCTGACAGTTTTAATTTCAAAACTGCCCAAAAACCAGCCAAAGACATTCCTACTTCAAATTTAGCCTGGGGACGAGTTTTAAATCCAGACAATTCTCCTGCTACTAATGCCATTGTTTATTTTAATATTCCCGGAGCGTCTGCTTTATCTGCTTTAGTTACCTCTTCAGGTAATTGGAATATTGCTTTGTCTACAAGTTTTAACGAATCCCTTAGTGATTGGTTTACTCCATCAGGTAATATCGAAGAAAATATCACCGTCATTTCTCCTGGTCAGCCTCAAACACAAATTGTCAGCAATACTTCTCACAACAATCCTGTCCCTGATATTATCATTGGTCAAAATAATTTTTCCGCTCCAAACAAAGCCATAACCGATGAATCTACAACTAGTCTTCTTGACGGTAATTTTGATTTAAGTAATGACTCTTCTCTAAGTATTACTAATCCCAAAAACAACGAAAATATCTCTAATAAACGTCCTGATTTCTTTGGTACTGCCAAGGCGGAGTCAATTCTAAAAGTTAAAATCGAATCCCCGGTAGTTATTGATGATGAAGTTAAAGTTGAAAGCGATGGGAGTTGGAATTGGTCTCCTCGACAAGATCTAACGCCAGGGGAGCATACTATCACTGTTACTGACGAAAATAACAAAACAGTTAGTCACAAATTTATTGTTTTGGCGGCTGAATCCCAAACGTCTTTTACTGCCTCATCATCAGCCGTAACTGTCACTCCAACTTCTGCTCCAACCAAAACTCCTACGCCTACTATTCAGCCAACAAAGACGCCTATTCCAACTCAAATACCGGCAGTTAACCCTAGCACTTCTTCTGGAATCCCTAAAACTGGCAATCTTTTACCTACGGTTATGTTAATGTTTTTATCCTTTGTCTCCATAACTTTTGCCTTTGTTTATTACAAAAAAAGCTAATTACTGTTAACATACGTTATGTTTTACAAAAATAACATTAAGTTAAAAGCTATTTTTGAAGCTTTACGTCCAGTTCAGTGGATTAAAAATCTTAATTTATTTGCCGCGGTTATCTTAAATGGTCAACTATTCAACCCTTCCTTATTCTTAAAAAGTTTTTGGGCTTTTATTGTTTTTTGTCTTTTGTCTTCATCTTCCTATCTTCTCAATGATACTGTTGATGTTGTCAAAGATCGCCTTCATCCAGTCAAGAAAAACCGACCAATTGCCAGAGGAGACTTATCTCAAGCTTCAGCCATATTTATTGCTCTTGTTTTATTTTTCCTTGGGCTATTCATTGCTGTTTTTATTAATCAAGGTTTCTTTTTAATATCACTAGTCTTTATTCTACTTCAGTACACCTATTCTCTTTTTCTCAAGAAAAAAGCCGTTATTGATATTATTGGAATTGCCTTTTTCTTTATTCTCCGAGCTTATGCTGGTGAGTTAGCTACTGGCTATCATTTACCGGTTTGGATTATGTTGGCAGTTATTTTTCTTTCTTTATTTTTAGCTAGTGGAAAGCGTCGTAGCGAACTTAGTAATACTGGTACTAAAACCAGGAGCGCTCTTACTGGTTATAGTAAAAACCTTCTCAATTTTTATACCACTATGTTTGCTGTTTGTACTTTAATTGCTTATGCCATGTTCACTTTTTTTGAAGAACCGATTATTTTTAACGGCTTAATTCATAATTTTTTACTTGAGAATTACCCCAATGCTTTAGGAAGAAAATGGTATATGATTACTCTCTTGCCAGTGATTTTTGGTATTATGCGTTACGGCCAAATAATCTTTGAGATGCAGGAAGGTGAACGTCCTGAAAGGGTAATTGCTACTGATATTCCCTTACTTATGGCAATCCTTATGTGGGGTCTAGTAATGATCACCATCATCTATGTTATTTAAAAAAAGATTTTTTGTTTCCTTAATTTTCTTTATTTTAATTTTATTGACCCGTTTTTTAGGTATCAATTGGGGGCAAACATTTGCTTTTCACCCAGATGAAAACAATATGGTTTCATCTGTTTTACAAATGAACTCCCAAAATCTCAACCCTAATTTTTTTGCTTACGGTCAATTCCCTTTATATCTAACTTACTTCACTACTCCAGTACATGATTTCCCGACCATTACCTTAACCCTCCGTTTTTGGTCAGCCATTTTTTCCTGTCTTTCTCTTTATTTCTTTTATCTAATTGGTCTAAAAATTTTTGAATCTCAAAAACAAACCTTTATCTTTATTCTTTTACTTATTTTTACTCCAGGGCTTATTCAAACAGCTCACTTTGGGACCACTGAATCAATTTTGATTTTTGTCTTTGCCGCTAATATTTTTTTATCTTTTAAAATATACGACTCTCCTAAAAAAATAATTTATTTATTTATTTCTGGTTTAATTTCTGGAATTGGTTTGGCTAGTAAAATCTCTTCACTAATCTTAACTTTTCCTATTTTTTTAAGTTTATTTTTTCTTCTTTTAAAAAAAACTAATCTTTGGAGAATCATTTCTTACTCAACTTTATTCCTTTTATTCTCTATTTTGATTGGAATTATTTTTTCGCCATATAGTTTAATTAACTTTCCAGAATTTTTGTCTTCAATGAAGTATGAAATCGGTGTCGCCAGTGGTCAAATACCGGTATTTTATACTCGTCAGTTTATTGATACGCTTCCTTATATTTTTCAATTCCAAAAAATTTTCCCCTATACCAATGGTCTTTTTGTTTACATTTTTGGAATTTTAGGTTTTGTTTCTCTAACCAAATCTTTTTTTAAAAAACACAAGTCTAATCCCTATTTATTATTAATTCTATTTTCTTCTTTGGTTTATTTTATTTATCAAGGTCAGCTTTTTGTTAAATGGACCCGATTTATGGCACCAATCTTTTTTATATTTCCTTTTCTGTCAATTTTTTTAATTCAAAAAATCAAAAATAAAATTTTAATTTATTTATTTATCCTTTTGTCTATCGCTCCTGGCGTTTATTTTTTAAAAACCTATTTTTATCAAGATACTCGGATTCAGGCCACCGAATGGATCAACCAAAACATTTCTCAAAATAATTGTGCCCTTTCCGAATCAGGAAACGTCATTAATCTTCCGTTGTACAAATCAAATATTAATGTTGTCAATTTCGATTTTTATAATTTAGACGAAAGTCTATCTCTTCCTCGTGAACTAGAAAAAACTATCAATAGCTGTAATTATATTTTTGTTCCTTCACGTCGGGTTTTTAAAAATCAAAACAATCCTCATTTCCCTCAATCACAACAATATTACCAATCTCTTTTCTCTGGAGATCTTGATTTTAATCAAATCAAAAAATTTTCTCTTTCGAATAGTCTTTTTTTAAATTCCGAAAACGCCGAGGAAACCTGGTCTGTCTTTGATAGTCCTGTAGTTAGAATTTATTCTCGCCACTATGAAAATTAATTCAAAAACTAAATTAATTTTGTGGTTAATCATACTTTTTGGTTTATTTATTCGTTTGATTGGTATCAATTGGGACCAAGGTCAACACCTTCACCCTGACGAAAGATTCTTAACTATGGTTTTGACAGATATTAAGATGCCAACTTCTTTACCCGAATACCTTAATCCGCAAATATCACCGATTAACCCTTATAATCACAATTTTCCATTTTTTGTTTATGGCTCACTCCCAATAAACTTGATTAAGTTAGTTGGGGAGACATTAAATCTTACTAGTTACGATCAAATTTATCTTGTTGGCCGAGTTGTTACTATTTTGTTAGATGTCGCCATAATTTTTTTGATTTTTTGGGTTTGTCATCATATTTTTAATAACAAGACTGGGGTTATTGCTTCATTTTTCTACTCTATTTCTGTTCTTCCAATTCAACTTTCTCATTTTTATACTGTTGACCCGTTTCTTAATTTTTTTGTTTTTTTGTCTTTTTATTTCTTAATTTTATTAGCTAACCGGCGCCATACTTTTTTAAAGGTTTTTCTCTTATCGTTTTCTTTTGGTGCCGCTTTGGCCTGTAAAATCTCTGCTGTCTATTTTGGTCCCATTATTTTAATTTATTTTATTTTTCTCTTCAAAAAAAATCTTAGATTTTTCTTCAGTTACGGTCTTATTTTTACGATTTTTACTTTATTATCTTTTCGTTTTAACCAACCCCAAGCCTTTTCGACTGGTAGTTTTTTAAATTGGACTCCAAACTCCCAATTTATTAATAACCTTCAAGAACTTAAAAGTTTTAATAATAATCCTTATTATCCTCCATCAATTCAGTGGTTAAAAACCACTCCTATCATCACCCCTTTTAAAAACATTACTCTGTGGGGCTTAGGGATACCACTCTCTTTATTCTTTATTGGATCGCTTACATTCTCAATTCATTTTTTATTTAAAAATAAAATTAAGAAAAACTTTAATCTTTTTATTATTACTTTTTGGATTATTTTTTTGTTTATAATTCAAGGTTCTCAATTTGTTACTACCCTCCGATATTTTCTTTTTATATTTCCATTTATCTCTATTCTTTCTGCTTTTTTAATCAATTACTTAATTAATAAATATCATTTTCTTCAAAATAAAAATTTTATCTTTATCTTCATCTTAGTCCTATTAGTTTACCCGTTATCATTTATATCTATTTTTTTAAAAAATCATTCTCGAGTAACTGCCTCCAATTGGATTTATCAAAATATTCCTTCTGGTTCAGTTATTGCTACCGAATATTGGGATGACACTTTACCTTTATCTATTGGTAACAATCTTTCTTATCAATACCAATATCAAAGTCTCCATGTTGCCGATATTGAAGATGAAAACAAAATAGATACTCTCAAAAATCAAATCGAAAATTCAGATTATATTATTCTCTCATCAAACCGCTTTTATCTCCCTATTCCTCAAAATGCAGAAATTTTCCCCAACACTGCCAAATATTATCAATCTCTTTTTGATGGGTCCCTTGGGTTCCAAAAAGTTGCCGAATTTTCTTCTTATCCATGTTTTCCACCAACAAACAAACCATTGTTTTGTCTAAATGATACTTCTTCAGAAGAAGCTTTTACTGTCTACGATCATCCCAAAGTTTTAATTTTTAAAAAAATTAAAACCGTATCGACTTTTTAAACAATTTTTCGTAATTATCAATACTGTTTTGATAATTAAATATCTTTATCTTTTCCTTGCCTTCTTTCTGAAAATAATATTTCCCTTTCTTCAGTACTTCTTCTAACCTTTTTGCCAAATCTATCTCATTTTTATTTCTAAATAATTTCCCCATTCCTGTCTCCAAAACTGGGATCCTCATACCCGGCAAATCAGTTGCTACTGCCGGGGTTCCGCATTTCATTGCTTCAATTTGTACCCAACCAAAAGATTCCAAAATATCATCACTTGGCAAAACCAGTAAATCAATCTTTTTATAAAAACTTGACAAATATTCCCTTTCAATATTACCCAAAAAGACAAACTTTTCCTTCAAAATCTCATTGTATTTTTCTTGTAAATATTCATAATAAGTTTCACCAATTATCTTTACTGGTCCGGCCATTAAAATTACATAATTTTTAGCTCCTATTTTTCGATCCAAAGTCTTAGTTGATTTTATTAATAATTCAATTCCTTTTTGTTTGGCAATACGACCACAAAAACCAATTACATATTTTTTATTCTTTATTAATTTATTAATCTTGGTCTCCAAAATTTTATTTTCTTTTTGTTCAAATTTAATAGGTGGATAGATTGCCTTTATTTTTCTCGAAAAATTTTTTAATAAGTAAGAATGATTGGCATAATCTGTAGTATAGGGAATTAGTCCGTCAGCCAATATTGCCGCCAAATATTGGCAAACAAAAACTCCACTATCAATCAATTTATTTTTCCATCCTTTCCAAAAACTCAAATCGGTATGATGAGTTAAAAATATTTTTTTACCCAAAAATTTAGTCCATAACGCCAGCCACAACGACTCTGGTTGAGGTAAATGACAATTAACTATTTGATTTTTTCTAATCTCCCTAATCGATTCCCAGAAAAAAGATGGGTAAATTGGACCTTTGCCGATATAAAACCATACTGGTAAGCGTTTTATTTTTACTCCGTTTATTACCTCTTCTTTTTTAGTTTTAATATCATGCCAACTAGTTAAAATAGTTACTTCATGACCTCTTTTTATCAATTCCTCGGCCAATATCTTTATATATATAGTAATTCCGGAAACATTGGGTAAATAATATGTTGCTGTTAGTAATATCTTCACAAGTAGATTATAACAATCATTTTAACCGCTATAATAATGACAATGACTTTATATAAATCAATTTTATTTTGGCAACCCAAAAAAGACTATCTCCGTCAACTTGAAGCGACTATTTTAGGAAAAAAAATCCTCATTTTTTTGAACTACATCATTTGGGTCTTCTTTTTCTTTATCTCTTATCTTCTTATAAAATCCAACACTAATATTTTTTGGCAAATATTATTTGCCACCATTATTGCTGAAGTTGTAGAGAGATTTGTCAAAAGTAAAATCTACTGGCGCCGCCCTTTATTTAATCGCAAAGATAAAACTCCTGTCGGTTTAGTTGATAGTTGGTATAAAACTGGCTCTTTCCCATCAGGTCACACTATCAAAGCAATTTATTTTTTGTTATTTATTATCCAGTATCAAATTTTCTCTCCGTCAATATTTTTAGCCTTTGTTTTACCTCTTTTAGCCTTTCGAATTATTATTGGTTTCCATTACCCTATCGATATGATCGGTGGTTTTATCATCGGTTGTTTGATTTGGCTATCTTCAAAATGGATTATTTTACCTTTATTTTTAACCCAAATAGTTCGTACAGTATTTAATTTTGTTTTTTTTATAAACTAAATTTTAGAAATTAGAAATTGATCTTATGTTATCTGATTTATTTTTTATTCTTACTTGGTGGTTAACTATTTTTGTTCTAGGAACTCTCAGTTTACCCCTTATCTTTTCCATTTTTTCTAAATTTTGGGATCGGGGGTATATCTTCTCTAAGACTTTTTCTCTTGTTGTCATCACTTATCTAATTCTGGTTTTAGGTATATTCAAAATCCTTCCCTTTAATTTTTTTGGCTTATCCATCTTAATTATTGCCTTTATTGTCTTTGACATTGTCTTTTTATCTCGTCAACAAAGATTTTTATCTTTCTTCAAAACCATCAAATCTAAATATAAGGTTTTTATTATCGAAGAATTAATTTTTCTTTTGATCCTAATTTTATGGTCTTATGTTCGCGGTTTTGCCCCTGATATCGAAGGTTTAGAAAAATATATGGATTGGGGATTTGTCAATTCTGCTCTCAGATCAAAATTTTTACCTCCAGCCGATATGTGGTTCTCGGGTGAAATCATTAATTACTACTATTTTGGGCATCTAATATTCGCTTTAATCACTAAACTCTCAAAAGTTCAGTCTTCTATTGGCTACAACATTTCTATTGCTACTGTTTGTTCACTAACTTTTGTTAGTGCATTTTGTCTGGTCTCAAACATCACTCGGCTATCTTTACCCAAAATTAGTTACAAAAAAATTATCATTTCTGGTTTAGTTTCTGCTCTATTACTTACCTTTGGTGGTAATCTCCATACTGTTTTTAAAATCGCCAAACTTAACTACACCCAAAACGACCATCATTTTGTCATTACTCAAACAGCCATTGATAAAGCCATCGATTCTTATTGGTACCCTGATGCTACCCGTTTTATTGGGCACGATCCCGACACTAACGACAAAACTATCCACGAATTTCCTCTTTACAGTTTTGTTGTCGCCGACCTTCATGGTCACATGAATGACATTTTTGTCGTTATTTTCTTTTTAGCCTTTTTGTTTATCTCTTTTATTCATCCTCAAAAGTTTTTTGACTGGCGATTTATTGGGATATCAGGTTTTATTTTGTCTATCTGCTATATGACCAACGCTTGGGATTTTGCCATTTATGGTCTCGTTTTGGCTATTTTCACTTTCCTGATTAATTTTAATCTGCAGGGGATTAATAGTTTAAGCAAAACAGTTGTTAACGGTATTTTGGTTATTGCTTGCTGGTATTTATTCTCTTACCCTTTTTCTTTAAAATTTATTCCTATGCTTGAAGGGGTTCGTCTTTCTGATGGCCACTCTCCTTTTTATCAGCTTTTTGTTCTTTACGGTGGTTTTTGGCTTATCTGTCTTCCTTTTTTAATTTATCTCTTAATTTCTCTCATCAAAAAGATAAAATTAAAAACAAAAACTTCTTACTCTACATCAGATTTTTTTATTTTAGCCTTAATCATTACCGCCACCTTATTAATTCTTATTCCTGAAATTATCTATCTTAAGGATATTTATATCTATGAACACCGTCGAGCCAATACTATGTTTAAACTGGTCTATCAGGCTTTTATTCTTTATTCTTTAGCTTCTGGTTATCTTTTGGTCAAATCATCTTCTATTTTTAAAAATAAATTATTTTCTTATTTTTATAAAATAATTTTTGCTTTAGTTTTTATTATTCAACTTATTTACCCATATTTTGCCATCAAATCATACTATGGTGAATTCAAAAAATATCATGGTTTAGATGGTCTAAAATATTTGGAAAATACCTATCCAGACAACTATAGGGCTATCAAATGGATTGAACAAAATATTCCTGGCCAACCAGTGATGTTAGAAGCTGTTGGCGATAGTTATACTACTTTCAATCATGTTTCTTCCTCTACTGGTTTACCTACTATTGAAGGTTGGATTGTCCATGAATGGCTCTGGCGTGGTGGCTATGATGCTCCAGCAGCTCGTCAATCCGATGTTGAAACTATCTATTCGTCAGCTGATTTGGAAGAAATCAAAAATCTTTTAGATAAATATAATGTCGAATATATTTTTGTTGGGGCCAAAGAACACGAAAAATATCCTGATATAGACTTACAAAAATTTAAAGACATTGGTGGCAAAATTGTTTTTCAGTCTGGTAAAACTACTGTTTACCAACTATAGTAAATCTACATGTCTGATATTTTAGAAGGTCTTAATTCTCAACAAAAAGAAGCGGTTTCCCACACAGGGACCCCTCTTTTACTTTTGGCTGGCGCGGGTTCTGGTAAAACTCGAGTCCTTACTCATCGAGCTGCTTATTTTATTCAACAAAAATTAGCCACTCCAGATCAGATTCTGCTTTTAACTTTTACTAACAAAGCTGCCGAAGAAATGAAACAGCGGATGGAAAAACTTATTAATCCTAAAAGAGGTGATAAAAAAATATTCGCCGGAACTTTTCATTCTTTTTGTTGTCGAATTTTACGTGCTGATGGTCACCATCTTGGAATTGATCCAAAATTTGTCATCTACGATACTAGTGATCAAGAAGATTTGATCAAAATGTCTTTAATCGATTTAAACTTAAATCCCAAAGAATTTAAACCAGCCAGCATTTTATATTTCATTGAAGCTGCTAAAAACTCTTTTCAGACACCAAAAGAAATGATTGCTCAATCTCATGGGTTCTGGCAAGAATATGCTGCCAAGGTCTATCAGGTCTATCAAAAAAAGATGGAGGAATACCAGGCCCTAGATTTTAATGATCTTCTTTTTAAAACTGTTCAACTATTTATCGATCACCCCCAGGTTCTCGAAAAATATCAAGATATTTATCGTTTTATTTTAGTTGATGAGTATCAGGACACCAATCAAATCCAGTATCTTTTAACTAAACTTTTGGCCAAAAAATATCGTCAAATTACTGCCGTAGGTGATGCTTCTCAGGCCATTTATGGTTGGCGCGGTGCTGATTTTAAAAACTTGATGAATTTAGTCGCTGACTTCAAGGACACCAAGATTATCAACCTTGAACAAAATTATCGCTCTACTCAGATAATTCTTGATGCTGCCAATTCAGTCATTTCCAAAAATACTTCACACCCCATCTTAAAACTTTTCACCCAAAAACAATCAGCCGACAAGATCAAACTATTTGAAGCTGAGTCCGAGGTTTCTGAAGCCGAATTTATTGCTCAAAAGATTAAGTTTATTCAAGATAATCAAAAAATTCCCCTCAAAGATATGGCTGTTCTTTATCGGATGAACGCCCAGTCACGTGTTTTAGAAGAAGCTTTTCTCAAATACAGCATACCGTATGTTCTTATTGGTGGTACTCGATTCTATGAACGTGCCGAAGTCAAAGATATTCTTGCCATGATTCGATTCGCCGATAATAATTCTGACAAAGTTTCTTCTGATCGTCTGGGAAAAGTTTTTGGCAAACGCCGTTTGGCTGTTTTTATGGAACATTTAAGCCATTTAGATGTTGATAAAATGTCATCCCTTGATGTTATGGAATCTTTGATTATTAATTCTGGTTATCTTGACCGCTATGATCCCAAAGATGAAGATGATCAAAAGAAAATTGAAAACATCAAAGAACTAAAATCAGTTGCTTCTACTTTCCCTAAACTTGATGATTTCTTAGAAAATATTACCCTAGTCCAACAAGAATATTCTCTTCAAGAAAAAAATAAGAAAAAAGAAAATCGCGACGGTGTCCGGCTTATGACTCTTCATGGCGCCAAAGGATTGGAATTTGAAGTTGTTTTTTTAGTTGGTTTAGAAGAGGGAATTTTACCTCACTCTCGTTGCCTTATTGACGAAACCGAAGTCGAAGAGGAGCGCCGTCTTTGTTATGTCGGTATTACTCGAGCTAAAGATTATTTATATATTTCTTATGCCACTCAGCGATTATATTTTGGTAAAAGTTCACTAAATGAACCAAGCCGATTTCTTGCCGATATCCCCGCAAATTTGGTAGAATTAGAAGAATCAATGGAAATTATAAAAGATTATCGCCACCGCCAGTCCGATTCCGACGACGATCTCGTCTACGACCCTGATATTTATTAAACTTATGTCTATCAAGCTTCTTACTGATCAAGATCAAAAAATTTACGACTCAGTTGTCATTCATCCAGTTCAAACTTGGGATTGGGGAGAGTTCCAAAAATCCCAAGGTCATA
>CAZWZK010000004.1:0-28707 GCA_964638385.1 uncultured Gammaproteobacteria bacterium
ACTTGAAAACCCCTACGAAAATATGGGAGCTCAACTTATTAAAGAAGCCGCCAGCAAAACCAATGATGCCGCTGGTGATGGTACTACTACTGCCACTGTTTTAGCTCAAGCTATTGTCAATAAAGGTCTTCAAAACGTTACCGCTGGTGCTAATCCTATGATTATTCGCCGCGGTCTCGAAAAAGGTTTGAAAGTCATTATTGATGAACTTGATAAAACTAAAAAAGAAATTAAAGCCGATGATCAAGCCTCTATCGAACAAGTCGCTACCATTTCCGCAGGGAACGAAGAAATTGGTAAAATTATTGCCAAAAGTATGGTCAAAATTGGTCGTGATGGTTTAATTAGTGCCGAAGAAGGTAAAGGTCTATTTTTAGAAACCAAAGAAACTTCTGGTATGGAATTTGATCAAGGATTTTTATCTCCTTACTTTGCCACCAATACTGAAAAAATGGAGGCTGTGGTTGAAAATCCCTATATTATCATTACTGATAAAAAAATCAGTTCTATCCAAGAAATTTTGCCTTTCTTAGAAAAACTCGTCAAACTTACCAAGAATTTCGTTATCATTGCTGATGATATTGATGGTGAAGCTTTAGCTACTCTTGTTGTTAATAAAATTCGTGGCACTTTCAACGTTTTAGCAGTTAAGGCTCCTGGTTTTGGTGATCGCCGCAAAGCTATGCTTGAAGATATTGCTGTTCTCACTGGCGGCCAAGTAATTTCTGATGATTTGGGTATCAAATTTGATACCGCCGAACCTCAAGACTACTGCGGTCGAGCCGACACTGTCACTTCTGACAAGGATAAAACTAGAATTCTTGGTGGTGCTGGTCACGAGTCTGATGTTAAAGCCCGGGTTTCTCAACTTCGAGCTCAATTAAGCCATACTGATTCAGATTATGATAAAGAAAAATTCCAAGAAAGGATTGCTAAATTAGTTGGCGGAGCTATTGTCCTTCAAGTTGGCGGTGCCACTGAAGTCGAAATGAAAGAAAGACTCGAAAGAGTAAAAGACGCTATCGAAGCTACCAAAGCCGCAGTTGAAGAGGGAATTCTTCCCGGTGGTGGAGTTGCTTTATTAAAAGCTTCTTTAAAACTTGATTCAGTTAAAACCGATTCTGCCGAAGAACAAGTCGGTGTTGATATTTTGAAATATGCTCTTGAACAACCAGTCCGTAGATTGGCCCAAAACTCTGGCGAAGATGCTGGTTATATCTTTAACTTAATTAAAGATAATGTCACTAAAGACAATAAATCTGATTATGGTTACAACGCTGCCACCGGTAAGATGGGTTCTATGATCAATCAAGGAATCCTCGATCCAGTAAAAGTTACCAAATCAGCCTTAACTAACGCTGTTTCTGTTGGTCAGATGATTTTAACTACTGATGTTTTAATCACTGACGCTCCTGAAGCAAAATCAGCCCCAACCCCAGACATGTCTGGTATGGGTGGCATGATGTAAAAATCCGTCATTGCGATTTAACCCTCCTTATCCGCCTTCCGGCGGAGGAGGGTTTTTGGTAAAATATGCTTACTTTCTATCTGACGCGGTAGTCAAGCGGTTAGACAGCAGTCTGCAAAACTGTTCAGATGGGTTCAACTCCCATCCGCGTCTCAAAATTATTTTTTAATATAATCTTTAACTTTTCCATATTCTTTCCTTGGTGGCCAAAAATCACCAGTTTTTCCTTTTACTACTCCACCACCGATTTTTGCCTCTGGACTCATCTTTAATCTTTTTACTAATTCATCAAAAACACCAAAAAACTTAGCCTCGATTTCCTCATTAATCTCCCAGTTTTCTCCTGTATAAAATCTAATATTTCCATCTGGATTTAACACTCCTCTTAAACCTGTTTTAATAAATTCAATTGCTTTTTCTTTTGGCCAGTATTGTTCGATTAACCAATCGTAATGACTTTTTTCTGAATTTGCTGGTGCAATTATCAAATTATCGTCAATTAGAAAAAACATTCTTCTGTTTCTGTGGTATTCTTTTTCCTCCATACTACGGTTAATTATAACGTTTTTATAAAATTTAACCGGAATCAAGTCTTTAAAAGCAAATTTTTTCACGCTACAATGGGCTATGACCCGCCAAAGAGCTCCACTAATTTGTTTTGTCGGCCCAATGAACTCTAGTAAAACTCGCCGTTTACTTGATCATTTATCCGAATGTCGTGATGCTCTTAATTATTCAATTCGAGTTTATAAACCAGCCCTCGATAATCGTTTTGATGTTAGTGAAGTTCGTTGTCGTAATGGCGGTTGTTGGAAGGCTATTCCTGTTCCTAGTTCCAAAAAAAACCAAGCTGATTCTCTATTCATTTTTAAAGATATTTACAAACTCCCAAAAAATCGTTGGCCTAAACTTGTCGCGATCGATGAAATCCAATTTTTCGATAAAAATATAAAAGAAGTTATCAAGTGCTTTCTTAACGATAATATTGAAGTTGTTGTCTCTGGTCTCAATCGTAGTTTCCGCGGCGAACCCTTCCCATCAATAGAGTCTCTCCTTGCCTTAGCTACCAAGGTTGAAACATTGACTGCTCGCTGTACTTATAAAGATGGTCACGGTAAAACTTGTGGCGCTCCTGCCACTATGACTCAGCGTCTTATTGACGGTAAACCAGCCCCTTACAAAAGTCCTACTGTCGTTATTCAAAAATTTGGTGATTCCAAAGTTACTTATGAAGCTCGCTGTGCCGATCATTGGTTTTGCCCCGGGATACCTATTTCTCCTCTAAAAAAGAAATTCAAACATTTTCATGATTAATATCGTATTAGCTCAGCCGCACGGTTTTTGTTTTGGAATTGATCGAGCTATTTCTTTAGCCAAAGATACTGCTCAAAAATTTTCTCAACCAATTTTTTTTCTTGGGGAATTGGTTCATAACCAACATGTTGTTGACTGGTTAGAAAAAGATCTTGGTATCAAAACTGTCTATTCTGTCGAAGAAATTCCTATCGGAAGTGTCGTTATTATTCGAGCTCACGGTGCTTCTCCTATTATTTATCAGCAAGCGAAAGAAAGGGGATTAGAAATTATTGATGCCTCTTGTCCTTTAGTTTTAAGATCTCATCAAACAGTCAAAGATCTGGTTAATCAAAACAAAAAAATTATATTCTTATGCAATAAAATCGACCATGACGAAACTATTGGTGTAGTCGGCGAAGCCCCTGACTTTATTACTCCAGTAACTCTTGATAGTGTCCCAAATCTTTCTCTTCTTGACCCCCAAAACACCGTCGTTTTAACTCAAACAACCTTATCTACTCTAGAAACTCAAAAAGCTCTAGACTTTATCAAACATAAATATCCCCAAATCACTATCCTTCCTCATATTTGTCAGGCTACTACTGAACGTCAAAATGCCATTATCAAATTAGCTCAAAAATATAAATTCGTCATTATTGTTGGTGCTCCCACTAGCGCCAATTCCAATAGCCTTAAGTCTGTTGCTCAAAGTGCTGGGGCTATTAGTTATATTGTTGATAATGCTTCTGAACTAAATCCAGAGTGGTTTAAAAATCAAGAAAATGTTGTTATTAGTTCCGGCGCCAGTACTCCAGAATCTATTTTAGAAGAAGTTATTACTAAAATTAAGTCTTTTACTCACCAATAATTTGGACAATCACGGTTCTTTTTCTCTCACAATCGAGTTCAATTGCAAAAATTCTTTGCCACATCCCCATTGCTATTTTTCCATCAATTATAGGTAATACTTCAGAGTTTCTCATTAATAGGTGAGTACAATGGGAGTGACCATTAAGACAGTCAGAAGCCGCCGACTGACAAACCAAATTCTCTGTCCTGATGCTCAAATCATTATGACAATAATAACTATCTTTAGGAATTAATTTACCCATCAAACTTTTAAAATCTTTTACAATTCCCGCTTCTTTTTCGTTGACGCAAATAGCCAAAGTTGTGTGAGTTGAAAAGACCAGCACTTGCCCATTTTTAACTCCACTTTCAGCCACTAATTTTTCTACTTCTTCTGTCAAATCATTAAATTCTAAATATTCTGTGCTTTGAAACTCAATTTTCTTATTTTTAATCATAGTGAAAATTAAGTCGTCTCTTTCTCAAAATTCCTTCTTTTTACTTTCTTTTCATTACTCTCAATATCCAAAAACCAAGATACATCAATAAAATTATTTCAACTATTAATGATACTGAGAAGAACACCCCTACATCCTTAACTATTAACCCATATCTATAGTAGTCCCAAACTATTCTTGCCAAAAAATAAGATATTATTGGCATCAAAAACACTAATCCAATCAAAAAAAATTGAGATTTATCTCTTTCTTTTATTAATCTCTTTAAAGTTAGAAATGGTTCGGATATTAGATGATACAAATTACACAACAGTTTCCATATCTGTCTCGCCGCAATCAAAACGGTTAACTTAAAAATTCTTTTAATTCTTTTTGTTATCATAAACCCAAGCCTCTCTAAATTGTTTTTTTGCCCTTATTAATCTAGATTCCACGGCTTTAACTGTTAAATTAGTTGCCTTAGCAATCTCATTAACTTTTCGGCCCTCTATGTATTTAAGTCGTAACAAATTTTTATATCCTTTTTTTAAATCGGATAAAGTTTTTTTTATTTCCTCTTTTAATTCATTTTTTAAAACGTCTCTTTCTGGAGTTAAGGCTTTATCTGCTATTTCTTCAAACATTGGACTAACAGAAAACAATATTGTTTTAATCTTTTTTTTACGATAATAATCAATAATTTTATGCTTAGCGATACTGCATACCCAACTAAATTCACTACATCTACCATCAAAATTTGAATTTAAATTCATCACTGCCAACATTACATCGTTAATTATTTCTTCAACCACCCACTCATCATCAATCCTTTGAGAGACAAACTTCTTTAGTCCAAAATAGTACTTTTTATAACAATCTTCCATTAATCCAATTATAACTTATTATGATTTTTGTCTTTTTTCTGGTTGTTTGAATACTAAACAATAAATTAGTTTATACTTAATTAATGTTCCGTTTAAACTCGCCATTATCTCCACTTAGTCGTCAACTTCGACTTGATTTGTTGGATATGATTTATCAATCTGGCAGCGGCCATATTGGTGGTTCTTTTTCTTCTCTTGATATTTTGATTTCTCTTTATCATTCGGACATTTTTAATTTTAAAAAAGATCATTTTATTTTATCTGCTGGTCATTTGGCTTGTGCTCTTTACACTGTTCTCGCCTCTAAAAATTATTTTCCCAAAAGTAGATTATCCACTTATACTTCATTTGATTCTTATCTCCAAGGTCATGTTTCAACCGAGGTTCCTGGTGTTGAATATTCCTCTGGTTCTCTCGGCCAAGGTCTTTCCTTTGCTGCTGGTCTAGCCCTCGGTGATCCTAAACACACTACTATTTGTTTGACTACAGATGGGGAACATCAAGAAGGCCAAATTTGGGAAGCAGCTATGTTTGCTTCTAAATATCACCTAGACAATCTAATCAATATTATTGACTGTAACGGTCTTCAAATTGATGGGACTACCGATCAGATTATGCCCTTAAAAAATCTCGCCGCTAAATATATTCAATTTGGCTGGACTGTCACTACTGTTGACGGCCATAATATTAAACAATTACAAAAAATCTTAAAAGAAGCAAAAAAGTCAGGCTATCCTAACTGTATTATTGCCAAAACCACCTTAGGCAAGGGAGTTTCTTTTATGGAAAATAATTTTAAATATCACGATGTTAAAAATTTAGAAGAGAAAGTCTATCTCACTGCCAAAAATGAACTCCAATATTAACCCTCAAGAAAATCAATCTATTCGCCAGGCTTTTGGAGAGACTCTTTTTAAATTAGCTCAGACTAACCAAAACATCTTTGTCGTCAGTATGGATTTAAAGACTTCTCTTAATCTCACTAAATTTGCTCAAAAGTTTCCTTCTCGTTTTATCGAGTGTGGTATCGCCGAAAATAATGCGGCGGCTATTGCTGCTGGTTTAGCCAAAAGCGGTAAGACCGTTTTCTTGTGTTCCTTCGCTTGCTTTTCACC
This sequence comes from uncultured Gammaproteobacteria bacterium, assembly GCA_964638385.1. GTDB lineage: Bacteria > Patescibacteriota > Microgenomatia > UBA12405 > UBA12405 > WARW01. The sequence continues at coordinate 6,050 of CAZWZK010000004.1, forward strand.
TGCCATTAATTGGGCTGTTATCCGTCAATCAATCTGCTATAACAATCAAAATGTCAAAATAGTTGGTTCTCATGCCGGTCTGATGACTGGAGAGCTTGGAGCTACTCATCAAATGCTCGAAGATATTGGTCTTATGACTATGCTTCCAAACATGGAAGTCTTTTCTCCAGTTGACGCTATTGAAACCCAAAAAATCACTAAAGTTCTCAGTCGTAGTCGTTGCCCAGCTTATCTTCGCCTTGTTCGTCCTTCAACTCAAATTATCTCCGATGTTAAATCTCCTTTTACTATTGGAAAATCTCAAATTCTTAAAAAGGGCAAAGATGTTACTGTTATTGGTTATGGTCCAATACTCTCTCAAGCTTTTGAAGCTCAAACTCATTTATCTCTTCAAAAACCAGCTATCTCACTTGAAATTATCAATTGTTCTTCAATTAAACCACTTGATTTTTCCACTATTTTTAAAAGTGTCAAAAAAACTGGTCGGCTTATTTGTCTTGAAGATCATCAACAAAATGGGGGACTTGGCCAAATAGTTGCTTCTTTATTCTTAAGTTCCAAACTTCATCCCAAATTTATTCATTTAGCCGTCAACAATCAATTTGGTCGTTCTGCCAAAGATCATCATACATTGTATGATTATTACAATATTAGTGCTAAAAGTTTAATTAATGCTGCTAAAAAAATAATATGAAAACCTTAATCCAAGTCTTAACTGAATCAAAAACCAATCATACCGCTATTCCTGCTTTTAACATTGATTCTTTTGAAATCTATCAAGCTGTCGAGTCGGTTGTTCAAGAATTGAATTTGCCTTGCATTGTTCAACTCTCCTCTGGTGAAGATAAATTTATTCAAGCTGAGAGGCTTTTTTTGTTGGTCAAAAAAGCCCGGCTTGAAGGACTCCCAATTTATTTAAATATGGATCACGGAACTGACACTAATCGTCTCACTAATCTTCTTAGTCTTGGTTTTGACATGGTTCATTTCGATGGTTCTAAACTTGATTATCAAACTAATTTGTCTAAGACAACTGAGTTTATTAGTCAGGCTAAAAAAACCAATCCTAATTGCTTGGTTGAAGCTGAATTCAATCATATTAATTTAGTTGACCAACAAATTTCTTCTGACAGTTTCACCAACCCCGATCAAGCTGTCGAGTTTGTTCATCAAACCGGGGCTGACCTTTTAGCTATCTCTATTGGCAACCTTCATGGTGTCAACCAAAAACTTCCCGAAAAAATCGATCTTGATTTATTAAGGGAAATCAATTCAGTTTTACCGGAAACTTTTTTTACTCTTCATGGCGGTTCTGGTATTCCGAGTGATGATGTCAAATTATCGCTAAAATATGGCATTGTTAAAATGAATATCAATACCGATCTTCGACTTTCTTTCTTAAAGTCTCTAAAAAATTATTTACCTCAAAACCAGAGTGAAAAAGTTTATGAACTTCTTAATCCAGTTATCCATGATTTAAAACAAGTTATTAAAGATAAATTTTTATGTTTGATGTAGTTTCTATTGGTGCTGCTACTGTTGACATTTTGGTTAAATCAAAAGATTTAATCTCTAACTCAGATATTCTCGGACTTAAACCATCTTCAAAAAATGAAATTAGTCAAAGTCTTATCTGCAGTGGTGGTGGTGCTACTAACTCCTCAGTTGCTTTTTCTCGCCTTGGTTTAAAATCCGCGTGTATTTCTTTAATTGGCAATAGTTATCTTAATAACTATATTTTTGATGACCTAAAAAAGAATAAAGTAAATGAACAATTTATTTGTTCAGATAAATCAGACATTACCGATTTTTCAATAATCTTAGTTTCACCAGATGGCAGTCGTTCTATCCTTACTAATCGTGGTCAAACAAGTCTCCAAGAAAAACATTTTCATTGGAGTCAACTCAAAAAAGTTAACTGGTTTTATATTTCCTCCCTTGAAGGCAATCTCGATCTTCTAGAAAAAATTATTGGTTTTGCTAAAGAAAATAATATCAAAATTTCTCTTAACCCAGGCAAAAGGGAACTGTCTCAAAGAAAAAGACTTCTTGAATTAATTAAATTAGTCGATTTTCTTTTACTTAATCGAGAAGAATCTGAAATTTTAACTAATCTTTCGTTTGACAGTGACAATTTTTTTGAAAAAATTCATTCTTTAGATACCCCTTTAGTTGCTATCACTAATGGTCGTCAAGGGGCTTATATTTTATCTAATCAAAAACAATTTTATTCCCCAATTATCAACACTAAACCAGTTGATGAAACTGGCGCTGGAGATTCTTTTGGTTCAGCTTTTGTCTCGGCTCTCATTTACAATAAAAGTCCTCAAGAAGCTCTCTTTTGGGGTATAAAAAATTCAGCCTCAGTTGTTTCCTCGCTTGGCGCTAAAACCGGATTATTAAATTTGAAGCAAATTAAAGATTAATCATTGTTCCAAACTGAGATCTAAGATCTATCATCTAATATCTTATTTATGTTACCTAAACCAGAAAAAACCAAAAAGATTAATAATCTTTTGGATAAAACTGATACTAATCCTGAAAATGATGCTGAATCTGCCCTTAAGAAGATTCAATCAAAACGCCGCCTTGTTCTAATTTCTTTGATCTTAACCGCTGGCCTTAGTCTCTTCTTTTGGGTTTTTCGCAGCATCCAACAAATCATCGATTCACCCCCGTCTATTAATTTGGACTTTAAAATCAACTTCCCTAAAATTAATTTTATGACCTCAAGTTCTAAAACCAATCTCTCTGACTCAAAAATTAGACAATTCTTGGCTTCTAGAAATTGGTCGGTTAATGTTGCCTTTAAATCAAACCCAACTGTCCTTGTTTTCCAATCAACTCCATCTCCAGATAGTCTCACCGAAATTATTTCTGAATTATCACAAATCAAACCTTCAAATCAAAGCCTTATCAATCTTAATTTACCTCAAGGCCTTTCCTTCCAAGAGAAAATTATTACCAAAGATAATCTCGTTTACCAAAATTTAATTTCTATCCCCGGTGATCAAATTATTATCTTAATCAACACTAACGAAAGTAGTAATCTTGACTCAATTAAATCAGAACTGTCAACTTTAGTTAATTCGCTCTATTGGTATTCCGTTTCTTCTCTTAATTAATAGGACTGACAGTTGGAGTCACCACCGGACAATTGATTTTAATATCGCTTCCTTCAATTATCCATTCTTCTTTCCCGCAAATATTTTTCTTAACCAAACTATTTGGTACCTCCCAGGATTCACTTTCTTTGTCAGCCAATAAATCAGTCATAATTTTATTCCATATTGGGGTTGCTCCAGTGACTCCTGATGCTACCCAACTCATCGGTTGCCCGTCGTTATTTCCTACCCATGTTGATACCAAATAACTCGGTGTCCAACCAATACACCAATTATCTTTCAAACTATTAGTTGTCCCTGTTTTAACGGCTACTTTTTTATCTTTAATTACCAACTTGGAATTTGTTCCAAATATTGGTGCTCTTGCTTGATTATCACTCAAAGCATCATTAATCATATAAGCATATTCTGCTTCTACCTTATCCTTTTTTGATATATTTTTTTTGTATATTTTCTCCCCTAAATAATTATCGATTTCTAATATCGGGTTTATTTCTATCTCTTCTCCTAAGTTTGCCAAGGTGCTGTAAGCTTGCGATAACTCTGTCATTTTTACCTCACCGCTTCCCAAAGCTAAAGACAATCCAAACCGATTCCTTTGTTTCCAAGAATTTATTCCCAAAGATTCAGCTAGATCAATCATATTATCCACCCCGTTTTTCTCTAATAGTTTGACCGACGGTATATTTAAAGATGAAGCCAAGGCTGTTCTTAAGGTCACTTTTCCCATATATTTACCATTATAATTTTGGGGAGTATATGGTTTTTGTCCTTTAATAGGGTAAGTGATTGGAGAATCTTCTATCGTTGATGCTAAACTAAATCCTTTTTTTAAAGCCAATAAATAATTTATTGGCTTAATTGATGACCCTGGTTGTCTTAGGGCTGTGGTTACATTAAATTTTCCATCAATATCTCTTGCGTTATAATCTTTTGAACCTACCATCGCCAATATTCCTCCAGACTTAACTTCAATCACCAAAGCTGCCCCATTAGTTACGTTTAATTTTTTAATATTTTTAATTTCATCAGCCACTGTTTTTTGAATTGTTTCTTGCAATCTTAAATCCAAACTTGTTCTAATTATCAAACCCTGTCTTTCTAAATTAGTATACCCGTACTTTTTTTCCAATAAATTCTTTACATAAAAAACAAAATGAGGTGCCTTAATCTCTTTATTATTAGTCCTAATATTAATTTTTTCGCTTAACCATTTTTCGGCCTGGACTGCAGTTAAATATTTAGTTGAAACCATTTCTTCTATCACATGCTTAGCTCTTATTAATCCAAGTTCTGGATTATTTCCATAAGGGGAGTATGAACTAGGTGCTGCTGGTAACCCTGCCAAATAAGCCGCCTCTATTGTATTTAATTCGGTTACATTTTTTGCAAAATACTTTTGGGATGCCTCTTGAGCTCCATAAGCCTCGCCCCCATAAGAAACCTGATTTAAATATCTTTCTAAGATCTCATCTTTAGTCAATTTTTGCTCTATCATTAACGTCAAGACAGCTTCTCTGATTTTTCTTGTTAGTGTTTTTTCATTACTTAAAAAAACATTTTTGACTAATTGTTGGCTTATAGTTGATCCACCCCTTGGTTTGTCTTCTCCATTTTTTTTAAAATTATATAATAAGGCATTAGCCATTCCTTTAATAGACAAACCACCATGTTTATAAAAATTTTTATCCTCAATTGCAATAGTTGCTTCAATTAAATCTCTTGGTATTTTATCTAATGGTACCCAAGTTCTGTTTTCGTTTTGATAAAACTTATATAAAATTAGCCCGTTTTTATCAGTAATTATGGTTGATAATTTTGGTGGATTATAAATCAAATTAACATTAGGTAATTTCTCGATTATTAAATAATAAAAACTTAAACCAGCACCAATAAATATTAAAAATAATATTAATCCCCAATGTCTTTTTTTGAATTTAAAACCTTTCTTTTTGTTTTTTACTACTACTATTTTTACTACTTTTTTTTGCTTAACCTTTTTTGCCTTTCTTTGAAACTTAATCTTCGGTATTTTAATTTTTTTAATTACTTTCCATACAATGGTTATTAACTTCAAAAATGATTTAATTAACCAAGTCAAAGGGATACCTATCTTTATTAAAGATTTAATAATTATTTCCAAAGTCTTCATTCTAGTTGATAGTTACTGCCATCCGATTTTTATTTGGATTATTTGGATCGTCTGTTTGGACAAGCGGACAATCAAGGCATATGGTCACTCCAGAAGCATCTTTAACAACTGAATGTTCTTGCCATTCAGCATTTAGTGCCACTTCATTATCAACCACTATTCTTCCTGTATCTTTATTAATTAAGACATTTTGTCGAACTGGAGATTGTTTTGCTGGTACAAACTCTTTTTTAAAATATTCATAATGTGATTCACAACCACCATCAGGCACTGCCATTCCTGTTAAATTACATACGTACATTCCCACAATTCCTGCCGGTCTAGTTGGTTGTTTAATCTCTTTATCAGTCAGTATTTGAGTCATAATTTTATTCCAGATAGGAGCCGCTCCAGTTGTCCCAGAAACTAAGCCTCCCATTTTAGAGTTATTATTATTACCCACCCAAGTTGCTACCACATAATCTTGTGTGTAACCAATTGTCCAGTTGTCTCGCATATCATTAGTTGTCCCTGTTTTAACGGCTACCTCAGGGTGTCCTTTTATATTCAACATTGAGCCTCGGCCAAACACCATACTTCTAGCCCCATCATCAGATAATATTTGCTGAATTATAAAACCAGTTTCTCTCGACATAACTCTTGGTCCGGCCATATATTTATATTCCTCTAATACTTCACCATTCTTATCGATCACTTTTAATATTGGATTTAGGTCCTGTTTAACTCCCATATTAGCTAACACTCCATAAGCCACCGTCATATCGGCCATTGTTACTTCACCACCCCCCAGAGTTAGTGACAATCCATAATCAGAAGCATTTTTAAAAGTGTTTAATCCCATTGCTGAAGCCGAAGCTACAAAAGTTTCCAAACCATTTAGTTTCAACACTTTCACCGCTGCAATGTTCAGCGAATTGCCCAAAGAGTTTCTAATTGACTGAAGTCCTGTGTATCTTCCTCCATAGTTTGTTGGACAATAACTCTTTTGATTAACTTGTCCAAAACATGTCGGACTATCATCCATAACTGATGCTGCTGTAATTTTCCCTAATTCAATTCCTACAGCATAATTAATTGGTTTAATTGATGACCCTGGTTGTCTCAAAGCTGTTGTTACATTATATTTACCATCAATCTCATTTGAAAAATAATCAATCGATCCTACCATTGCCAAAATTTGTCCGGTCTTTGGTTCAGTTATCATCGCAGCCCCATTGCTTACTTTATAATTTTTCAATTTTTCAATTTCAGCCGATACTGTTGCTTCGGTCTTTTTTTGAAGATCAAGGTCTAAACTAGTTGTTATTTTTAGACCTCCTTCGGTTAATTTTTGAATGCCATATTTTTCAGTCAATAACTCTTTTACGTAGAATACAAAATGGGGTGCTTCGATTCCAGTTTTACTTACGAAATAATTAAGTGATTCCGCCGTTGCTTTTTCGTATTCTTCGTGAGTAATTAGTTTTAACTCTAACATTCGGTCCAAAACCATAGCCTGTCTTTTTTTTGCTGCTTCCGGGTAAGAGAAAGGGGAGTATTTGGTTGGTGAAGCTGGCAACCCAGCTATTAATGCCGATTCGGCCAATGTTAAATCTTTGACATCTTTATTAAATATCCCTTTTGCTGCTGACTGTACTCCCCACAAAGTTCCTCCATATGGAGTTTGGTTGAAATACATCTCCAAAATTTGATCTTTGGAATACATTAATTCAGTTGCTACCGTTAATATTGCCTCCTTAATCTTTCTAGAAATCGTTCTTTCTGGAGTTAATAGAGCATTTTTAACTAATTGTTGAGTTAATGTCGAGCCTCCTTGCAATCTTTTTTCGATTATCGTTCGATATAAACCTCTCAGTAATCCTCTTACGTCAAAGCCACCATGTTTATAAAAATTAGCATCTTCAATTGCTAGAGTTGCCCTTTGTAAATTTTGAGGCACTTCTTCTAGTTTTACTGGAACCCGCCTTTTATCTGCGTAAATCTCATACAATAATTTTCCATTTCGGTCAAAAATTTGCGAAGATTGAGGATAATCTGTGCTTGATAGTTTTTTTGGGTTAGGGACATTAAAAGAGATATACATAACTGTCGCTATCACTAGAATTGCCAAAATAACTCCAAACAACAACCAGATTTTTCCAATTTTTTTTAATTTCTTATTTTTTTTATTCATCACACCTTACTATTTTTTTATTTAAAGATATTCGTTCAATTATATATTGATAAAACCAATTTGTTTGATCCATTTTTTGTTTGATTTTTTTTACCTCTAAATCATTTTTATTCATTGTGTTTACTGTGTTTTGTACTATTTCGATTCTTTTAACTGCCTCATCAATGGTTTTTTTAAAAATAGAACTATCAATATTTTTTTCATACATAACAATAGCTTCTTCCATTTTTTTATCTGCTACCAACAAAGAAATTCTTGCTTTATCAACTTCGTTTCGACTAAATCTTATCCATAAATCATCCCTCACTTTTTTTATAAAATAAACTGGACTATTAGGTAAAGTTCTACTTTCCGGCAGCTTATAGCACCTTAACTCTTTTTCTAAACCATAATCATAAGATATAGAAATCTTACGCAATCTGTCATATTTTTCATCTTCATTCACTTTTTCCAATCCAGCCCTAGTAAAAGAAACATAAAGTATCCCCAATGCCGACATCATCATTATTAATCGAAACCACAACTTCATAGCTTCATTTTACCATCGGTCTATGAAAAAAAGCCTGGTGGAAACCTACCTCCTCTCCTTTCATTTTTCTTTTCATGTACCAATATTGTGGCCAAAAAAAGAGATGATTAGTCACTACTCCCTGCCAATTCCCACTACTTTTTTGTTCAATTATTTTGTCTAACCTATACTTTTCCACTAATTTTTTATATCCAATCGCAGAATATTTCTTCACCCAAAAATTTGTCGCTAAAAATTTTTCATAAATTTGATTTTTATTGATTATTGGTTTCATTAAAATTAGGTCGATTCCGTTTTTTAGTTTTTGTCTATCTTTTTTTATTTCTAACCCTGCCTCGTCTAGCCATAAATTAAAACAAAATTCATCTCTCTTTCCTTCTTGAGAATATTTTCTGTGGGGGATTGATTTCTTAAATATCCACCACCTCAACATTAACCTATTCTTCCATATCTTATTTGATTTGGTGATTATCAAAATATCAATATCATCATCTTTTTTGGGATGGCCTGAAGCCACCGACCCAGACACTCCAAAAAACAAAATATCTTCAAACGTATCGCTAATTTCTTTAGCTAAATTTTCTGCTTTTTCCATTTTTATTTGATACCACTTGTTTTTCTTATTCTTCCACCCAATTTTCTTTACAAAATCAATAACCTCCTTTTCGGAAAAATTATCTTTCGAAATCAATCTCTGAATTATTTCTTTTCTGTTTATATGACTCTTAAAATCAGCGGCATACCGGATAGTTTTTTTGACTGCTGATTCTAATTTCATTTAGCCCATTTTATCTCAAATGATCCTTCTCTTGATATAATTACTAGAAAATGGTCAATAAAAATTCAAAAAGATACCGAATTTGGGAAATGATTCCCGGCTTTTTTGCTTGGATGACTATTCTGTTTCCTATTTGGGGAGCCATCTTTATTCCCAAAGCTGTGGCTTATTTCGTCATTGCTTTTTTAATTTATTGGCTTTATCAATCATTTAAATCTGCTATTTTAGCTGTCATTGGCTATTTCAAAATTCAAAAAGCTAATAGCACTAATTGGCAAGATTTATTTCAAGAGAACTTTCGTTCATTTTGGCTTAAATACAACCAAATCCATCATGTAATTATTATTTCTTCTTATAAGGAACCAGTTGAAGTTATTGAAATGGCTATGAGTAGCCTAGCTGCCCAGACTGATATTAGTCTAAAAAAACTTCATGTTATTTTGGGTCAGGAACAGCGTGCTGGTCAAGAAAATAACCAAAAAACTATTGATTATTTTTCCCAAAAGTACCGAGGTGTTTTTGGTGATTTAATTTTTACCGAACACCCTCCAAACATTCCCGGTGAAACTGCCGGAAAACACAGTAATGAACGCTTTGCTGCTCAGTATTTCAAAGCCAATTTTATTGATAAAGGTAAATTTGATATTGATCATTTAACCCTTACTAGCTGTGATGTTGATACTCTTTTTAACCCCAAATATTTTTCTGCTTTAACCTACAAATTTGCCTCAAATTCTTCACGTTATCAGCGTTTTTGGCAATCTCCTATTTTTTGGCACAACAACATTAATCAAGTTCCTGGTTTTATTCGTATGACCGGTGTTATGGGTAATGTTATTCATATCGCTAACATTCAAGAACCAGACGGTCTATTTTTTAATTACTCCTGTTATTCATCTTCATTTCGTCTCATTGATCAAAGTGGTTACTGGGACCCAGATATGATTCCAGAAGATTGGCATATTTTCCTTCAAGCATTTTTTGCTACCGGTGGTAAAGCTGCAGTTGAACCAATTTTCTTACCTACTGTTGTTGATGCTCCGGATGGTAAAAATTATTTTGCTGCTTTAAAAAACCGTTACACTCAATGTATTCGTCATGCTTGGGGAGCTATTGATATCCCTTATGCTATCGAACAATCTCGTCAGCACAAAGAAATTCCTTTTTTAACTCGAGCTCTTCGTATCTTTAAACTTATTCAAACTCACTTTATCTGGTCTAGTAATTGGTTCATCCTTACTTTAGGTACTTCATTACCAGTCATTTTGAATCCTAAATTTTTTCAAACTACCTTTGGTTTTAATTTACCAAAAATTTCCAATATAATTCTAACTATTTGCTTAATTCCATTAGCTACCCTTATTGTTCTTGATTGGAAGTTACGCCCAGCCAGACAGAAAAAAGGTTTCTTTAATATTCTTAAAAATATTCTTCAATGGCCGTTCATGCCTATTGCTACTCTAACTATGTCTGTTCTCCCTGGGCTCCAATCTCACACCCGTCTTTTCCTTGGTAAAGGATTGGACTACAAAACCACCAACAAAAAACCTAATAATTAGGTTATCATTAATCAAATGATTAGATTTTTATCCAAGTATAAATATTGGATTTTTATTGCCGCTATCTTTTTATTTCTCCGTCTTCCATCTCTTTTTGAACCTTATTGGTATGGTGATGAAGGTATTTATTTAACCCTGGGACAGGGGATCAGAAAAGGGCTTGTTCTTTACAATCAAATTCACGATAATAAACCACCATCTCTTTATTATTTAGCTGCCCTAGGTAAAACAGTTTTTGGTTTTCGATTATTACTTCTGCTTGTTATGGTTCCGACTGTTTACTTTTTTTACCGCTTATCTCTATTTTTTTTAAAATCTTCTTTAGCTAAACTCTCCACTTTAATTTTTGTTATTTTAACTTCAATCCCTTTTATTGAAGGTAACATCGCTAATGCTGAAATTTTTATGCTCCTACCGACCATTGTCGGATTTTATTTTTTTATCACTGCCAAAAAAAATATTCATTATTTACTTTCAGGGATTTTCCTTGGAATTGCTTTTACTATCAAAATTCCTGTCTTTATTGAAGCCGCATTTTTAATTTGCTGGATTTTTATAAAAGATTTTTCTTCTATTACTAAAAAATTTTGGCAAATATTTTATCGTGCTTTTTTACTTGGAATTGGATTCCTTATTCCAACCCTCATTTTTTTGCTTTATTTTTATCAACTTAAAGCATTCTTGCCTTTTCTTAACTCAGCTCTACTCCAAAACTTCTCTTATTTATCCTCGTGGGCTACTGGTACTCAAACAGCTTCTGCTAGTAGTGGTGGTTTAATCAATCGTTTAATCATTTTATTGTTCTTTTGGTTAATCATTTTTATTGCTCACCAAAAGAAATTTATTTCCTCTTTGCTTAGTTTCCTTTTATTTTGGTTATCAGCAACTATTTTTGGTGCTTTATTATCCACCCGCCCTTACCCTCACTATTTGATTCAACTTCTTCCTCCAGTTTGTCTTCTTTTTGGTTGGATTTTTCTAAAAAAACCTATTAAAGATATTTTTTTAATTCTTCTAAGTTTCTCTTTTATTATATTTATTATTATTAAATATAATTTCTACTTTTATCCCAATATTAGTTATTATCAAAATTTTTATTCCCTTAAAAAATCAACTGATTTTTACCAATATTTTGGTTCTCGGGTTAATACTAATCATCAAATTGCTGAATTTGTCAAAAGTAACACTTCCTCCTCAGATTCTATTTTTGTTTGGGGGGATGAACCATATGTTTACGCTTTATCCAATCGGCTGCCCCCTGGTCGTTATACCGTTGCCTATCACATTGTTGATTTCGATGGTTATCAAGAAACTATCGATGATTTCAAAATTAATCTTCCAAAATTTGTTATTTATTATCCAATGAATCAGCGCTCTTTTCCTCAATTAGATTCTCTCCTAGATCGTTATTATTTTCTTGATAGAATATTTGATTCCATTCTTATTTTCCAAAAAAGATAACTTATGCCTTTTTTAAATTCTGTTTTTCAACCACTTTCTCGGCTGGGCGAATTCTGGCAACAAAAAGCAAATAGTAAAATTTTTCGATGGAATCTAGTTTTCATTATTATTCAAGTTTCTGTTTTAGTTTGGAAATTTAGCAGTCTTCCTCCACAAGTTCCTTTATATTATTCACTTCCTTGGGGGGAACTTCAACTAGCCTCAGCTTCATCACTTTTTATTTTACCCACCATTTCAATTGTTTTACTCCTTATTAATCATTTATTCTCTGTTAGTTTAGCTAAAACCAGCCAATTATTATCACGTTTCCTTCTCGTTATTTCCTTAATTGTTTCCTTTTTTTCTCTTATTACCTTATTAAGAATAGTTAGTTTAATTTCATAATCTATGGTTATTTTTTTTATTGCTATTGGTTGTTCTTTCTTAATTTCATTTTTATTTACTCCCCTTGTAAGGAATTTTTTTATTAAACATAATTGGGTCGAAGACCCTTGTCTTAAAGACAAAAAAACTCACAACGCTACTGCTATTTCTACTGTTCCTCGTGGTGGTGGTATCCCTATTTTTATCGCTATTCTAATCACTTCCTTATTTTTACTCCCATTAGATAAACATTTAATCGGTATTTTGCTTGCCTCATTTGTTGGTTTGATTGTCGGTCTTTGGGATGACCTAAAAGATATTAGTCCTTTATTTCGTCTATTCACCAACATTTTTACAGCGCTAATTGTCGTTGCTTCCGGTATTGGTATTGCTTATATTTCCAATCCCTTTGGTAGCACCGTTATCGATCTTTCTTTTTTGAAAATTAATTTTAATTTTTTTGGCCCACACAGTATTTGGGTTATCTCTGATTTAATTGCTGTTGTTTGGATTGTCTGGTGTATGAATATTGTTGGATGGGCAACCGGTGTGGACGGACAACTTCCAGGTTTTACTGCTATAGCCGCATTTTTTATTGGTATTCTTGGATTTCGCTATTCTTCCGATATTACTCAATGGCCAGTGATTATTCTTTCTGGAGCAGTTTGTGGCGCTTATTTGGGTTTTCTTCCATTTAATTTTTTCCCTCAAAGTATCATGCCAGGATATAGTGGCAAAAGTCTCGCTGGTTTTTTACTTGCAGTTCTTTCTATTCTTTCTGGAGCTAAATTAGCCACTCTCATTTTTTTATTAGGCATTCCTATGCTTGACGCCATCTATACCATCATTAGGCGACTCATCAATAAAAAACCCATCTATCTAGGTGATGGTCAACATTTTCACCACCAGTTATTAAAAAGTGGCTGGAGCCGCCGTTCTATTGCAGTTATTTACTGGCTTTTTAGTCTAATTTTAGGAATACTCTCTCTCTTTTTAAATAGCTCCCAAAAGGTCTATGTATTTATTGGCTTTGCTTTTCTCTTTTTTGGTGTCCTTATTCACTTTTCTCGCCGTAACTAGACGATATCCAACCGCTTTTACCTTCTCCTAAATCTATCTTATACCACTCAGTTTTTTCCTCTATCAAAGGGTAAGTTTTTCCTGGAGTCACTCGAGACACTTCTTTAGAGGCGCTAGAGTCAGTTTCTCTTACTCTTAACCACCCAGTCTCTGTTTCTTTTATTTTTATTAAAACAGTAGCCGGTGTTGAGACTAAATCTGGGTTTTCTATCTTTATTTCCTCTTCGGCAACTTCCACTTTATCCTCAGATAATACAGCGTCGACCACTAATTGATATTCCTTCAAAGATTTCATAAAAACATCCATTGTTTTATGTCCAGGGAAACTTAAAGCTAAATGTTTATCTCCTTGACCAATATCACTAATTCTTAAAGGCGAAAGACCTTTGATTTCATTATCAACTGTTACTGTACTTTTATTTGGACTAGTATTTACCATTAACCCTGCCTTTTTTTTATCGCCTGTTTTTTCTAAATATAGAACATAACCACCAGATTGATCATCTGTTTGTCCAAATTCCCAGTCTATTACAGTACTAATATTATTTTGAAGTTTAACTTTTTTTGTCCAACTTTTATCGTTTGTTACTAATCTTATTTCAATTTCTCCTGGACTAAGTGATCTATTTCTATAAGGCGTTAACCCCATCTCTTTACCGTTTATATAAACCTTCGCTACTGGATAACTGTTTATTTCTACTGCAGATTTTTTTGCCGACAACGAACATCCGCTCAGAACTAAGCTTGATGATAAAACTAATAATAAAAACAACCATTTTCTCATGTGCTTCTAGTTTACCAAATACTCTGTGGTTTAATTAAGTGATGAAACTAAAAATATTTTTTCTATTTTGTTTCTTATTTTTGAGTGTATTTTTTATAAAAAACCAATATTTTTCCCAAAAAAATCTTATTATCCCTATCACTAAATTTTCGGTTCACAACATTATTTCTCCCCCTACTAAGACGCCCCAAAAAGTTACTTTTGGTTTGATGGGGGACTTAGGTCTAGGCAGATACATTACTTCCGTTGCTCGATCAAAAAATGATTTTAGTTGGAGTTTTTCTGGAGTTGGTCCTGTGATTCAAAAAAATGATTTTAATTTAGCTAATTTAGAAAGCCCAATTATTAATAACTGTCCAGAAGGGAAAACCGGTACTTTTACTTTTTGTGGTGATTCTCGATTTTTGCCTCAATTAGTGGAAAATAAGTTTATTCTTAATCTAGCTAATAATCATATATTTAACTATGGCCAAGATGGTTTTTCTCAAACCAAAAATTTTTTAAACCAAAACCATATTGGCTATGTTTACTCTCACCAATCGGATTCAGAGTTTTTTCAAAAAGAAATTAATGGGATCTCTTTTGGATTTTTAGGTTTTGATTTTATTACTAATCCTAAACTTAATCCTCAAGAGATTATTAACCTGATTAAAAAATATGATCCACAGGTCAACTGGTTAGTTTTATCTATCCATTGGGGCAATGAATATCTTTCCCAAGCTGAATCTTGGCGGATTAAACTTGCCCATCAATTTATCGATGCTGGTGTTGATGTTATTGCTGGACATCATCCACATGTTATTCAAGAACACGAAATTTATCAAAATAAGCCAATTTATTATTCCCTTGGTAATTTTATTTTTGACCAGAATTGGTCAAAAGAAACATCTACCTCAGAAATTATTACTCTTAGTGTTGATAAAAATAAAATTTTGGAAGAAAAAACCAATCCTATAATTATCAAAAATAATTCCCGACCCGAATTTCTTAATTAAAGAACTTAACTAATTTACCTAACCAACCACCCGTATCACTTTTCCCATTACTCCCTCTTCGATTTTTAATTGTATTCAAAACTTCTTCTGGACTATAAACTATTTGATATAGTTTTTTCTCCATTGGATCATATTTTTGATTGTCAATTAATTTATTTACCAATTCTGCCAATTCGTCTCCAAAAAAGATTAAAGGTTCATGTTCACCATAATCAAATTTAGCCATTTGCCAAGTTAACCCTACTTCAGACAATGTTCCCACTCCTCCATTAAATATTACAAAAGCATCACCAACTTCAATTAATTTATTTAACCTATCAGGATAGTTTTTTGTTTTATATATTTTATCTGTCGAATCGTGATTTTCTTGGTTGTATCCCTCAAAATTTTTTGGTTTTCTCTTAGGATCGATCACTACTGTTTCTACTCTTCCTCCACCTGCTTTTGCTCCAAGTGTCGCCGCCAACATAATTCCATCCCCTCCACCATTAACTACAATATAACCATTTTCAGCCAATATTTTGGCAGTATTATAAGCATCAATAAAAGATTGGTCAGTTTTTTTTGTATCGGCTCCGCCAAAAATAGCCACTCTTTTTATTATTTTATTAGTTTTTGCTAGCATAATTTAATTTTTTAAGATTATCTTCTACCTTACCACTAAAGACTGAGCTGCCGCAATAAGCAATCTCTACTCCCTTATTTTTTAGTATTCCAATATTTTCTTCATTTACCCCACCATCTATTCCAATCCTAAAATTTAACTGATTATTTTTTCTAATTTCAACCAATTTCTCTATTTTTTCATAAACTTTTTCTTCAAACGGCTGACTTTCAAAACCTGATTTGCGACTTAGTAATAAAATTACATCAGTCTCTTCCGGAATATCATCAGTAACTTCTGTATCTATATCAAAAGCCAGTCCTGCCTCAACGTTATTATCCTTCACTTTTTTTATAAACTCATCTCTGTTAAACATCATTTCTACCTGTCCTATTATTCTTGAACAATTTATAAACATGGATTTTTTTATCCAGTTTATTGGTTCTTTTACCATCAAATGCGTCTCCCAAAGAACATTTTCTGACCCTTCTACTTTTGTTAATAGTTCTAATTCAAATGTTTTTCCAAAAGAAAAATATCCGTCAATTACATCTATCTGAATCCACTTAACCTGATCTTTCAATCTCAAAATCCTGTCTTTGGCCTCATCAAAACTTTTTTCTAAAATAGTCGGAATTACTTGCATATAGTGATAGCATTTTCAATCAGTCGGCAGCTGTAACCATATTCGTTGTCATACCAAGCTCCAATACTCACCATATCATCAGAAATTACTTTAGTCATTCGAGCGTCAATAATACATGAAGCGCTATTACCCAAAATATCCGAAGATACTAACGGTTCATAAGACACCTTAAGTTTACTTACTAATTCAGGGGATACACTTGCATCAGCAAACATGGTGTTAATTTCTTCAACTGTTGTTTTTCTTACTAATTTAAAAGTTAAATCAGAATAACTACCACAAACTACTGGTACTCTAATTGCCGTTCCTCCAAACCTACCTTTAGCTGCCGGATAAGCTGCAATCACTGCTTCTGCTGCCCCAGTTGACGTTGGCACAATATTAATCGCTGCGGCTCTAGCCCTGCGAGGATCTTTACTATTTCCATCGACTAAATTTTGATTTGTCGTATAAGCATGAATTGTTGTTAATGCTCCTTCTTGAAAACCAATCTTTTCATCAATTAATTTGACTATTGGCGCCACACAATTTGTGGTACAAGAACCATTAGAAATTAATTTTTCTCCATTATATTGATCTGCGTTCACCCCCAAAATATAGACGGGGATTTTTGGATCTTTAGCTGGAGCTGAAATAACTACTTTCTTAGCTCCTCCTTTTAGATGAGCTAAAGCCTTGTTATCAGTGAAAGCTCCAGTACATTCCAAAACCACGTCTATATCGTAATTTTTCCATTTTATTTTAGATGGATCCATCTCACCCAAAAAAGGGATTACTTTTTCTCCTACTTTTAATCTTCCAATCTCTCCCGATTTTTCAGCTTCAGAAAATTCAATTTTTGCCGGGAATCTACCGTAAACTGAATCATATTTAAATTGCATTGCAAAGGTTTCTATATCAAACATCCCATTCGTATTGATTGCCCCCACCTCTACATCGTACTTTTCCATTAATATTGCCCTTAATACTACACTTCCAATTCTTCCAAATCCATTGATTCCAATCCTGATTTTTTTATCTGTTTTCATAAATTCATTTTACACTAAATCTAAGACCTAATTCCAAGCAGGCAAGTCGCCTTTTACCAACATTTCTAGCATTACTCCACCTCCACTACAAATAAAATCAATTTTATTCCTTAGCCCCAAATCTTTAATTGAAGCTCCAGTATCACCTCCGGCAATTATTTTGTAACCTTGGACATCAGCAATTGCCTGAGCTATTTTTTTAGTTCCTTCCTGAGATTTTTCTGACTCATATAAACCCATAGCACCAGACCAAATTATAGTTTTTGATCTACTTATTATTTCACTAAAATTTTTAATATCTTCACTACTTAAATCTAATCCATCCTCCCTCAATTTTGCTATTAAAATTTTATTACTACGATCTAACATCGACGATCTATCAACTAGTTTAGGTAGTTTTCCTCCGACCAATACATAATCTGCCATTTCTACTAGTTCAATCACATATTTAAGCTTGTCTTCTTTAGCTCCACCCAACACTATCGTTATTGGTTTTTCTTTCTTTTCTAAAATTTGATTAATTTTTTCTACTTCTTCTATAAAACTAAAACCATAATATGTCTCTATCTCTCGATGAAGTATTATCGAAGCATTTCTTCGATGAGCTACAGCAAAAGCATCATTCACCAAAAAATTAGAATATTTCTTTATTGTTTCAAACAAACTGGTTTCACCAGCATCTTCTTCATTCCAAAATCTTAAATTTTCTATAAAAACTATTTGATTATCAATTAACGAGTTAGCTATTTTGTTGTCATCTTTAATATCATCAACAAAAATACTTTCAATTGTATTTTGTCCGTCTACTTCCAACAAAGTCATTAACTCTAAATACACTTGCTTTAAAGACAAATTTTTATCAATTCCACTTGGACGGCCTCTGTGCCCAATAATAATAATCTTGCAATTCTTCTCCATTAAAAATCTTAGTGTAGGAATCGTTTTCATTAATCGGCTATTATCTAAGATAGCCGTCGCTTCAAATGGTAAATCAGTGTCCATTCGAACAATTACATTAACATTTGACGGTATCTCTTCAACTGACCTAAGCTGCTTCATATTTTTTAATTTTATTAACTCTTCTAATAAATCTCTCTTCAGTCATAAAAATTGCGTTTAAAAATTCTTTGACAATTTCCAAGTTGTTATCCTCACTGACAAAATCAGCCGACAAACAGATAACGTTTATATCATCATCCTCTTTCATTTTTCTCGCTTGTCTTGAATTAAAGGCCAAAGCTGCTCTTACTCCTTTTACCTTATTAGCTCCAACACATACTCCTGCTCCTGATCCGCAGATCAAAACACCTAAACCATTATTAGTGATTATTTTTTCTCCCAAATCAATAGCTACATCTGGGTAATCATCATTTGGATTATATTTATTACTTACGTCAATCACATTCCACCCTTCTTCTCTTAAATTTTCTACTATTTTATTTTTTAAATTAAATCCTCTATGATCTGATCCAATAAACACTTCTCTCATAGTTTAAATATATCATTTTTGCTTTAGAATACATAAATATGGAGTCAATTATTCTTGGTGGCAAAAAATACTCCTATTCAGTTGCTAAAAAATCTATCTCGTCTCTGCGGCTTCATCTTAAAACCTCTCACTCATTTGTTATTTCTTGCCCTCGTCTCACCCCAAAGTTCATCATTACTCAGTTTATTAATAAAAATAGTTCTTGGATTATTTCTCATTCCCAAAAAATCCCTGTCAAAAAATCAATAAAAAATTTGAAATCTATTTCTATTTTAGAAAAAAAATATCAACTTATTTTTATTAAAACTGCCCGTGATTCCGTCATCATTTATCCTGACACTCAAGATATATACATCAATACTTCCATTGATTCTTCTGCCCATATTGAACAAACCTTAGAAAAAAAACTTCGCCCTTTTGCACTTTCTTTAATTAAAGATCAATTATCAGTTCTCAAAAAAGAATATGGATTCAATTATCAAAATGTTACTGTCCGCAATCAAAGCTCCCGTTATGGCTCATGTTCTTCTCGCGGCAATCTAAATTTTAATTGGCAAATAATCTTTTTCCCTGTTGATAAATTCCGTCACATTCTACTCCACGAGCTAACTCATCTAAAAATTAAAAATCACTCAAAAATCTTTTGGGACCAATTAACCATCTATGATCCGAATTGTAAAGCCAATAATCTCTGGCTCAAAAAAGAGGGGACTAAACTCTTTTTATTCTAACCTTAGATCTAATATCTATCATCTATCATCTAAGATCTAAAGTGATTCCCACCGGACAATGATCTGACCCTTCGACCTCAGGACTTATAAATGCCGATTTTACTTGATTTTTTATTTTTTCATCGATAAAAAAATAATCAATTCTCCAACCCACATTTCTCTCTTTTGCCCGAGTATATTGATCCCACCAACTATAGTTTCCACCATCTTTATTAAACATTCTAAAAGTATCTACCCATCCATTTTCAATCAGTTTATCCATCCACTTTCTTTCAATTTCCAAGAATCCTGAAGTTTTAGAATTCTCTTTCGGTCTGGCCAAATCAATTTCTGTGTGGGCCGTATTAACATCTCCACAAAAAATAACCTTTTCCCCATTTTTTCTCAGTTTATTAATATATTTCAAAAAGTATTCATAGAAATCCATTTTATATTTCAACCTACCTTTATCTCGTTTACCATTAGGGAAGTAGACATTAAGTAATGTAAATTCATCAAATTTAGTAATAATTACTCGACCTTCTCCGTCCCAATCATTGTCTTTATCTCCTACAATTACTTTTTTTGGTTCGTCTTTACAAAAAGTCACTACTCCACTATAACCCGCTTTCTCTGCTGGATTCCAGTAGCTTTTGTATTCAGTTGGGTAATCAAGCCCTATCTCAATCTGCTCCGGTCTTGCCTTTGCTTCCTGAAAACAATAAATATCAGCACCAATATCTCGCATTTTTTGCCACAAACCTTTTCTGATTCCTGCCCTTATTCCAGCCACATTCCAAGAAATTATTTTGACCTTCATAATCTATTTTAACAATAAAGATTTTGTCTGTTTTTTTTGTTATAATCAAACACATTCAAACCAGAGGGAGCCGGACGGTTAGGCAACGGTCTGTAAAACCGTTTAAAGTAGGTTCAACTCCTATCCTCTGGACCAAGCCGAATTTTGAAACATTTAAAATTCTCTTTTAACTGGAAAATAGACTTTAATTTAGTGGTTCCACTGACATTTACATTCTTATCTATTGAAGCTTTTGTTTCTTTTTAGTAATATATCCCATAATTCTTAAAAAATTACAAAATGGCTTCTCCTAGGGAAAGTTACCCAAACATTAGTGAAAACTACAGCCGCTTGTCGACTTACATTCAGCTTCCTGAAGCTAGAATTATCGAAGACGACAGAGTTTTTCAGTTATTATCACCTTCGACTCAAGATTTTTTAGCTCCTATAAAAAATGATTTTTATATTTATCTTAATTGTTTAAAACAGATTAAACGGTGGACAAATCATATCTATCAAGAAGTAACCACACATATTAAAGATGATGATTATCAACATGTCTTAGGTATGTTGGAAATTAATCACGATTTGAAACAACTAGAGTTGTCTACTTTTGACTATGATGATATTGATTTAATGATAACCTGGCACGACGGGGGAGAAATTATAACAGGGGACATGTCTGTTAACCATCCTCCAGAAATGGATGAATATGTCAAAAAAATGAAAGAAATTGAATCAACTGCTTTTCTTGCTTATGTTCTAGGGTCTCTTCGCGGTCAAGAAAAAATTTCAACCCGTTCAGATATAAAAAATCAATACTTAAGGTATGAAAACAGAAATTCTAACCCTTTAGACAAAGAAGCTCATTTAGTTAAGTTCATTGATACCTTGCAGGGCGATGAATTTGGTTTAAAAAATGTCTATAGTAAAGCTTTTTTAAGTAAATTCTATGAAAATGGAGATTTTCCTCAAGAACCTGAAGAACTCATTACTAATATGATCAAAAAAGAAGCTGCTCTTTTATCAAAAGTTCTTTTAGCTACCAGTGACCCTCAAGATCGAAAAAAACTAGTTAATTACCTTTTGAGTAAACAAGCATCACTTTATGGTAACTGTGATTATGGTTATCAAGATCTCTATCAAAATTTAAATCAAACCGAAACTCTCAGTCAATTTCTTTGATAAACTAACCTTGTGTACCTTAGCAAACTCCTCCTTCAAAATTTCCGCTCTTACGAAAACCAACTCTTTGAATTTGACCCTAAATTAAATCTTATTCTTGGTCCAAATGGTTGTGGAAAAACTAATATATTAGAAGCTATTTTCTTCTTATCGTCAGGAAAAAGTTTTCGCTCAAGTTCTCAATCAAAATTAATCAACTGGAATAATTATTTTTCTTCAGTCAGGGCTAAGTTAATTGATAATCAAACAGACAACACAGAAATTGAGGTTCGTATTTCTAGAGATCCAACAGTAGCCTCTGGCACTGTTTCTAGAAAATTTTTAATTCAAAAAGTTGAAAAACCCCGTAAAAAATATTTAGGAGTTATTAAAAATGTTGTTTTTCAACCAGAAGACATTCGCTTAGTAACTGGATCTCCCACTCGTCGCCGTGAGTTCTTAGACGAAATTTTTTCCCAAACCGAATGGCGTTATACTTCAGCTCTTTCCCAATACAAAAAAGCTTTAAAACATCGTAACGAACTTCTTGATCAAATTCGTCTTAAATTAGCCTCTCCTAATGAGCTTTTTTATTGGGATCAAGTCCTAATTAAAAATTCAAAGATTGTCCATGATTTTAGAATTAGTTTTGTAAAGTCAGTCAATCTTTTTTTTAGCAATCACTCTGATTCTCAAATTAATACTATAAATCTTAACTATCACCCGTCAGTTTTAACCGAAGAGAAACTCAAAAAAAATTATTCTTTAGATTTACAACGCGGCTACACCCAAGCGGGTATTCATCGAGATGATTTTAGTTTTGATAATTCAATTTTTCCAAGTTTAGATAAGAATTTAGCGTTCTGGGGTAGTCGTGGTCAGCAAAGATTAGCAGTTTTAGCCCTAAGATTAGGTCAAATAAATTTTCTTGAAGAAACCTATCATGATAAACCAATTTTGCTTTTGGATGATATTTTCTCTGAACTTGATCCAGAACATCAACATTTAGTCGTTAAAGTTTGTCAAAATTATCAAACAATTTTTACCTCTTCTGAACCTGAAAGTGCCAAGATTTTAGATAAAGCCAAGATAATTCAACTTGCCTAGTGCAAATTTAAAAACCATGTAATATAATAACCTCACTGTCTAATTCTAGACAGGAATGATCTTTAAAAATTTCAATGCATTCATTTAGAGCTCCAAACTGCTAGTACCAGAA
>CAZWZK010000005.1:0-10548 GCA_964638385.1 uncultured Gammaproteobacteria bacterium
GGATAAGGGAGATGTTGGGATTGTTAGGCTTCTGAGTCATGTTTGATGAAATGATATATATTGAGAATCATTTTTTCTATATTAAATACAGATATTAGTATTATAGCCTTAAACCAACTTAAATTCTTATAAAAAAATATTTCTCTTGATTTATACCAGCTTTTAAGATCTGTTTTGTATTTATTTTTACTACTAAATCCTCCTATATGGAAAATATGGGATCTTGGATCAAAAATTACCTTATATCCTTCCTTGTTGATTTTTATACCAAAATCAACGTCTTCCATATATAAAAAATATTTTTTATCAAAAAGATTGTTTTTATTGTTTATTTTTTTTCTTATGATTATGTATGCTCCACATAAAGAACTTACCTCTATTGGTTTAAGTATTTCTTTTGAGCTTTCTATCCAAAATAATTTAGAATATTTATTTTTGGGAAAAATTTTTTTTAAATTTGTAAACTCAAATATACCTGTTAAAAAAGATGGTTTTCTGTTTGCTGTATATAGAATATTGTGATTTATGTCATAAATTTTTCCACCAATAGCACCTATTTTTTCGTCATCTTTAATTAAACTTAAACTTTTAACTATTGATCTGTCTGATAAAAAAGTATCTGGATTGATTAGCAGAATAAAATCTGTTTTTGATTTTTTTATCCCTTGATTAACAGCTTTGGAAAAGCCGTAGTTTTTTTTATTAATGATTAATCTTATTTTTTTGGATATTTTTTGTATTTTATTTTTGTCCAAAAATGATGAATTATTATCGATAATAATAATTTCTTTTATAAGATCATTAATAAGTTTAAGGGATGACAAAAGTTTAATAATCGTCTCTTCTGAATTATATGTAACAGTTACTACTGTGAGGATTTTTGTTGTTGACATTACCTGTTTTTACGTATTAATTTAATTAATGTTTAAAAAAATAATTTTAAGTTTTTTTGTTTTTGTAATTTTACCATTCGAAATTATTAGATATGCTTTTGCATCTGATATTTTGACTGATAATTTTATTAATTTAGAAAAATGGACACTGGTCGACAATGGTTATCAAAGTAGTTGGTTTGTGGATAGTGGATTTTTAACAGGAACTGTTCCTAAAAAAGGGTCTTCTTTTTTAATTTCAAAAAAGGAGGATTTTTGTAATGAATTTACTGTTTCATATAAAGCAATGAACACAGTTGGTATTGATCAAGAACTTATGTTTGGGGTGTCCCCTGATAGAAGTAGTTATTTTGTTCTGAATACAAGGTTTCCTGAGCCAAAATGGCATGATTCAGAAACGAACCAAGTCGTTTTATGGAAGTATTCAAATGGTCGCTATACAGAGCTTCTAAGAGAACCAATTAGCTCTTTTGTTTTGCAAAAAGATGTTATGTATAATTTTTCTTTAGTTTTGGATTCTAATGAAATTAAATTTTACATTGACCAGAATTTAGTTTTGAATTTTATTAACAATGAGAGTATTTGCGGTTCTTTAGGTTTTTGGAATTGGGGCGGTGAATATGGTTTGGGTGTAAGCAATAAATACAGTAATTTTGTTGTTTCAAAAGAGGTGATATCCCCTACTCCTACTATTGATATAACACCAACACCAACACCGATTCCGGAGGAGAAACATAAAAAGATTTTTATTTTGCCTGGGTTGGGTGCTAGTTGGAATTCTGAAGCTATTGTTTATGGAAAGGAAATTGGTGATGGTGACTGGAAAACTACACCTTTTGTTAATAATTATGATGGTTTAATTGAATTGTTGAAAAACAATGGATTGGAAGAAAATAAAGATTTTTTTGTGTGGAATTATGATTGGAGAAAATCAATGTCAGATATTGAAAATAAGTTTAATGATTTTGTGAATAGTAAAAACTTAGATAATAACGATGAGGTATATTTAATTGGTCATAGTTTGGGTGGAGTTGTAGCGAGATTATGGTCGCAGACTAACTTGGATAGATTTACTATTAAAGAAGTGATTACTTTAGGATCGCCTCACTTGGGATCGTTAAATAGTTATAGTGTTTGGAATGGTGGTGAAGTTTTAAAAATGGATGGGTTGAGTTCGGTTGCTTTTCAGATTTTGCTTGGTTTGCAAAATAAAGGGTTTGCAATAACTGATATTAATAAAATTAGATCATTTGCACCGGTATTAAAAGATTTATTGCCAACTTTTGATTATGTTTCCAAGTCAGGGAAAACAATTCCGTGGCGTAATCTGGAAAGCAAAAATGATTATTTAAACGGTAAGAATCAGAGTATTTCTAGTTTGATTCCAAAACTTAGTTTATCTGTTGGAACAGGTATATCTACTCCAAATGTTTTAAAGCTTGGGAACAGATCTGTTTTTGATAAAACTCTGGGTTTGTGGCCAGACGGAGAATTGTTAAGCTACACTAGTTCAAATGGGGATGGGACTGTTTTAAAAAATAGCGCCAATTTGGGTCAATCCAATTTTTATGAAGTTGCTTCTGACCATGGAGAAATTACTAATAAGTCGATTAATTTGATTGCTGACAAATTGGGACTTACTAATAAAAATATTAATTTTAATTATCAAGATAATTTTTCTGATAGTTTGGTGGTTTTTGTGGGATCTCCGGCTAAAGCAACCTTAAAATGTGGTAATGAAACTTTTGAAGAGAAAGATGGTTTCGTGTTGGTTAAAAACAGAAATTATCAAGACTGTGATTTGTTGTTATCACCAACCGATAATGGAACAGTCCATTTGATGACAGGGAATACAAAAGATAACCAATGGCAGTATTTTGAGAAAGAAGTTCAAATTGGCTTTAATGAAAATTTGGAAATTAATTTTAGCGATGGTGAAATAACTGATGACAAAAGCAATGCTGACTTTTTGAAAAAACAAATTGAAGCTGATTTAAGAAAAATTTCTTTATCGAAAGGAATAAAATCTCTTAATAAAAACGAACTAACAAAAGTGGCTCTTTATGTTTTTGAATACAGAGCAAAAAATAATGAAAGAATAATAACTCAAAGAATTTTGGATAATCTGTTTTATTTAGCGGCGATTGTTGGTCCAGATAAAAATAAAGAAAATTATAAAACATTAAGTAATTATGTTAATTTAATGGAAGACACCCTTAATTTCAAGTCTAAAAGAAAAACAATCTCAAAAAATTCTGTTCTGAGTTTGGTTCAACTTCAAACATTAGAAAACAGAGTAAAAGAAATGGTTAAAAAGAAATCTTACCCGAGTTACTCAATGGTTTTAGTTTTGTCTGGTGGGTACGGAGTGGAAATTTTGAAATAAATTATTTACAATTTATCTATTTCTTTCAAAAGTTCTTCTAGAATTTGGTCTTCAGGAATTGTTTTTAAAATTTGACCTTTTTTGAAAATTACTCCTTGGTGATGGCCACCAGCAACTCCAATATCGGCTTCTTTAGCTTCACCTGGACCATTAACAACACACCCCATAACAGCAACAGTGATTGGTTTATCTACTCCAAGGAGGGCTTTTTCAACTTTGTTGGCAAGACCGATAAGATCAATTTCGGTACGGCCACAAGTAGGGCAAGAAATTAAGTTGACTCCCCTATCTCGAAGTTTGAGAGACTTAAGAATTTCCCAACCGACACGAACTTCTTCAATTGGATCTCCGGTTAAAGATACCCTTATAGTGTCACCTAGACCTTCAAAGAGCATGATACCTAACCCAACCGAACTTTTGACAGTACCAATATTGAGAGTTCCAGCTTCGGTGATACCTAAATGAAGTGGATAATCGACTTTTTGAGAAAGTAAACGATAAGCCTCGACGGTGCGTTGGATATCAGAAGCTTTGAGAGAGATGACAATGTCGTTGAAATTTAATTTTTCTAAAATTTGAATGTGTTTAAGAGCACTTTCAACCATAGCCTGGGAAGTTCGACCGTATTTTTCTTCTGCTTCTTTTTCAAGAGACCCAGTGTTGATTCCAATGCGAATAGGGATGTTTTTATCCTTACAGGCATCAACAACTTTTTTGACATTTTCCATTGAACCAATATTTCCTGGATTTATGCGAACTTTATCGACTCCATTTTTGATTGATTCTAAAGCGAGCTGGTAATCAAAATGAATATCAGCAACTAACGGAATATGGATACCTTTTTTGATATCTTTGATGGCTTTAGCAGCAACCATGTCAGGTACAGCAACACGAATAATTTCACAGCCGGCATCTTCTAAATCTAAAATTTGTTTAATGGTGGCCGCGGCGTCACGAGTGTCGGTATTACACATAGATTGAACACGAATAGGATTTCCTCCACCGATTTTTAAATTGCCGATTTGAACAACTCTGGTTATATTCATTTTTATTAAATTAAGCACTAATATGTAATTAGTCGTTGATTTTAGCTTTTTCCTTTTGGGTGGTCGCTACAGGACTCGGACCTGTGACAACCGCAATGTGAATGCGGTGCTCTACCAACTGAGCTAAGCGACCTAGTATTTTGTAATTATATCAGCTAGAATTTGAAGTATGAAAAATAAGTATCAGAGTCAGGCCGGCTTTAGTTTGGGAAATTTTCTTTTGGAATTTATTCAATCTATTGTTTTGGCATTGTCAGTATTTGTTTTGTTGTATTTGTTTGTGGCTCAACCAAATGAGGTTAAAGGAAGTTCTATGTACCCAAATTTTAAAGATAAAGAATATTTGTTAACAGAAAAATTAAGCTATCAATTTGGTGAACCTAAGCGGGGTGATGTAGTTATTTTTAAAGCACCTGCTACTGAAACATGTGCAATTGATGAATGTGAATATATTAAAAGAATAATTGGCATACCTGGTGATAAAGTGATGGTTAAGGAAGGTGATGTTTATTTAAACGGAGAAAAATTGGATCAATCATTCTTACCAGAAATGGTCTATAGTTCTCCAGGTGATTATATGGAAGAAGGTGTGGAAAAGACTGTACCAGAAGGACAATATTTGTGTTTTGGTGACAATCGACCTAATTCAAGAGACGGAAGAGAGTTTGGTCCAATTGATAGAGATTTAATTATTGGTAAAGCTTTTTTGAAATATTGGCCATTAAATTCAGTTGGATTAATTCCAAAAGTTAGTTTCTAATTGTTTAAATTACCTAACTCTTTTTTACAAATTTGTTTGTAGAGTTCTTGTAAATTTTGGAAACGTTGATCAATAGTGCCTTTAAACTGAAAAGTAACTTGGGTAATAACGTTTGTTTGGGTAATCTTGACATTAGTGGTCCGATCATCAAAAGTATTTTTCATGTCAGAACTAATATTATCCAAACGTGATTTTAAAAACTGAGGTAAATTTTCTTTAGTAATTGGCACTGTACCTTCTTCGATTTTCTTTTTCATGCGGCGAGCAATATCTTCGGCCCGGCGGACTGAAGCTTTTTCTTTTAAAACAATTTTGTATGCTTCAATGGTTAGTCTGGTGTCCCCTATACTTGATAAAGCACGAGCATGGCCTTCACTTATCAATCCAGACAATAAACCATCTTTAAGGGCATCTGGTAGAGTCAAAAGTTTAAGACAGTTGATGACGTATGGAACGCTTTTACTAACTTTTTTGGCGATTTGATGGTTGTCAAAATTAAATTCATCACGAAGTCGCAAAAAAGCTTTAGCTCTTTCAATTGGGTTTAAGTCTTTACGTTGAACGTTTTCAACAATAGCCATTTCTAGCATTTGTTGAGGATTAGTTTCTTTGATAATAGCAGGGACGTATTCCAGTTTTAAAATTCTGGCAGCACGCCAACGACGCTCTCCGGCAATTATTTGATATCCGGCTGGAGTTTTGGCAATAATTAGTGGCTCTAAGATACCGTGTTCACGGATAGATTCTACAAGTTCAGCAACTGATTCTGGAGAAATAATTCCTCGAGGTTGGAGAGGGTTTGGTTCTAGTTGGTTAGTCGGGATTTGAGTTACTTGTTTCATCATGAAACAAGGTTACTATGAAAACCTTTGTGAAAAAAGGATGAAAAAGTGAATCAAAAGAAATCAATTAGATTATTTTTTGATGACAGAAACGAAGTTTTTACCTAATCTTTTGAAGAATTTGATAACTCCTGGTTTGATAGCGTAGATAGTGTAATCTTTACCGGTTTTAGTACCAACACCCGCATGAAAACTTGATCCAACTTGACGAACAATAATTTGACCAACTTCAGCTTTTTGTCCACCAAATTTCTTAACGCCACGACGCTGACCGGGACGATTGGATTTTTGATTGGTTTTACCTTGTGATTTTGTATGTGCCATAAACTAGATTTTAGATCTTAGATAATAGATCTTAGTTAAAAAGTAATTTTAGTAATTTGAATTTCAGTCAATTGAGGTCTGAAACCAGTGGTTTTGCGGTAGCGAGATTTTGATTTGTATTTAAAAACAGTAAGTTTAGTACCTTTGTAGTTTTTCAAAACTTGAAACTCGACTTTGGCGCCTTTAACGGTTGGAGCTCCAACTTCGATTTTGTCACCATCAGCGACTAATAGAACATCTTCGAGGGTTTTTTTGTCACCTTCGTTAAGATTTAAATTGTCGACAGATAATTTTTGATTTTCTTCAACTTTGAATTGTGAGCCAGAGATGGCAATTACAGCGTATTTCATACTTTTCGATTATAACATAGGAAAAAATGTTGGCAAGATTCAGGACGAATAGATGATCCCAATAGAAAAAAGTAGGGTCATGATTGATGACCCTCCGACAGATAAGAAAGGTAAAGGAATGCCAGTGACAGGGAGAATTCCAATATTCATACCGATGTTGACAAAGGTTTGCATCCAGATTTGCAGAGCAATTCCGAGAGTGAATAAAAACAATACTCGGTTATTATTGGACATAAAAGCCTTAGTAATAAGGGTTTTAATTAAGAAATAATAAGCTAACAAGACAATAATAATACCGACAAATCCAAGTTCTTCAGCTGTAGTGGCAAACATAAAATCAGTGTGTTTTTCTGGTAAAAATAAAAGTTGTCCTTGAGTCCCCTTTTTGTAACCTTTACCCCAAAAACCACCAGAACCGATAGCTATTTTTGATTGAATGACATTATATCCTTTACCCAAAGGATCGGATGCTGGATTGATAAAATTAATAATACGTTCTTTTTGATAATCATGAAGGACAACATTATAAAGTATTGGGGAAAATAATATAAAAATAACGCCTATTATTAGAGATAATTTTAATAGTTTATGATTGTAGAAAATTACTGGAACCATTAGAAAAAGAACAGAGAGAGCACTACCAAGATCAGGTTGTAACATAATGATTCCTACTGGGATCAAATGAATTAGAGGTGTTTGAACATTAGCTAAAAACAACATTAACCATGGTTTGACAATTTCTGATGGTTGAATAGAAGTGAAACCTAAATCAATCCAACGGCGAGACCCTCGAGTAATGTTGTTTAAAATAATTGGAGTCAATAAAAGAAGACAACAAACACCAAAGATAAGCCATTTTGATGAGGCGATTTGTTTTGGATTAACAAGACGCCCAATAAAAAAGAAGATGAGACCAATACTCCAGGCAATTAATTGTTTACCAATAGAATTAGGGGCAACAGAACTAACCATGAGAATATTGATAGAAAAAAGGACGACTAAACTAATCAATACTGGCAACCAAGGTGTTTTGGACATCAGTAAATTTTAGCTGATTTTTTCAATTTTTAGTTGTTCCGATTTTTCAATATTAGTTCCCAAAGTTTTGGATAAAATTTCTGATTCAAAAGTTTTTGGCCAATTTGGAGCAAGAATTTTAATTTTATCCTTGAGATCAAGGTTAGCTTCTTTACGTAAGTTTTGAATAGATCTAATTAAGTCACGAGCTTCACCTTCAGCTTGTAATTCTGGAGTTAAGTTTGTATCAAGAGTAATTAAAAGATTTTCTGTTGACTTAATAATTTCAATTTCTTTAATATTGATTTCATTTTTAACTATCTCTAATAAAGAATCATTTAAATCAATTTTTTGATTGGTTGATATGGTTAATTTTGATAATGGTTGTCGAGTACTGATTTGTTGGGTTTTTCTGATCATATTCCCTTGTTCACAAATCTGTTGAACCAGTGACATGTCATCACTTATTTTTTGATTCGGCTGAGTAATAGTTGGATAAAACTCCAAATGAATTGATTCAGATTTTGTTGAGTCAATATCAATGACTAATTTTTGCCAAAAGTATTCAGTAATAAAAGGAATGATTGGAGCGGTAGTTAAACTGAATTGAACTAAAACTTGCCAAAGAGTTTGAAGGGCTTGATGGTCACCATTAACAAATCGATCTCGTGATTGACGGATATACCAACGAGAAAGGTCGTTAACAAATGGTTCAATTAGCCTGGTGGCTGACGGAAGGTTATATTCTTCTAAATATTTAGCCATATTGGCAGTCAGAGCGTTGGTTTGGTTTTGAATCCAAAGATCTAATGGGTTATCACTGACGTTGGTTTCTGATGGTGACCAATCATGTAAATTGGCGTAAGTTAGGAAATATTTAAATGAATTCCATAGTGGGAGTAAAACGTTTTTTACTTGGTTGTCAAATTCTTTCTCGTCAATATTAACATTTTCTCCAATCATAACGACACTGCTCATAAGATAAAGACGATAAGCTTCCCCACCGTATCTTTGGAGGACCATTTTTGGGTCAGGATAATTTTTGAAAAGTTTACTCATTTTGCGGCCGTCAGTACCCATAATGACACCAGTGACAACACAATTTTTGAATGATTCTGAGGTAAAAAGAGCATTGGATAAAACATGGAGAGTGTAAAACCAGCCACGAGTTTGACCGATATATTCGATAATGTAGTCGGCAGGAAATGATTTTTCAAAAAACTCTTTGTTTTCAAAAGGATAGTGAAGCTGAGCATAAGGCATAGAGCCTGATTCGAACCAACAATCTAGAACTTCAGGAACTCGATGAACTGTTTTGCCGCATTTATCACAAGTGACAGTGACTTCGTCGATTTCTGGTTTGTGAAGATTAGTTACTTTTCGTCCAGAATGAGCTTCAAGATCAGCAATACTGCTAGGAACGTATCTTTCTCCACATTCACATTCCCAAATTGGAATTGGTGAAGCCCAAAAACGGGAACGGGAAAGACACCAGTCTGGTGCAGTTTCAATCCCCTGTCCAAAACGACCGTCGCGAATGTGTTCTGGAACCCAATTAATTTTTTTGTTTGAAGTACGCATTTGGTCTTTAAGTTTCTGAACATTCAAAAACCAAGCATTTTGAGATTTATAAATTAAAGGAGTACCACAACGGTAACAGAATGGATAACTATGATTTATTTTTTCTTCTTTGAGTAGTAAGTTTCGAGATTTTAAGTCTTCAATAACCATTGGGTCAGCTTTTTTGACAAAAAGAGAAGCAAATGGAGTTACTTGAGGATCAATTTTTCCCTCATCGTCGACATGAGTGATGACGGAAAGTCCAAGTGATTTACCTAAGGTAGCATCGTCTTCACCAAATCCTGGAGCAATATGAACAACACCAGTACCATCTGTCATAGTGACAAAATCAGCATGATAAATATGATAGTCCTTTTGGCTTGTTGGGTAGAAATTATAAAGTGGTTCATATTCTAAACCAATTAGTTTTTCTCCTTTGAATTCTTCAACAACTTTGTACTCATTAGAATCGCAAACAGATTCAAGTCGGGCTTTGGCAAAAACTAAATGGTCAGAATTCATTTCGACTTCGACATAAGTTTCATCTCGGTTGACAGCCAAAGCTAAATTTCCAGGTAGAGTCCAAGGGGTAGTAGTCCAGGCAACAACATATTTATTTTGATCTTTTAATTTGAATTTGATAAAAATAGCCGGATCATCGACCATTTTGTATGAATTATCCATGGCAATTTCAAAGTTAGAAAGTGGAGTTGAACAGCGAGGACAAAACAATGAGACACGATGGCTTTTGTAAATCAAATCTTTTTTGTAGATTTCAGAAAAAACCCACATGACACTTTCCATGTAGTTAAGATCCATAGTTTTGTAGGCGTGATCAAAATCAACCCAACGACCGATATGGTCAATGTACCAGGGCCATTCTTGGGAAACATTTTGAACATAGTCATAACAAGCGTCAATATAAGTTTTGACTCCAATAGATTCAATATCCTTTTTACTTTTTAGTCCTAATTTTTCTTCAACTTTATTTTCGGCTGGAAGACCATGACAATCCCACCCCCAAACTCGGCGGACTCGTTTACCTTTCATGGTCCAATAACGAGGGATAACATCTTTGGCAATACTGGGTAAAAGACTACCGTGATGAGGAGATCCGGTAATAAACGGAGGGCCATCATAAAAACTATAACTATTATCTTCTGGACGAGATTCAACTGATTTTTCAAAAATTTTTTGGTCTTTCCAGAATTTGATTATGTCTTCTTCGAGAGAAGTAAAACTGACATTTTGAGGAATAGTTTTAAATTTTGACATAGCTTATTTTACAAAAAAATCCTTCAAATGAAGGATTTAGATATGCCAATTGCTCCGAAAAATCGGAGATTGGCTATTTAATAATAATTATTTGG
>CAZWZK010000005.1:10648-27535 GCA_964638385.1 uncultured Gammaproteobacteria bacterium
TCAACAATATCAACTCCGGCAGGGATATCTTTGTCGCCTAAAAATTTTTGGATATCTTGATTGTTAATTTCTTTTGGTTCGTTGCTTAACGAAGATGTATTTGTGGCTTGGACAGAATTAGGGTTACTTTCAATAATAGGTTTTTTAATGGATTGATAGAAATGGGCTTTGGTATTGTCAAAACCAGTAGCAATAACGGAAATTTTTATTTTACCTTTTAATTCATTATCAATGGTGGCTCCAAAGATAATATTTGCGTCTGGAGCGGCTCTCTGAGTGATAGTTTTGGCGGCTTCTTCAATTTCGGCCATAGTAAGATCAGATCCTCCAGTAATATTGATTAGAACTCCTCTAGCGCCTTCAATAGTGGCTTCGACTAATGGAGATTCAATGGCGGCATCGACAGCATTTTGGGCTCGATTATCACCTTCGGCTTCACCAACACCCATCAAAGCTGATCCGGCATTACTCATGACAGCCTTAATATCGGCAAAATCTAGATTTATAAGTCCAGGGACAGTGATTAAATCGGCGATGGCTTTGGTGCCTTTGTTAAGAACTGAATCAGCAATTTTAAAAGCTTCGAGTAAGGTTGCTTTATTATTGACAACTTCCATAACTTTTTGATTAGGAATGACAATGAGAGTGTCAACATTATTTCGGAGTTGTGAGATCCCTTCTTCGGCATTAGTCATGCGGCGAGTGCCTTCGAAAAGAAATGGTTTAGTAACTACAGCAATAGTTAAAATACCTAGTTCTTTTTTGGCAATTTCGGCAATAATTGGGGCAGCACCAGTACAAGTACCTCCACCCATACCACCGGTAATAAAAACCATATCGGTTCCGGCTAAAACTTCTTTAATCCTTTCTTTTGATTCTTCGGCTGCCTTTTGACCCATTTGAGGATTACCCCCGGCGCCTAAACCTTTGGTTAATTTTTCACCGATTTGAATTTTGATCGGAGCAAGAGAATTGAGCAATGCTTGAGAATCGGTATTAATGGCAATAAAATCGACACCTTTAATACTGTCTTCGGAAATCATTGAATTGATGGCATTGTTGCCTCCGCCACCAACGCCGATAACTTTAATTTTGGCAAATTGGCCAGCAAGTGTTTTTATAAGTCCCATATTAAGGCATTAATGGCTCTATTAACTTTTTTATTTTACCGAACAAACCGTTTAAAGAGGTTTTATTTTTCTTATTAGATGTGTTTGAGGTTTTTTTATTTTCGTTGGCAAACATGAGTAATCCTATAGAGCTACTGTAGGCAGGATTAATAATATCATCAATAATACCTCCAACTTTTGGAGGGTTGGCAATCCTAAGAGGAAGAGGAATTATTTTTTCACAAATTTCTTTGATATTGATGGTTTGAGCCCCCCCACCAGTGAGGACGATTCCAGCCGGAATTGTTTGATGAAAACCACTTTCTTCAATTTTGGAATAAATTAGATGAAATATTTCTTCTAAACGAGGTTTAATAATTCCATTGATGGCGGTTTGAAGAGAAATCTTTCTTTTGTCATCTGATTGGATGCCGAAAGAAGATAATTCTATTTCGTCTTCAAACTTTTTTGATTCGGAAACTTTATTGAGCCGGAGTTTGATTTTTTCGGCATCTTCAAGTGAAAATCGAAGACCGATAGCAAGGTCATTGGTAACATTTCCAGCGCCAACAGGGATGACAGAAGAGAAAACAGGGGCGCCTTCGCTAAAAATAGTGATAGTGGAAATACTGCCACCAATATCAATAAGGGCAACACCTAATTCTTTTTCTGTTTCAGTAAGGGTAGATTTGGCAGTAGCCAAACCAGAATAAATTAGTTGATCGATTTTGACCCCGATGTCTTCAAGACATTTTTTGAGATTCTTTAAGGATGGAGTGGAAGCAATAATAATGTGAGCTTCAACTTCTAGACGGACACCGTTCATACCGACTGGGTCAATAACTCCCTCTTGTCCGTCGACAGTGTATCGGACAGGGATAATATGGATTATTTCTTTACCAGTGGGAACAGCAATAGCTTTGGCGGCTTCAATAACTCTATCAATATCGTTTTGATCGATCTCTCCATTGGGATTACTGATAGCGACAACACCATGAGAATTGATAGATTCAATATGAGGGGCAGATAAACAAACAGAGGCGGAGTTTATTTGGAATCCAGCCATTCTTTCGGCTGATTCAATGCTTTGAACAATTGTTGAAGAAGCTTGTTCAAGATTAATGATCTGACCTTTACGAAAACCAAGGGAAGGAATTGAAGAAACAGCAATAATATTGAATTTATCCTCGGTGTCGGAATATTGACCAATGATAGTAGTAATTTTTGAAGTGCCGATATCGATACCGCTAATTATTTTTGAATGTTGCATAAGGGTGTACTGAACTCAAATTGACTAATTTAAGTTTTTGTTGATTAATTTTAGCTGTTTTTATTAATTCTTGCAAAGAAGAGATTTGTGAAAAAGGGTCTTGTTGGTCAGATAAGATTACTTTGATTGATTGGTTGTTGTCGGAAACATAAAATTCAATTTGGTGATTAAAGTCTCTGACTTCAAAAGAAGAAACATTTAACTGGCTGGTTTTGATAGCCAGATTTAATTGTTGATAGAAATTGTTTTTGTCTGAAATTGGGTTAAAATTACTCTTGGATTGATTTGGTTTAAAAACAAAAAGAGAAGCAGTTATTAGAACAAAAATTGATAAAAGAAAAATTAAATTAAATAATTTCATTAATTAGTTTATATAAATCTATGTTTGGTTTGGTGGCAGTTTTTTTGATAACAGTTTTGGTTTTTTCTAATTTACTAATGGCAGATAAAAGATTTTGAGAGTTAAGGTTTTGCTGGTCAATAATAATTGTTTCTTGAGGAAGTTTTTCTTGTACCCAAAGAGCGTTGAGTAGTTGTTCATTTTGTTGGCTTTGAGGTAATGGGATAAGAATAGATTTTTTAGAAAAAGCAACAATCTCTTGGCTAGTATTGGCTCCAGAGCGACTGATTAAAATATCAGCGTTATTGATGATCCAAGAAAAATCTGCGGTATTAAAGTAATCTGCGGCAAGATAATTAGAATATTTTTGGGATAGGTTTTTAAAAATAGAAAAGTCGTTTTTCCCTGTTTGGTGAATAATATTAAAATTTTTTAATAAAGGAAGAATTTTTTTAATAGACAAATTAATACTGTGCGATCCTTGGTTACCAGCAGTAATGTAGATGAGTGGTTGTTTTGGATTTGGGAATAGGAATTTTTTATTTAGTGATATCTCTTTTTGAAAGAGTTCGTGACGGAGTAAATTGCCAGTGATAACAACTTTGTTTTTTGGCAGTTGCTCGATTTGTTTTTGATTATTAAACGAGAGAGCAATTTTATCGACAAAACGGCTGTTGATTTTGGTGGTTAGACTATTGGTTAGTGTTTGTTCATGGGTAATACTTTTAACGCGGTTTAGTTTAGCGCTAATGATAACAGGGACAGAAACATACCCACCAAAAGAAACAACAATATCGGGGCGGATTTTTTTTACCAAAGAAAATGCTTGAAAAAAACCAATAATAGTTTTTGGGATTCCAAAAACAGTATTGGGAAGATAACGTCGGTCAAGTTTACCGCAGGCTATGGGATAAAAATTTATTCCTAAATCAGGGATAATTTGTGATTCTATAGAAATACTAGCAGTATCATTAGAATTTGATTGACGGCCAATATAACTAATTTCCCATTCGGTTTTGGGATCTGACTGAAGCTGACGAATAAGTTCTAGAGCTGGAGTGAGATGGGTGCCGGTGATGATAATCTTTTTTTTGGACTTGATCATTATCAGAGTATAGCAATAATGAATGTTTTTTTTCGATATTACGAACCAAACCCATGGCGGACATTAAAGTTAAGAGTGATGATCCGCCATATGAAACAAACGGCAAAGGAACTCCTGTTAATGGAATTATACTGGCAATAGCGGCAATATTTATTAGCCCTTGATAAGCAATCCAGCAAGCAACAGCCGATATTAAGAGTGATGAAAAAATATCTTCTTGATGAATAATTGAGGCGGTTTTAATGAGATAAGAAATAAGGAACACATAAAGCAAAACAACGACAAAAGTACCCAAAAACCCAGTCTCTTCACCAATGATAGCAAGAATAGAATCGGTAGATATTTTTGGAAGGAATCGGTATTTTTGATCTGAGTTGGCAAAGCCTTTTCCAAAGAGGCCTCCTGAAGAAAGTGACAGAATAATTTGGTTACTATGGTAGGAAGAGGTTTCTGTTTCAGATTGAGGATTGATAAGCGTTTGGAGTCTGGCTAGACGATAAGGTGAGCTAATGACTAAAATAAAAGACAATCCAATAAGACTAAGACAAAGAATAAACAAAGGCATAATTTTGCCACCAGAAAGATAAAACATAGAAATAATAATGGCGGATAAAAGGATAGCAGTACTTAGGTTTGGTTCTAAAATTATAAGAATAAAAGGTCCAACTAGATAAAATAAGAGATTAGTAAAGTTTCTTTTTGACTCTTGAGAAAAGAGGGTTGAAAAATAAATAACTGAGCTGAGCTTAAGTAATTCTGATGGTTGAAAACTAAATAACCCTAAGTCTAGCCATCTTTTGGCACCAAGGGCTTCGTTGCTTAAGCCCGGGATAAGAACTAAAACTAAACCAATTATTGAACCAAGATAAAACAAAAATGATAACTGTTTAACAATTTCCAGTTTTATTTTGGAGGCAATATAAAAAGCGATTAAACTGACGATTATCCAAAAACCTTGTTTTTTAAGAAAATAAAATTTGTCTCCGGCGGTATTGTTGGCTTCGGTTAATGAAGAGATAGAAATAAAAGTAAGACCAATACAAATAAGAGAAGAAATTAGACTTATTAAAGGAGATTTACTTCTTTTCATAGAGCAGGTTGATTATCGATGGGGAGATGATAATGGGGTTGGTTTGTTGGCTGAAGACAGTGAAATTGTGATATTTATTGATAGTTTGGCTGTCTTCGTTTTTGAGAGTAATTTCTGATCCAGTGATATTAGACTGGTCAATTTGTTTTTGAATTTCAGTAATATCTAAATCTAAATTAATGTCTAAGAATTGAATTAAATGAAAAAGAAAAAGTGGGTTTAATGACTTACTTATTTCAATCTTAGTATAAAAAGCGAATGAGGCTGTTAATCTGGGATTGCATTCAAGCAAATAAACTTGATTGTCGCAGACCATAAAATCGAGGCCGAAAAAACCCAGATACCCAAGCTCTTTTATCTTTTTTCCAAAATCAGAAGTAATTTCGATAACTTTTTGATTGATTGAATCTGGGGCCATTGATGGCCATTGGCGCCCGACAGTAGTAAATGGGTTGGTGGTTAATGGTTTGATGCCAGTATATTGGAGAGCTGGGGGGCTTTGAATTAAACCTTCTGAAGTTAAACAACAATTATTTAAAAGGGAGTATCCTTCTAAAAATGGGGAAAATTTAACCTTGGTTTCGGATGGAATTTTGTTTTGAATTTGTTCCCAATTGTCGGCAAAAAAAGTGCTTTTTCCTGCCCAACCAAAATGTGTTTGGATGACTAATTTCTGACCAAATTGTTTTTGAAATTTGGCAAAATTTTCTTGATTAAATTTATCTACTACCGAAGGGATGGTGGGTAAATTATTTTTTTGACAAAAATCCAAAAATTCATTTTTGTCTTCGAGGAAACGATTGAGTTGATGCGAGACTGCAGCACAAATCCAGTTTTGTTGACGGCAAATTATTTCGATTTTAGCAGATGGTTTAAAAGGAATAATGACTGGTTTGAGATTAGAAGAGGTGGAATTAATATATTCGATGACTTGGGTTTGAGATAGTAGCCGTCCGCTGTTTTTTTCGCTTAATTTTACTCCAGTTTCTTCAAGACAAAAATAAGGTATGTTTTGGGATTTTAGTAATGAAAAGGATGGGTTTTTTGAGGCATAGATGAGGTGAAAATTTTGAAGCTGAGGAAGTTGAATATCCAAAAAATCATCGACCACTAAAAAATAAAAAGCATAAGACGATTGGTTTAATTGGTTAAATAAATCCATATAGTTTATCTTTTGGCTCCAGTTAATAATATGACAGGAAATTGACCAACATCGAAATTATTTTTAATCGCTTTTTGATAGCCAGAAAAAGCGAGAGCACCTTCGAGAGAAGTTTCTATTCCTTGATTTTTTAGATAAACATCGACAGAAATTATGGCCTCGTTTTGGATAGTCAACCCGGAGCCATTAGATTGCTTGATAGCGTTAATTATTTGATTTTTTTGGGGAAGGAATTTGGCTGATAGGGCGTCAGTGATGAGACGAGTCTCTGGATTGAAATTGTCGTCAAAAAGTTTAGTGACAGGACAGTTAGCCACTGATTGAACCCCAAAAACCTTAACAGACGAGGGTAGTTTTTGGGAAATACCCAAAAGAGTAGTGCCACTGCCGATAGGAATAAAAATGCTGGTTATTTGAGGTAGCTGATCGATTAATTCTTGACCAATTTGTTGATAACCAATGAGGGCGACGGGGTCAGTTGATTGACGGAGTAAATATGAATGATTGGCTTTTGAGAATTTTATAGCTTCACTAATAGGTTGGTCTGAGATGATAATTTCGCTGTCGTATTTTTTGAGAAGTGATAATTTAGTAGGAGAAATCTTTGGAGAAAGAAAAATAGTTAGATCAATTTTGTTTTGGTGACAGAAATGAGCGGCAGAAATAGCAGCATTGCCAGTGCTGGAAATAACAGCATGATTGAGTCCAAGCTTTTTAAGATTTTCAAGTTGAAGAGGAATAGCCCGATCTTTGGCTGATCCGGTTGGATTTTGATCTTCTCGTTTGAAGTAGATGTTTTCTAATTTAACTAAGGGTGTGTTTGTCATATAATAGTTTTGTTAAGCTGATTATATATTTTTTATCTGTATGACACAAACAAACAAAATTATTTGTCCTGATTGCGGTTTAGAAATTGTTCAACCT
This sequence comes from uncultured Gammaproteobacteria bacterium, assembly GCA_964638385.1. Lineage (GTDB taxonomy): Bacteria > Patescibacteriota > Microgenomatia > UBA12405 > UBA12405 > WARW01. Next base: position 17,649 of record CAZWZK010000005.1, read on the forward strand.
GAAGGATTAATGATTGGTGATATTGTTGAATGTGGTGATTGTGGTACTGAAGTCGAAATTCTATCTTTGAAACCATTACAATATCGAGAATTAATCGAAGAGAAATAATCGATAGACCCCTTGGTTGTCAAAAGTTGGGTCGGTGATGTCGAATTGACCGTATTTAACTCCCCTGCCCAAGAGAGAACTGTCGACGAAAGAGATGGTTTTGTTGGTTTTTTCTATTATAAACAAAACATGATGACCGTTTTTTTGGCGAATCATATCTCCGGTTTGAATATTGTTTAAATCATCGATTTTTTTAGATAAAGGTGATGAAGTGAGCATATCGGCCGATGTTCTTCTGGGATTAAGATCAACTTTTTTGCCTAATAATTGTCCGTAAAAGTTTAATAGCTGAGAGACTAACCCGGAGCAGTCAATCCCAATTTTGTGTTTTTTTTGAAAATTGTAAATTTGTTTTGGAGTAAGTCTTTTTAGATCAATATTTTCTTGTTTGGCAAGTTTTTGAGTTTCTTTTTGGATATCTTTCCAGTTTCCTTTGCCGCCCAAGAATCTTTCTTTGATTATTTTGCCGTCATAAATGACGTTAATCATATAGGGAATACCTACATAATGTTCAATTTCTTGTTTAAGTTCGTTTAATTTATCCCTAACCATAATCCAAAAATAGCTAAAATAATTCCAGCTAACCAAGCACGAGTGACAATTTTTGGCTCTTCCCATCCAATACTTTGAAGAGTTAAATGAATTGGAGCTGCGGGAAAAATTTTCTTTTTGAAATATTTCTTACTAACCATTTGAATGGCACTAGTTAACCCTTCAATGATAAATGGTGACCCCACAATAATAAGTGGAACTATTTTACCTAGTAATAAGGCGATCACAGCAAAAGTAGCCCCAAACGATAGAGCTCCGACATCGCCAAGCCAAATTCTGGCTGGATAAACATTGAAATAAAGAAAGGCAATTAATGAGCCAATCCAAAGAGAAATAAAGACAGAAATAGGAGTATCCATAGAGGTGTTGGATAAAATCCAAAAAGCAAAAAGAGCAATCATGAGTAAGCCACAAGAGAGGCCATCAAGACCGTCAGTGATATTAAAAAAATTAGCAAAACCAGTAATAATAATGACCGAAATAGGGATATAAAATAGTCCAAGATGAATTGCTCCTAAGACAGGGATATAAATGAAATCAATTTTTAGTTGGAAATAGATCAAAAGAGAAGTGATGGTGGCAAGAACTATTTGAAGAATTAGTTTGTGGATCATTCTTAGGCCAAAAAAACCAGTTCTTTTGAATCCGAAGAATTTATAAATATCATCATAAAGACCAAGTAATCCAAAGCTAATAAAAGTAAAAAAGATGATTAGTAATTCGGTATTGATTTGATAATTAGCAGAAATAAAAATTTTTGAAAACTGAAGAATAGGAAATAATATTATAAAAAGAATACAGACGGAAACGATAACTAAAAGTCCTCCACCGACCGGAGTGCCCTTTTTGACATTATGGAATTTGTCAAAAATCGGAGTCCTTTTGTTAAGAAAGTCAGTAGTTGTTTGAAGTTGTCGCTGAAATTTTAATCGATAGAGAAGATTAATGAAGGGAACGACCAAAAGGCTAGTGACTAAAAAGGCGAATAATAAAATTCCTAAATACAAATGAATCATAAAAAATTAAGTTTTAATATATTCTATGTTAGCACCGAGAGCGCATAATCTTTCAGCTAATTTTTCGTATCCCCTTTCAATATATTCAACCCCGTCAATGATTGATGTTCCTTTGGCGGTAAGAGCAGCTAGAGTGGTTGATGCACCGGCACGAAGGTCATTGATAGTGAAATTAGATGGCTGGAGACTGGTTGGTCCGTAGATTTTGACCCCGTGGAAGAATTCAGGACGGTCACTTTCTGGATTGAACTGATAATATGTTGAGGGATCGTCAACTATTGGATTGAAGAAAGTAGCCTTGACCCCCATTTTTTTTAGATTTTCAATATGTTGAAATCGGGAAGGATAAACTCTTTCGATGATCGAACTACAACCAACGGTTTGAGTTAAAAGAATACTAAAGATTGCTTGCCAATCAGTCATGAATTCTGGTTCTGGACCGGTTTCAATATTGATGTTTTTGAGTGGTTGAATCCAAGAAATAGTAATTTCGTCTTTCCCAGGAATAACTTTGGCACCCATTTTCTCGATAGTATCAAGAAAGGTCTGAACGATTTTTGGATCACTTCGAAGAATATTTATAGACCCTTTGGTAGCTAAAGCAGCACAAGCAAAAGTAACGATTTCATTTCGATCAGAAATAATCTGATGATGGGTTCCATTAAGAGATCGGACTCCATCAATAATAATACGTCCTGGGTCGTGAGAATCGCGATTTATTTTGGCTCCCATATCATTGAGCATGGAGATTAAATCGTCTATCTCTGGTTCTTGAGCTGAATTGTCGAGAATAGTTTGACCATCGGCAAAAGCAGCAGCCATAATAACTGTTTCAGTGACTGTATGGGTTGGTTTATTGAAAGTGTAGTGAACGGCTTTGATTTTGTCGGTATTAAAAGTGATCTGACTGTCGGTGACTTCAGTTTTGATGCCCATTTGATTAAAGCAGTCAAAAAGACGGTCTAATGGACGGGCGCCAAGTTTGTCTCCACCTGGAGTGGGGACAATAGCTTTGCCAGTACGAGCTAAAAGTGGGGCTGAAAACATGAATGATGTTCGTGATTTTTCTCCAGTGCCAGCAGGGACAACAGAATTAACAATTTTTGGGGTAGTGATTTCGAGACAGTGTTCACCGCAATAATTTATGGTTGAACCAATACTTTTGGCGATACTCTCGGTTATCTTAATGTCAGAAATATTAGGAACATTGACAAGCTGAGTTGTTTTGTCGCTTAAAATAGAAGCGATTATTTGTTTATAACTAGCGTTTTTGGCTCCACGAATGGAGACTTCGCCGCGTAATTCTTTACCACCAGTGACAATATATCGTGACATATTTATTTGAAATAATTAATAATTGATTTGAAAATGCGACTACCTTCAAGACCACCAGAACTCATATAAATTAAAATATCATTTGGCATCAGACTGTCTTTATAATACTTCAATATTTGTTTTTTGAGAGGGAGGTAAATTAATTTTGAACCCAAACAATCACGAAAATCTTTGGCAGTGTTACGATTTTTTTTGTCTATGTTTGGGTTGAATTTCAATTGGGTCAAAACAACTTCAGTAGCTGGTAGAAAAGCACTTTTGAGATCGCAAAGACTGCTTTTGTATTGGACAAAAGAAGCATGAGGTTGATAAAGAACCTTGATGGTTTTGTCGGGGAAATGATTTTTTAGGGCTAAAAGTGTTGGAGCAATTCGATTACCTGATTGAGCAAAATCATCAAAAAATAAAATTTGTTTATGTTCCCCTATCAATTCTAACCGTCTTTTGATGCCTTTATAAGTAAATATAGCTTTAGAGAATAGATGCTGGCTAATATTAAGACTATCACTAACAGTGACGGCAGCTAAAATATTTTCGAAATTAAATTGACCAATAAGAGTGGTGTTTACTTTAATAATTCCTTTTGGGGTATGAATAATTATTGTAGTAAACCCCTTTTGATAAATAGTTTTTTCGATGTAGTAATCAGAATCAGAAGTGTTGTAAGTAATGATTTTTGCATTTGAAAAAGGGATTAAATCTTTGGCACTAGAACTTTGTTGATTGATAAATAGTAGACCATTATTAGGTAAGTTTGTGACTAATTTTTTGAAGGCGTTAAAATTATCAGCTTCAGTTTTGTATGAATCTTTATGTTCCCAATCAGCGCTGGTTATTAGTAAATATTTGGTGGGATAGTAAAGGAATTTAGCAAATTCATCCAAACCATGGATAGATTCATCTCCTTCCACAATTGACCAGTCAGAATCGGAAAATTTTATGGATTCAAATTTATTTTTTGGGTTACCACCAAACATGTAATTTGGTTTTTTACCTGATTGAGAAAAAATCCAACTAATCAAAGATGTGATAGTGGTTTTACCAAAACTACCAGCAATAGTAATTGATTCTTTTTTGATTAGATTTTGAGCAAGATATTCAGTGGCAGAAATATAAGGAATTTTTAGTTTTTTTATTTCTTCAAATTCTTTTTTGGTGTTTTCAAAAAGATTGTATGAAGAACCGATAATAGCCAGATCAATATTGTTATCTATTTCAGTTGAATTTACTGGAATATTAGCTCTTTTTAGGGTGGTGCTAATTGGTGGAAAAATTTTTTCTTGATCTGATCCGGATATCCTAAAGCCTCTTTTTTTGAGAGAAACAGCTAAATGTGCTGTCATGGTGCCGACAATACCAAGAATGTGAATATGCATAAATTAAATTTCCAAAATCTAATTTTTGATGTCTAAAAAATAATATTTTATAAAGTCTGCCATTGATTGTTTTGGAAGTATTCAAATCCTGGCATATTGCGCTTATAAAAACCAGTGTTTTGAGAGAATCGGCCAAGATAGCAATATTTTAAATCTTTGTCGTGGCTATCAATGACAGTTTGGAGAACGAGTCTAATAGGTAAATTACCATGACTAAAGGCAGGGTCATAAAAGACATAAGCGATATGACTAATAGTGTCAGAAAAATAGCAAAGAGAATAGGCAATTATTTCTTTTGAAGAGTTTCTCCAAACATAGATATAATTGAAAATATGTTGAGTAAAAATAGTTTTAACTGAGCTTATAGGAAAGTCCCATTCGAGTTGTTTGATCCAGAAATGAATTTGCTTTTGGACCTCTGGGGTAAAGGAAAAATCTTTTAAAGCAATTAATTCAAAATTAAACTCTTGGGTTTTATTGATAATACGGCGGTTTTCAGAACTTAATTCAAATTTAGCTAAATTTGAACGACTACTAGAGTCGTTATACCAAAAATGGATTTTATTTCTTTGAGGCAAGAGACCTTGTTGGTAATTGTTCTCTATGGAATTATTATTTTGGATATTAAATTGAGTCATTGTCGGATTTTTTAATTTTGAAAGCTTGTCGGAAGGCTTCAGCATCAGACCAAGGGTATTCAGTGTTACCATGAAGGATAGTGTTTTCATGTCCTTTTCCCATAGCTATAACGACGTCTTTTGGTTGGGCTAACTGGATAGCCAAGTTAAAAGCGTCTTGGCGATTGGGAATATTAAAGTAAATGAACTTTTTGGGGTTTGATTTAATTATTTTTTTGATTTGAGTAATTTCGGTGGTTTCAATTAATACCGACTCGGGTAAAATTCCACTGATAATTTGATTATTAATATCAACAATACTTTCGTTTCGAGTATCATCAGAAGTAATAATGGCGATGTCAGCAAATTGAGAAGCAACTAAGCCCATTTTGGGACGTTTGCTTTGATCACGACCACCGGTGGCTCCAAAGATAGCAATTATTTTATTGACTCCTGGTTGTCGAAGTGAAAAGAGAGTATTTTGAATAGCGTTGGGGGTATGAGCGAAATCGACTATGGTTTTAATATTGAGAGAATTATTTATTTCTTCACGTCTTCCCTTGGTAAGAGGAAAATTTAGAACGGTATCAACTAAATACTTTGTGTCAATTTTTAACTGATCGATAATGGCTAGAGCTGCAAGAATATTATATATTTGATAATAATAAGTGCTGTCGGTGGTAATTTTAAGGTTATTGACTTTAAAATTTAGAGATTGGGAATCGATTTTTATTTCAGAAGCCTGGTAATTTGATTTTTTGTCGATACTGTAGGTGATAAATTTGTTATTAAGATTCTTTGATAGGAAAGCGTATGATTCATCATCACGGTTTAAAATGGAAATCTTTGATTGATGAAAAATTTTTGATTTGGTTTGGATATAACGATCCATGTTTTCAAAATAGTCCAGATGTTCGTGTGAAGTGTTGGTGATAACTGAAGCCTCAAATTGACATCCATAAAAACGGTATTGATCTAAAGCATGGGCAGTAACTTCACATACAACATGAGTAACTCCATCATCGACCATTTGTTTGAAAATTTTTTGAATAAGGGAAGGATCAGGACTAGTCATATGAAGGCCGGTATCAATTTCTTTGTTGCCATATTTAGCCCCAATAGTAGTAATAACTCCGGCATTAATGCCAGCTTTTTTGAGTATTTCGTAAACTAAAATAGAAGTTGTCGTTTTACCATCAGTACCGGTGATTCCAATTAAAGTCAACTTTTTTGAGGGGAAGTGATAATAATTTTGGTAAAAAATACTTTTAGGAAGGTGGAAAAGCTGATTTTTAATTTTTTGAAGCATTTTGAATGAGTTATTATAACAAATAGTTTATTTTTGAAGCTAATTCAAACCAAATGGGGGCGGCAGTACTGGAACCCCAAGGTGATGATTTGGGATTATTAATAGTGACAATCATAGTAAAGCGAGGGTTCTCACAAGGAGAGAATCCGATATATGAGGCAATAGTCGAAGAATCAGTGTAGCCACCTTTAACGGCGATTTGGGCGGTGCCGCTTTTGGCACAAACTTCAAGATTTTTGGGTCTAAATTGATTAACGACTCCATTTTCAACTGCATATTTTAAAATAGATTTCATTTGAGATACAGAATCCTGAGAAAAAACTTGTACTGATGATTTGGTTTTGGGGTAAGATATTTGATCAAGGTTGTTAGAAAAATGTTTAATAACTTTTGGTTTGATTAATTCTCCGTTGTTGGCGATAGTATTAAAAGCTTGAAGCATATTGATTTGAGTAACCACAATCCCCTGCCCGAACGAAGCAGTAGCTAAATCAATTTCCGGCCAGTTTGTTTTTAGTGTTGGTTTGGATTCTCCCTGGAGGTCAATTCCGGTTTTTTGATTAAGACCGATTTTTTGGTAATAACGAATAAAATTATCTTTGCCAAGACGACTAATAATATAGCTCATACCAATATTGTCGGAATTAAGAATAATATCTTTTAAACTGGCGTTTGGATGAGTAGAATTGTCCCAGTTAGTAATGGTATATTCACCAATTGCTCTAGGATGAGAACAACCATCACAGATATAATCTTTATCGATTGACCCTTGATCTAGAGCCATAGTCATAATGATTGGTTTGAAAATTGACCCAGGTTCAAAGAGGTCAGAAATAGCGGGGTTGCGAGAGGTAATAGCAGTAGCTGAAGATGTGGCAGTTAGACTGGTCATGGCGATTATTTGACCAGTTTTGCTTTCCATAACAGTTATTGAGCCAGAATCAGCATTGTATCGATTAATACCTTCTGAAAGTATTTTTTCTGATTGGAATTGGATCCCTCGATTAATAGAAGTATGGATATTTTGTCCATCTAATGAAGGAGAGTTCCAACTTTTTTTAGTGAGGATAGTTTTTCCGGTGGCGTCTTGTGGAGCCCAAGTGAAACCAGTTTTTCCTTGTAATTGTTTGTTGTAATAAGCTTCGATTCCTCCATAACCAAGGTTATTACCTTCTGAATCTTTGGCAACAAAACCTAAAATATCTTTGGCTAAATAACCTTCAGGGTAATATCGGGATTCATTTTGTTTGATAGTTATCCCGGGAATATTTTTGATCTGGTCTTTTTCTGAATAAGAGAATTGAGTTGGAATATCAATCCACTTTTGCTGGCTGTTTTTTTTGAAATTATCTAGAGTGGACTGATTTTCTTTGATAAAACCAGAATGAGCTTGATCAATTTTTTGAAGAACTGACTCAATATCTTCTTCCATGTTTGGTTTATATAAAGAAATTTTGTATTTAGTTTGATTGATAACTAAAGGGAAATTATCAGATGAAAGTATTTCTCCTCGGGTTGGGTTTTGAGTTATTAGTTTGTACGTTTGACTAATAGCTTTTTCCTTTAGTTCGGGGCTTTTGATTACCTGCCAATAAAAGAGGCGTGAGGCAACGATTGAAAAACACAAGATTAGGGATATTAGTAAAAGTTTATATCGTTGAGTCATTAGTAATTTATTTTTAATGACTGATTAATATTTTTGAGACTAGCAGATGGAGTAGCTTCATTTATTTTTTTTATAGAGGAATTGTCGGCCATATCTTTTTCAATTTTTTCAAGTTCAAGTCGGAGTTGGCTTAGTTCGTTTTGATATTCATCAAGATGATTATTTTGAGTGACGATATTACTAGAGTAAAAGAAAGAAAAGATAACTTGAATAACGGCACTGAGAATAATTATGGCCGTAAAAAATTTAGACATTAAACTATTTTATACGATCTGAGGATACTTGAGCGAGACAGAGGATTTTGGCGGATTTCTGAGAAGGTGGGTTTAATAATTTTGGGTTCAGAAATTTTTGAGGAATTTTGGGTAATAAAATTTTTGACTAGCCTATCTTCTCCTGAATGGAAAGTAATAATTGAAACTGAACCGTTATTTTTGACTACCTCTAGTGACTGTTCTAGTAATTTTATTAAGTTGTTATTTTCTTGATTGACAACAATACGAAGACTGAGGAAAATTTTTGTGGCAGGGTCGATTTTAGTTCTTACATGGCGTTGGTGATAATATTTTCTGATAATATCGGCTAACACTTGTCCATTTTTAATTGGTGTTTTTTGTCTTTCTCTGATGATTTGGAGAATAATAGGTTTACTGTAGAGCTCTTGTCCGAGTTTGGTAAAAATTTCGTATAACTCATCAAAAGAATAAGTATTAATAATTTCTTCAGCAGTTAATTCTTGAGTGGATGGGTCAAGTCTCATATCAAGAGAAGAGGCATCGTTAAAAGAAAAACCACGATTTTGATTGGTCTGTTGGTTTTGACTAAGACCCAGATCGGCTAATAATCCATCAATTTTGGTCTTGATTTGGTCATTAACTATTTTTTTGAGCTGATTGAAATTGGCATGAATTGGGTGAAAGTTAGTGTCTAAACCAAGTTCTTTGATCCGGGTGGTAGCAATTTCTAGGTTAGAAGGATCTTGATCAAAACCATAGACAATTCCACCAAGTTTTAAAATTTCAATGGTGTGTCCCCCGTGGCCCAGGGTGGCATCAACATAAATTCCACCAGAAAATACCGAAAGGCTGGTAATGGTTTCTGATAATAGAACTGGAGAATGAAAATTCATTAGTTACTAATAAGATAGTCACCTGTAATACTAGTCATATCTTTTTTGGTAACTGATGCTGGAGTAATGCTGGTTATGTTGCCTTTGCCATTTCCACTAGAAAAAGCGGAATAGTAAGAAGGGAAATTCTTGATAAGAACAAAATAATCACTTTTGGTAGTAGTGGTTGCTTTTATAGAAAAACTCTCTGAAGATAAAGACAAACCAGAATCTTTTTTAATATCGGATGAAGTTTTTAAAATAAATGGGGTTTCATAGTTAGTGCTTTGGTTATCATCGGTATAAAAAATCAATGATAAGGTTCCACCAGTTACACCCTCATCGTATTTATATTTACAACCGTTGGTGCAACTGGAAGTTCCCAAAAGAAGGTCTTTTTCGATGTTTTTTGAAGATACTTTGATGGTATCACCAACGCCTTTTTCCATCTCGAGACCAGCATCACTGGCACTGTAGATCAATTCATACTCTATTTGAGTAATAGTAGAAGGGATATTGTCGATTTTTAATTTGAGTTCATGACCATCAGCTCGAGGAATAAGAGAAATAATTGGCTTTTCTGATTCAGAGAGCGTTAATTCCTTTTGGACATTCTTTTGAGGAATGGTAGCGGTGTTTTCAATTTTTTTCTTACCACAAGCCGAAAGGAAAAAAGATGAAGCAATAACTATCAAGGCAAAAGAGATAAATTTTGTTTTACTCATATTATTTATTTAACTGCTTTTCTAACCAAGTGTCAATTTCGTCACAGTTGACACGAATTTGTTCCATAGTATCTC
>CAZWZK010000006.1:0-24223 GCA_964638385.1 uncultured Gammaproteobacteria bacterium
CCCATGATATTGCTACCACACGATTTTGAGTCGTGCGCGTCTGCCAGTTCCGCCATTTCGGCTTAAAAGTAAGTCTATTATAACCTAAATAAGGGATTCTTTATACGTTTTATTTTGAGGTTTAGCTTGATTTTACTAAGTGTTATCATATAAGTATATGATGTTAGGGATATTAAGAGTAATTGGAATTATAGTTTTTTTATACCTTTTGTGGAGAGATTTGCGTGAAAGTTATGATGACCAAAAGATAATTAAATATTCTTGGTTGGCTTTGATTGGATTTATGGTTGCGGGAAGATTAATGTATGGTTTGATTAATTGGGGTGTTTGGAATGACCAATTGGTTGATTGGGTGTCGATATGGAACAAACCAGGAATGAGTTACACCGGTGCATATTTAGGTCTAGTTTTAGTTACTTGGGCTTATGCAAGAAAGGAACAATGGAAGTTTTTGAGTTTTATGGAAGATTTGTTAAAGCCTTTAGTAGTTTTTTCTTCCCTTTTGATAATAGATGAATGTTTAAGATCTAAATTTGATTTGAAATTGGTGGTTTATTTAATTTTATTAATATTGATTTATATAGCCAATAATTGGCTTTCAAAGAAATATAGATCGTTTGTTTGGTATAAAAGCGGGAAAAAGGGGTTTGTGCTTTTGTCAACTAATTTTTTGTTTTTTTTGGCGATAACTATCACTTTAATCTTCTTTAAAGAAAATATCTTTACTATAGTTTTAGCTTCAATTATCAGTTTGATTTCTATAATAGGATTGTTTATCCTAGGAGAAGTAAAATATGAAAGAAAATAATAAAAAAATAGATCGATTACCTTTAAGGTTTTTGGGCCCAATTAAACATTTCTTGGAAACTGAATTATTAAAATTGAAAAGAACAAAGAAGAACCTTAAAGAATCTGACCCTTTTACTGATGAAAACAGAACTTTAGAAAATTCTGTTGAAGAAGATTTAGATGAGCAAATAGGTCATTTTGATAATGAAATTAAGGCCAGATTTTTAAATAAAAGAATTGTTCAATTAAGAAAAGCATTAACACGAATTAAGATAGGGAAGTATGGAATGTGTGAATCTTGTGGAAGAATGATTGATACTGAACGATTAGCTATTAACCCAGAAGCAACTACTTGTGTTAAGTGTGAAAAAGAAAAAGAGGCATAATTGGGTAATTTGGCTGGGTGTTTTTGGTATGATTGAGTTGGCTCATGGTAGGTTGGCAGGTGGTGATTTTGTAGTTAAAAACTATGGAGTGAGTTTTAGTATAGACGGGTTATTTTTTGTGTTATTGAGTATTTTTTTTGTTCTTTTTTTAACTTTTGTTTTTTTAAAAAAAACTCTTTTGGTTTAGGATGGATGGTTCTTGGTGGGTGGGTTAATTTAATTGATAGATTAATGTTGGGTTATGTGAGGGATTATTGGAGATTAGGGACAGTTTATAATAATTTAGCTGATTGGATTATTGGATTTGGGACAGTTTTATTTTTATTAGAAATATTATGCAAGAAGAAATAAAAATAATTTTTGAAAATGATTTTTATTTGGTAGCCAGCAAGCCTGCTGGGATAACGACAACTAAAGAGAAGAAAGGAGAAATGAACACTCTAGAGGATTTCTTAATAAATTTAAAGCCAAATGATTTGCCGAGAAACGGGATAATTCATAGGTTAGACAAAGGAACTTCGGGATTAATTTTAGTGGCTAAAAATAAAGAGTCTTTTGAAAAAATAAAAGGTCAGTTCAAAAACCGGACGGTAAAGAAAAAATATTATTGTTTAGTGTGTGGAGACACTTCGATGGATGGAAGTATAAATTGGCCTATTGGAAGATCAAAATATAGTTTTGGAAAATTTGGAGTAAGAGTAGATGGGAAAGATTCTTTGACAGAATTTAAGCTGGTAGAAAGACTAAAAAAAGATTCTAAAAAATATAGTTTATTGGAGATAAACTTAAAAACAGGGAGAACTCATCAAATAAGAGTCCATTTGAGCCATTTGAGATGGCCATTGGTAGGAGATAAACTATATGGAGGAGAATCAGATATATTGAAAAGGCCGTTTCTACATGCTTTTCACTTGGAGTTTGATGATCCAAAAACAGGGGAGCGAATGGTTTTTGATTTGCCATTAGCCAGTGATTTAAAAGATCATCTTAAACTTTATGGAAAAGAATAAAAAAAAGAGAATATTATGGTTGATGATCTTGTTGTTATTAATTTTGACAGTGGTTTTATCTTTATTTTTTAAACAGACAGAAAAAGGAAGTGATTTTAGAGTTGGAGTGATGGCAGATAACGGACTAGCAATTGTTTCTATATCTAAAGGGAGGCAAATGGTTAATGTGTTAAAAATTGAACCAGATTCTCAAATTTGGATTCCAAAAGGTATGGGTTGGTATCGAGCGGAAGTGGTTAAAAAGATTTTGCAGCAAGAAAAAAAAGAGTCTTTGTTTAGTGATGTTTTATTTTACAATTTTGGCTTTGTGGCCGATAAGGTTGTTAGTGTAAAGAAAATAGATGACTGGAAAGGTAAGTTTTGGTTTAAGTTGAGACAGGCCAGTAATTATCTTAATAAAGAAGAATGGTTGAAAGGAGATATGGATAAAAATGATGATTTTTTGGATAGGGTAATGGTGAGGGATTTTTCCGAAACAAGACTGGTGGATGAAGATTTAAAATTGTCAGTGATTAATTTGAGTGAGGCAAATGGATTAGCTAATTTTATGACAAAAAGGATTGAAAGAATGGGCTTTTCAGTGATATCGGTTTCTAGTGATGAAGAGATGAAGTTGGATAAGTGTAAAATACTGTACGGTAATGGAGTAGAGAAGACTTTTTCTTGGATCTTGGTAGATAAATTATTCGATTGTGATAAAACAAACGACACTTCTTTGAATGAAAATGAAATTGAGTTTTATTTTGATGATAATTTTTCAACAATGATAAAATACCCTAGTTATAAAAAATAAACATTTTTATGTCAGGTCATTCTAAATGGAATAATATTAAAAATCGAAAAGGGGCTCAGGACAAAAAAAGAAGTGAGGCCTTTACTAAAGTTGCAAAAAATATATTGACAGCGATTAGATTGGGTGGTGGCAGTAGTGACCCAAATGTTAATGGAGCCTTGAAGGTGGCTATTGATAAAGCTCGAGAAGTTAATATGCCAAAAGAAAATATCGAAAGATTGTTGGCTCGTTTTGAGGAGAGAAAAGATAAGTTGGTTTCGGTAATATTGGAGGGATATGGCCCTTTTGGGGTTCCAGTTATAATTGAAGCGGAAACTGATAATAAAAACAGAATTTTGGGTGAAATAAAATTAATTTTTAAGAATTATGAAGGTGCTTTGGGTGAATCTAATTCGGTGATGTTTCAGTTTGATAGAGTAGGTGAAGTAGAGTTTGAAGCTATTTCTGAAGATAATCAATTAAATTTAATAGATTTTGGAGCGACTGACTTTGACGAAAATATTGCTATAGTTGAACCTGGATTGATAAATGAGTTTGTTAAAAAAGCAGAAGAAACTGGACTTAAAGTATTGAAATCAGAAACAGTATATCGACCTAAAAATCCAATCGAATTGAAGAATGATGAAGAATTTAATAAAATCATGGATTTTATTGATGAGCTTGAGTCGAACGATGATGTCCTTGGGGTTTATGGTGGATTTGATTATAATTAATTATGCCCAAAAGAATTAAATATTTGATTTCTTCATTAATTGCGGCTATTGGTTTTTATTTTTTTGTCAGCTTGCCTTATTCTTCACATTATTATGGATTGCTCGTAGGAATAGTTTTGGTGGCTTTTTGCTTTTGGTTTGGGTTGGGTATAATTTTTGATCAAAGTTTGTATATTCGCTTGATGTCAGTGATATTACCAATTGGATTTTTTGTCGGTTTTGGATTGTTTGCAGCTTTGTTGCCACAAACATTTTGGACGGTTTTTTTGTCGAGTTTGTTTTTTGGAATAATATCTTACGTAATGTTTTTAGTGGAGAATGTTTTTTTGGTATCGATTGGATATCGAACGCCGCCATTATATCGGGCGGCATATACTGTTGGATTAGTTTTACTTTTATTAACAACTTTTTTCCTTTTTGATAGCTTATTTTCCTTTAAGCTGATTTATTGGTTAAATGCTATTTTTGTATTTGTAATTTCATCAGTGATTTTTATGTATGTATTTTATAGTGTGACAATAGAGTTGGCCGATGATGGAAAAGAGAAAAATTTATCAAATTACGTACTGGTGCCAGCTTTTTTAATGGCTCAGTTAGGTTTAGTTTTATCGTTTTGGCCAGTAGGAATATTTAAAGGGTCAATCTATTTAGTGGCAGCGGTTTATATAATATCTGGTTTACTTCAATTAGACTTAAGAGATAGGTTATTCAAAAAAAACTGGACCATTTTTTCATGGATCTCTGTGGCAGTTATTTTAGGAATGATTTTTACGACCAGCTGGCGTTAGATTTGAGACTGAACACTGGTGATGGCAACGGTAGTGACAATATCTTCAACGTTGCAACCTCGAGAAAGGTCGTTGATAGGTTGATTAATACCTTGGGTTATTGGTCCAAAAGCCTTAGCAAGGCCAAGTCTTTCAACTAATTTATAGCCAATATTGCCAGAATCGAGATTAGGGAAGATGAGAATATTTGCTTGACCCTTGATTTTACTTTTAGGATTTTTTTTAAGGGAAACTGTCGGAACAAGAGCGGTATCAACTTGAGTTTCACCTTCAATTAAAATTGACGGATCTAAATTTTTGACAATTTGGGTGGCTTGTCTGACTTTTTCGACTGATTCACCTGAACCACTGCCATTAGTGGAATAGGAGAGCATGGCAATTTTAGGTTTATTACCAATAAGTTTTTTGAAAGAGTCAGCGGATTGAATGGCAATTTGAGCCAATTCATCAGCATTTGGGTTAACATTAAGACCACAATCAGCAAAAAGAAAAACACCATTATCACCAAAATTTTGATTGGGAGATTCCATGATAAAAAAACTAGAAACAATAGTTTGTCCTGGTTTGGCTTTGATTATTTGCAGGGCAGGACGAAAGGTTTCTTGAGTAGTACTGTTAGCTCCAGCAACCATACCGTCGGCTAATTTAAATTTAACCATCATCGTACCAAAGTAGAGGGGGTTAAGCATTAGTTTTTTGGCTTCTTCTAAAGTTAATCCTTTAGATTGACGGAGGACAAAAAGTTCTTGAGAAAATTTTTCATATAAATCTGGGTTTTGAGAGATATACTCTGGGCTAACCAAAATAATATCGGCGATTTTTTGATCTTGAATGATTTTAGTGGCTTCTTGAACACGAGGATCATCGGCATCGGCTAGAACAATTTTTTTGATGTTAGTTTTTGCCAACTTGTAGATTTTTTCAATTGTAGGGGTCATAGGGTGAATTATATATCAAATTAAAATCCTAGAATAGGATATAATCATATTTACAAAAATGAAAGATAATACTCGCAAAACACTAAAATATTATTGGGAAAGTATGCGCAAACATAGTTTGTCTTTATTTTTGTTGCTGGTGTCAATAATTGGAGCAACTATTTTGGATTCGCTTATTCCTATTTATTTCAAGGATTTTTTTAATATTCTGTCGGAAAACAAAGATAAAGAAGTACTAGTTGGGGGATTAATAAGATTGTTGACAATTATTGGTACTTTTAAATTATCTAGGTGGTTTTGTTGGCGAATAGCTTCTTTTGGATTGAATTTTTTTGAATCGATTAATATGGCTGATTTGAGTAAAAGGTGTTTTGATTATCTTCACAAACATTCTTATACATACTTTTCTAACAATTTTACCGGATCAGTAGTCAAAAAGACCAAAAGTTTTGTAAGCGCTTTTGAGATATTAGCCGATCAACTTTTCTATGAATTAATACCTTCAGCAGTGACAATTATTGTGATCACGATTGTGTTGGGACAGGTCAATATTTTTTTGGGATTGGGGATGCTTTTGTGGATGGTGATTTTTTTGTTAATTAACTGGGTGTTCACTAAATATAAGATCAAATATGATATTCAAAGAAGTGAAGCAGAGACAGCTACTAGTAGTTTTTTGGCGGATACAGTGACTAATAATACAAATATCAAATTATTTAATGGTTATAGAAAAGAAGCTGAAGGATATTCTAGTTTAGTTGATACTTTACATAAAATCAGAAAATTTACCTGGGATATGAGTGCTAAGTTTTACGCCCTACAGGCATTTTTGATGATTGTTTTGGAGGTTGGGATTTTCTTTTTTGCGATTAAACTTTGGACTAAAAATGTTTTAACGGTGGGCGATTTTGTTTTGATCCAATCTTATATTTTGACGGTAATTATGATGGTTTGGGATTTTGGGAGAATAATTATGAGAATCTATGAGCATTTGGCTGAAGCTGAAGAAATGACATTAATACTCAACACACCTCACGAGATTATTGATAGTCCAAATGCAACTGAGTTGGACATAAATTTTGGAAGAATAAAATTTGACAACGTAAGTTTTGCTTATGAAAGGAATAAAAATGTTATTAACAATTTTAGTCTAGAGGTTAATCCAAAGGAAACCTTAGCTTTAGTGGGGACTTCTGGTTCTGGTAAATCAACTTTAGTAAAGCTCTTGTTAAGATTACATGATATTCAAAAAGGGAGAATTTTAGTTGACGGTCAGGATATTAGTAAGGTAACTCAAGAAAGTTTAAGAAATAGTATAAGTTTAGTCCCGCAAGATCCAATATTATTTCACCGAAGCTTGATGGAAAATATCCGTTATGGTCGGTTTGATGCCACCGATCAAGAAGTAATCGAAGCGTCAAAATTGGCTCATTGTGACGAGTTTATTGGTAAGTTGGAAAAAGGCTATGAAACTTTTGTCGGTGAAAGAGGGATAAAGTTATCTGGAGGTGAAAGACAGCGAGTAGCTATCGCTCGGGCAATATTGAGGAACTCACCAATATTAATATTAGATGAGGCAACTTCTAGTTTGGATTCAGAATCGGAAAAATATATCCAAGAATCATTGGATCATCTAACAAAAGATAAAACAGTAATTATTATTGCCCACAGATTGTCGACAATTAAGAAAGTAGACAGGATTGTGGTCATTGATAGTAAGAAGATAGTTGAAGACGGAGTTCACAGTGCTTTGGTTAAACTCAAGACGGGTATATACAGAAAACTTTGGGATATTCAGGTTGGTGGGTTTATAAAGTAAAACTTTCAAAAAAATACGTCATTGCGAGGAACAGTTACAATAGCGACAAAGCAATCTCGTTCGGGATTACCACGGCCTTCAGTTTCGCAATGACATTTTATGATGTGTCAATCTGATTGAAAATTTAAGAAGATTAATTTGGGCTTTCTATATTCTAACGAGATTGCTTCGCTAACGCTCGCAATGACGTGGTGGTTAGATATTTCCTTTAAATGACGTATTTATACGATAAGTTAGGTATAAATTGATGTTTTTTAATTAAAAAATAGGGGAGAGCGGGGAATTTAGATGATAGATGATAGATGTTAGATCTTAGATATTAGGAAAACAATGATAGTCAACTACTTAGCTTCAGAAAAGAGTAATTTAGGTTCAAATTAGAAGAATTAGGCTTAAAATTTTTTGATAGGCAGGTCTGAGGTAGGGAAGTGGCCTATAATATACGGCCTATAATATTTTTCACGATATATCCTATAATTTTCACGGGTAGAGAAGTGATATAGTGTGATATAGTCTCTGTGGATAAGTCCAGATTCGCTAACTATATCAAAGTGTACACTTAGGGAGGAGTCAGAAGGGAGTAGAAGGGCTAGTAAAAGTGAATAATTAATAAGAGTTAATAGATAAATAAAAGAGAAATAGATAAGTTGTTAGAGTTAATTAATAAGTGCTATCTCCTAGTGGTGGGTGAGTTAAAATACCATGTCGCACAATGTATCTTTTACGACTCTATTAAACTTCTGAACTGAGGGGAGTGATGGTTTTTAAAAAAAATATAAAGTTTTTATTTCACTTCATTAATTACTGTTGGTTTTCTTTTAATTTAAATCTAATTTAATTAAATACGATAATTCTCTCTTGAGTCGAGATTCCCATTTTTTTAATTTTAGGTTTAGAATTTTCCTCTTGACTCCCCTCACCCCATTCAACTCCCCCGTTACTTATTAAAGAAGGGTATTCGAAGGGATAAAAAATAAATTATACCTAAAAATAGGCATAAAATGATAATGACCTCACCAAAGGCTCTAGAATTGATGTTTTATTTTTATCCGACCAGTTTATCGTTTGATCTTGGCTTTATATTTAATTTTTCATCGTGGTAAGATGGAATTATGGAAAAAGATTTACAAACACTGGAAAGACGGTTTTTGGAGCATTTGGAAATTGAAAAAAATTGTTCAAAATTAACAATTCGCAATTATGAACATTATTTAAATGTTTTAATTGATTTTTTGATAAGTAATAAGCGAATAGAAAAACCAACGGTTGACGATATAACAGCAGATACAGTAAGAGATTTTAGGTTATTTTTGTCGAGACAATCTGGAACTAAAGGTGAAATGAAATTAGTAACCCAAGGTTATTATGTGATTTCTTTGAGATCGTTTTTAAAGTGGTTGATTAAAAATGATATGAAAGTATTGCAGCCAGAGAAGCTGGATGTACCAAAGGTAAAAGACCATTCTTTGAAATTTTTAGATGAATCACAAATGCAAAGATTATTGAATCAGCCGCTTAATTCTAGTAAAAATGGTTTAAGGGATAGGTCAATTTTAGAGTTATTATTTTCAACTGGATTGCGGGTGTCGGAGTTAGTTTCACTTGATAGGGAACAGGTAAATTTGAATACCTGCGAATTTGGAGTGATTGGAAAAGGCGGACGATCTCGAGTGGTGTTTATTTCTAAGGAGGCAGCTGAATGGGTGGATAAATATCTTAAATCAAGGATGGATAAATATAAACCAATGTTTATTCGTGATTTAAGACCAAAAGAAATTGGTTTGGCTGATGAAGAAGTAAGGTTGACGGTGAGGTCAGTCCAAAGACTGGTGAAGAAATATGTAAGACAAGCAAATTTACCAGTGGCGGCTACTCCACACACATTAAGACATTCAATGGCTACTGACTTGTTACGCAACGGAGCTGACTTGAGATCAGTCCAAGAATTGTTGGGTCATAAAAATATTGCTACAACTCAAATTTATACTCATGTGACTGACGCCAGACTTAGAGAGGTCCACGAAAAATTTCATAGCGGAAACAAATAAAGAGGCTTTTTAAAAATATTTTTGCGACCCTCTCCCCTACCTTAACCGGGTAATAGAGTATAGCCTATAGTAGGGCTATTTTACCCAAAAAATCAGAGAAATGAGAGATGGCACTTGTCTGAGTGACTTGACATGTATTTTTTACCCTAAATTAGGGTTAAACTAAAAATACATGTTTCATTAGCAGTCACTCCCCTAGCCTGATAAAAGATACTTATCATTTACGTATTGCCTATAATGTCAAAAGAATTTATCAATTTAGACAAAAATATTGATTTTATTCTTTTGTTTCGCCAATTATTTCCGGTCTATCTGAAGTTTCAGTGTTTTTTTCTAAAACTGTCATAGCATTAAGTTTATCTTCAGTCGATTTGAATCTCATGAGAATAACTCCTTTAGTGTTTCGGCTAAGGGTAGGTATGTTTTTTAGAGGAAGTTTAATAGTGACAGCTTTTTTGGAAACCAAGATTATCTGATCGTCTGTTTCAGAAACAACTTGAGCTGCGGCGATATTGCCGGTTTTTGGAGTCAAATTAGCAACCTTAACCCCAATTCCCCCACGTTTTTGGATAGGATAGAGATAAACATCGGTTCTTTTACCAACTCCATTTTCAGTGACAACTAGAAGGTGCCTGAATGGCTTTTCAGTGGTTTTGTCTTTTGTTTTTTCAATAGCTGATGGAACAATGTCCATACTAACCATATGATCAGTGTCTTTTAGAAGAATTCCTCGGACACCTCGAGTGTGTCGACCCATTGGACGGGCATCTGATTCGTTGAAACGGATACATTTACCATTTTTAGTAACTAAGAAGACTTGATTGGTACCATCCGTTAATTTTGCCCAAGCTAATTGATCATCAGAGTCAAGCTTGATAGCAGCAAGACCACTTTGGCGGATATTTTTAAACTTATCAAGAGAGGTTTTTTTAATAACTCCTTTCTTTGTAGCTAGTAAAATAAATTTTGATTTACTGTCTTTACTGACAGGGAGGACAGTGTGAACGGTTTCTCCTTGGAGAATATTAATAAGATTAATGACAGCTTGTCCTTTGGCTTGTCTAGTCCCCTCTTGGATATCCCAGACTTTAGTTTTAAAAACTCGACCTCGGTTGGTAAAGAAAAGTAATTCATCATGAGTGTCAACGGAAAGCATACATTCGATTTCATCTTCTTGTTTGGTAGTCATACCAACAACGCCAACACCGCCACGCTTTTGACTGTGATAAGTTTCTTTTGGTACACGTTTAATATAACCGGTTTTAGTAAGAGCCACTAAAACTGCTTCGTTAGGAACTAAGTCTTCTTCGCTGAATTCTTCTAACCCCCGAACATAGATTTTTGTTCGGCGAGAATCACCGTATTTTTCGACTATTTCTTTATTTTCTGATTTAAGAACTGCGATCATTTCTTCTGGTTTGGTAATAATAGCCGTAAGATGATTAATAGTTTCTTCTACTTGGTTATATTCATCATCAAGTTTTTGACGTTCAAGACCAGATAATTTTTTGAGTTGCATTTCGAGGATAGCTTGAGCTTGAAGATCGGTAAATTCAAATTTTTCCATAAGACGAGTTTTAGCGTCTTCATCTGGTTTAGTGGATCGAATAGTTTTAATAACTTCATCAATGACATCTAAAGCTTTTTTGAGACCTTCTAAAATATGGGCTCGCATCATGGCGCCTTTGAGATCAAAAATGGATCGGCGGCGGATAATGGTTTCTCGGTGACGCAAGAACAAAAGTAACATTTGGCGTAAGTTTAGGGTTTGAGGAACACCATTGACTAAGGCCAACATATTGGCAGAATAAGATGATTGAAGGGCGGTATATTTGAAAAGTTTATTAAGAATAGATTTTGGTTTGCCGTTTTTCTTAATTTCAACTACTACTCGGATACCATGTCGGTCGGATTCGTCACGAAGGTCAGAAATACCAATAATTTTTTTGTCACGAACTAAGTCAGCAATTTTTTTGACAAATTCGGCTTTGTTGACTTGGTAAGGAAGTTCAGTAATGATAATTCTAATTTTTCCGGATTTAGTCTCTTCAATACTGGTTTTACCTCTAACTGCAAATTTACCTCGACCAGTATTATACATTTCAATAATACCGGTTTTACCGTAAATTTCACCATAGGTTGGGAAATCTGGTCCTTGGACAACTTTGACTAAGTCATCGATAACAGCATTGGTTTCAAAGTTATATTTTTGTCTTTCGAGTTCGTAAACTGGGCGAAGAACTAATTCTTGAGTATTCTTTGGTGGGGCTAAGATATTGTTTATTTCAATTTCGCTTTCGATTTTTTCGAGGTTACTTTTATCAAGTACGATATCAATGGCGGCACATAATTCTTTAAGATTGTGAGGTGGAATACGAGTAGCCATACCAACAGCGATACCATCAGCTCCATTCATTAAAAGATTAGGAATACGAGATGGAAGAACAGTTGGTTCTTTGATGGTAGCGTCAAAATTGTCCATCATATCAACAGTTTCTTTGTTGATATCGATAATCATTTCTTGAGAAATTTTATCCATTTTAACTTCGGTGTAACGCATGGCAGCCGGAGGATCGCCATCAATAGAACCAAAGTTACCTTGTCCTTTAACCAAAGGATAACGAAGAGAAAAATCTTGGGCTAAACGGACTAAAGCACCGTAAACAGATGAGTCTCCGTGAGGATGATATTTACCTAAAACTTCACCGACAACTTTTGCTGATTTGGTATTTTTCCCACTACCAAGACCCATTTGGTCCATGGCATAAATAATCCGGCGGTGAACTGGTTTTAAACCGTCTCTGACATCAGGAAGAGCCCGAGAAACGATGACTGACATGGCGTAGTCTAAATATGACGTTTCCATCTCTGGAACGATATCGACTTCCATAACTTTACCAATATTAGTGTTGGTTCTTATAACGTCAGTAACTATAGTATTTTTTTCGTCAGTCATAGTATTAAATATCTAATTTTGCTAAATGAGCATGAGTTTGAATAAATTTTTTTCGTGGTGGAACGTCTTCGCTCATGAGGACACGGAAAACTTCATCAGCTTTGGCAGCATCAGTGACAGTAACCCTTTTGAGTACCCTAGTAGCTGGATTCATAGTGGTGTCCCAAAGTTGTTGAGGATTCATTTCACCTAAACCTTTGTAACGTTGAACATCAAAAGACTTTGATGTATCAATTTTTTTAAGGTATTCTTCTTTTTCTTCTTCGGTATAAACATATTTGGCGACTTTGCCTTGTTTAATTTTGAAAAGCGGTGGCATAGCAATATAAACATAACCACTTTCAATAAGGTTGGGCAAATGTCGGTACATGAAGGTTAATAAAAGAGTAGCGATATGAGAACCGTCAACGTCAGCATCGGACATCAAAATGATTCGATGATAACGAAGTTTATCAAAATTCATGGTTTCACCAATACCCATACCTAAGGCAATAATCAAATCTTTTAGTTTGTCTGATCCAACGACTTTGTCAATACGCATACCTTCAGTGTTGAGAGCTTTACCCCAGAGAGGCAAAATGGCTTGAAACTTTCGGTCTCTTCCTTGCTTGGCACTACCACCTGCAGAGTCTCCTTCGACAATGTAGATTTCAGATTCGGCAGGATCTTTTGATTGACAATCAGCTAATTTTCCTGGTAAACCAAGAGACTCAAATGCACCTTTGCGCATAATCGCGTCTTTGGCGGCTCTAGCAGCTTTACGAATTTGGATGGCTAGGATGGATTTGCCGACAATTGATCTAGCGACATCAGGATGTTCTTCAAAATAGACTTCGAGTTCTTCTTTGACGATTTTGGAAACAATTGGTTGAACTTCACTGTTACCGAGCTTACCTTTGGTTTGACCTTCGAATTGAAGATCTTTTGAGCCCATTTTAATAGAAATAACAGCAGTTAAACCTTCACGGACATCGTCTCCAGTGATGGCATCATCCTTAGCCTTCATCATTTCTTTTTTAGCAGCATAATCTTTGATGACTTTGGTGAGCCCAGTTTTGAAACCAGTTAAATGAGTTCCACCTTCGTGGGTGTTGATAATATTGACAAATGATGGGGTGTTTTCTTGGAAGGTATCGTTGTATTGAATGGCAACTTCGACATTAACCCCCTCCTCTTCTCGTTTGAGCAAAATTGGTTCGTGAACGACAACTTTGTTTTTATTTAATTCACGAAGTAATGATAAAATGCCGCCTTCAAAATAGTAATGATGTTGAGTTTTGTTTCTTTCATCGTAAAAATGGAAATATATCTTTGAGGTGAGATAAGCTCTATCTTTTAATGATTTGATGATAATTTTAGAGTCAAATTCAGTGGTTTCTTTAAAAATTTCTGGATCTGGGTAAAAAGTGACAGTAGTTCCACTGATGTCTTTGGGTAAAATATCTTTTAATCTTTCGATTTTAGTCTCAGGGATTTTGGTTAATTTAGTTTTGAGGGCACCTCGGGAAAATTCAATAAAACTGATTTCGTTGTCGCGTCTAACTTCGATTTGATAAAGGTTAGAAAGAGCATTAACACAAGCAGCGCCGACACCGTGTAGACCGCCAGAAACTTTGTAGGCTGAACCTTCAAATTTACCACCGGAATGAAGAGTTGTCATGATAACTTCAACTGCCGGTTTATTGTATTTGGGCATGATATCGACAGGTATTCCTCGACCATCATCAGCTACAGTGGCAGAGTTATCAGGATGAATTACCAACCAAACGTTTTTGGCGTAACCTGCCAAAGCTTCATCAATAGCATTATCGAGAATTTCAGTTAAACAGTGGTGTAATCCGCGGATATCAGTAGAACCAATATACATGGCAGGACGTTTCCTTACCGGCTCTAGACCTTCGAGAACGACTATTTGTTGACCAGTGTATTCTTGTGATGCTGCCATTGATGTTTTTTCCTTAAATTAGTTTAAAAATGTTTTTTAAAAACAAATTCATTCTAGCAGAGCCTAAATAGCTTTACAATAAGCAAATTATACGTAAAGATAGGTTATTTTTTTGTGTAAAAAATAATCCAAAAAAGAGAAAAAACAGGTCAAAAAATGGCCTAAATTTAGGGAAGAATTTTTGAGAGAATATCGTAACTAATGATCGAAGTGGCAACTAAGACATTTAGAGAGATATTTATCCCATACATAGGAATTTCAACTGTTTGATCGACCATTTTTAATACTTCTTGAGAGATGCCGTATGATTCGCTGCCAGCAATTAGAGCAACTCGGTTTTTGTATTTGGCTTGGCGGTAATTAACACTGGTTTTGTCTAATTCGCAAGCGACTGTTTGGTAGCCTTCTTGTTTAAGTTTTTTTAGACATTCAAAAGTAGAGTCAAATTGTTCCCAAGGAATCCATTTCCAAGTACCAATAGAGGCTCGATGGATTTTAATATTTGGAGGAGTGACGACTGGGCCACAAAGATAGATTTTTTCAGCTCCAATAGCATCAGCTAAACGAAAAAATGAACCAATATTGTAAGTGTCTAAAACATTATCTAGAACCAAAACAATAGGGTTACGATTAATTTTGGTTTGCATTTTTTTTGCTTCCACTTCCCTACTCTGTCTAATTTGGTGCGAATTTAATTTCATAGGAAGATTTTAACATCAAAAATCCGACTCGCCATAAATGGCTTACTGGATCGCGTTTTAAGGTAAAATTTTTCACTTTGTTTAATTTTCAACCTTAAAAAGCAAAAAAAACCCTCTCTGAAGAGTCAGAGAGGGTTTAAAGTTTAAACTTTAATTAGTTACAACTAGCATCAGCTGAAGCAGCAGTATTAGCATTGGTATTTGCAGTAGCGGCTTCTAGAGTAGTTTTACATTCTTTTGGTGCTTTGTTAAAGGAAGCACAAATAGCTTCTTTGATAGCATTAGAAGTTCGATATTGGTCTTGAGTAAAGACTTTCTTGCCAATTTTTAAACTACCTTTTTCATCTGAAGTATAAGCTGATTCTGGAGGGAAAGTAACTCCATTAATCATAAGTGTAGGAGATCCTTGAACTTTATTTTCAGTAGTTAAAGCAATTTCTTTTTCGATCAAGTCAGCAGCTTGAGTGTTGAAACACTCAGTGATTTTGTTAGTGTCAAAACCAGCTTGTTTGGCTTGCTCTTCCCAACAAGTATCAGCATTGGTAGAAGTACAGTTTTTGTTGACATTGGCAACAAATTTCCACCAATTGGTTTTGTCTTCATTGAGGTTGTAAGCACAAATTTCTCTGACGTTTTGATTAGCTTCAACTCGACCATGGAGAGAACTATAGAAATTATTACCTATTTTGAGGTAATTTTTCTCATCTAAACATTGTTTATTGTAATCACCGATGGTTTTTTTACAATCAGCATCAGTAGTAAAGTAACCAGCTTTAATATAATCAGCACATTGGCTAACATCACCAGCTGTTTGCTTACAGTAAGAATTTAGATCAGCAACTTTTTCGAAAATGTATTGAGGTCTAATATTAGCGCTATCGCCTAGCAAATCAGCAACTGGTTGGACGAGATCTTCCATTTGATTGCCGTATGGACAAAAACTCATAACGTAAAACTGAAAATCTGGTTTATTTGATTTTTTGGCCTCAAAGGTGGCATTAGCGGTTTTTGGTGAACCAGCAGAAAATCCTCCTCCAATCTTTAACCAAGCAGCTCCAGCAAAGAAGGAAGATGTGGCTAAAAGTAAAGAGAAAATAATAACACCAGCCAAAGGAATTCGGACTGATTTGGTGGTGGTCGATTTAAGTACTTCTTTGACTTTTTCTTTTTTATTTTTTTTGATCATAAAGATTTAAATTTTAATTATTATTCTTCAACAGAAATAGCTCCAACAGGGCAAGAATCAATGGCGCTTTGAGTGGCATCATCAATATTTGCAGGTTGGGCTTTAATTTTGGCTTTATAAGTGGTAGTATCCATTTCGAAAACATCTGGATTTAAAAGTGGACAAGTGTTACAACCAATACATTTATTTTGATCAAGGAGTACTTTTTTAGTCATATGTTTTTTAATTATATTACATATTTTAGTTTAGTTTTATGTCAAATTTCAAACTTGATCCTTTAAATGAAGAAAAATATACTGTCTTTCCGGGTTTAATTCACAAACACCAAGACAGAATATTGGTGGAATTAAATTTAAAGTGTCCGGTCGTTTGTTCGTTTTGTACCAGAAAAAGAAAAGGGATAAATGAGAATAATTTTGATTTGGGAATGGCTGGTTGGAAAATGATTGAAGAACATATTAAAAATAATCCCAAGATTAGAGAAGTAATTTTGTCTGGAGGAGAACCTTTGATTTCAGCTGAGTTGTTAATAGAAATATTAGAAAGGTTAAAAAATATTAGCCAGATTAAAATAATTAGAATTCATACACGAATGCCAGTAACTGCGCCTCTCAAAATTGATGAAAAATTATTTAAATATTTTGAGGAAGAATCAAAGAATAGGGTTTTGTACCTGTCTATTCATTGTGATCATAAAAATGAGTTAACAGATAGTGTTAGGCAATGTATTGAAAGATTACGGTTAAGCGGGGTTATCCTCTATTCTCAATCAGTTTTTTTGAAAAATGTTAACGACACGGTGAAAGATTTAAAGGATCTTTTTGAAACATTGTTGGAGCTTGGAGTCAGACCTTATTATATTTATCAGTGTGACAAAATTGAAGATTGGCAAGAGTTTGCTGTTCCGTTAAATACTGAAAAAAGATTAATGAGGCAACTTAATAAAGAAATTTCTGGACTAGCTTGCCCAATTTTTATAGTTGATTCAGAGGATGGTAAGAACCGGATTTTTTAGATTTTTTTGTTTTGGTCAATAAAAGCACCGGCTTGAATGATAGCTCGGAGGAGTAATCCGATACGGTCTTCAGCTTCATTTTGAGAGAGACTCTTGTAGTTGTTGGGAAAATAATGAAAAATTTCATTGCGTCCAAATTTCCAAGCATCCCAAAGAGTTTCTGCGAGTTCTTCTCCTTTTTCATGAAAGTCAGAAAGTTTTTGATAAACAGAAAAGCGTTTGTATCTAAGTGAGGGGTTTAGGGTTTTACCAACACGAAAGCGATCACTTTCATATTCTTCATCACTAATAATACCTATTCTAAGGAAAAAATCTTTTAGAAATCCTTCATAAGCTTTGGCTATCGGTGAAACTAAAAAAGAAAAATCACTAATAGGGTCTTTGATTTGGAGTCGTTTTAGAATAATTTCGACGTCGATAATTAACTCTTCTTGATGTCCTGATACATACTTTTTGGCTTGGGAAAACAATTCAGGGCTAGAGACCATCATAGTTGAGAATTAATTAACAAGAAAATAAAGAAAACAAAAATTAGACTAAAGATGGCTAAATATCTTCCAAGGAATTTTATGGGTAGCTGAGTTGATTCTCGGGAAAAAAGCCATTTTTGAAGTATCTTGGGATCTTTTTGGTAATCAATGAATTCATCAACTAAAAGGTGGAGGTTTAGAGAGATGATAAGACTAGAGACAAAAAGATTATTGGTCGAAGTAAAAATAAAAAGGGAGAAAATAACAAGAATGGATTGAAAAAAATAATGGTGAAAAACTAAATTGTAGTGAGTTTGGTGACTGGTTTTTAAGAGGCGGTAAACAGCCTTGAAATCACGATGATTAATAGCAGTTTTAGCAAGACGGCTTTCTTCTAAGTTTGGTTTTAAAAAATACCAAAAAATAAAATGATCAATATCAAGAACAAAAGATCCGAATAAAACTCCTAAAAATACATAAAATATCTCAATGTTCTCTGATTTGAAAATGACGAGAAAAATCGCAATAAAGATGAAAAGGACAGCTGAAGCTAGTAGATGATGACGAAAATCGTGTTTCACTAATAAATGATAGCAGATTAATTTTGTAGATTGTTTTTTTTATTGCCCACTTGCATTAATAAAAGTTTGCCATCCTTTGATAGTTTTGAGATCGTAAAGATTGTATTGAAAGGGTTAGGTTTAAAAACTATAAATCCTCAATGAATTTCTCAGCTATTACTGTTTAATTACCATTTTCATCTTGCTGAGTGATTCCTCTGAATAATTTTTCAGTGTAAGTATCTCTATCATTTAATTTAATTTCTTCTGAGACTATTGCGCTATTAGTTGTATATTCAATAAAGTTGAAGAACCTTACATAAGGGGTTCTCTTTTTTTCATCATCCATAATTTGTGAACGAGTTAATGTTTTGATCCATTTATTTTCTTGCCAAAAATTAAACCATTCTTCAGGAGATGTAAGATTACAATATATGTCTTTTTTAGGATCAGAGTCGTTAAGTGTCGCTTGATATTTCAAATCTTCTTCGTAAGAGTCTTTTTGCTGTTGTGCTAATTCTATCGCAATTTCGTGTTCTAATTCTGGATCAATTTCATGTTCTGATTCCGGACCAATTTCTAGTGTTACCTCTCTAGTTATAGGTGTTTGTGCTAGTTGATTTAGTAGTGTTTTAGGAGAAGCTTGTCCAACCTCATTTGGAATGAAGCGATATTTCATCTCTTTACCAAGAAATCTCCTTGATATTTTTTCTCTAATAGAGATGAAACAATTATTTAATTTTTCATGCATATAAATTTATTTATTTCTTAAAAATATTATTCATATCTTAAGGCTTCGATAGGTGAAAGTTTAGAGGCTTTGCGAGCAGGCGCGACACCAAAAATTACCCCAACTAGTGAGGAAACTCCGAAAGCCAAAACAACAGAAGAGATTGTCACTTGAGCTGGGAAGAAAGGTTTAATGGCTAATGTACCTAAATAGCCCAAAATTACTCCAGTTAAACCACCAATACAAGATAAAATAATAGCTTCGATTAAAAATTGAATTAGAATAGCTCGAGGGTAAGCCCCAATAGCTTTGCGAAGACCAATTTCTCTAGTTCTTTCGGTAACAGAGACTAGCATAATATTCATAATACCGATTCCGCCGACGACTAAGGAGATAGCAGCAATCCCTGTAAGTCCAATAGTAAGGACGCTAATAATAGAATTAATAGAATTAAGGAGCTGAGAACTGTCAAAAACAGAAAAAGCATCTTTGTCGTATTTCTCTAAAAGAATATTGGTAATTTGTTTTTTAAGTGGTTCAATTAAGTCTTTGTTTGGGGCTTTGATAATAATACTTTGAATATCATTTTTACCAGACAATTCAAAGGCAAGGTTTAATGGTATATAACCTTGTTTATCAAAACTTGGGCCACCAAACGAAGCACCTTTTTTGTCACTAACGCCGATTACTTTTAGAGTTTTACCTTTGACAATAACTTTTCGACCAATAGCACTAGATTTAGGGAATAAATCTAAGGCTAATTGATACCCCAAAACGATAACTGGTGTGTTTTTGTCGTTTTCTTCTTTAGTAAACCAGCGACCATTGCCTTTAGAGGGAGAAAGATTGTTGTTTTTACCAAAATTTTCAGTTGATCCATCAATTTCAATATTTTTTTGAGTAGAAAAAGAAGATGAAATATCAGCAAAAACAGCGCTGGCAGGAGTAATATCAACATTGTTTAATTTTCTGTTAAGAGTAGCAACGTCTTTTTGAGTAAAAGTGTTGAGCATCATGCCTCCACTTTGAGAAAAACCGCCATCATCGTTAAAAACTTTACCCGGGGAAACATAGATAGAGTTGGCACCTAAAGAATCAAATTGGTCGGTGACATATTTTTTTAGACCATTACCGATAGAGGTTAATAAGATAACAGAAGTGACACCGATAATAATTCCTAAAGAAGTTAATATGGTTCGACTTTTATTTTTTAAGATTGAACGAAAACTTGATTTGAGAAGATCATTTAAACTTGGTTTAAGCATGTTTCTCCTCCGAAATTTTGCCATCCTTAATAATAATAGTTCGATTGGCTTGTCTGGCTAAATCCATGTCGTGGGTAACAAAAACGATAGTTCTCCCCTCTTTTTCATTAAGGTGATGAAAAAATTTCATGACTTCGTCGCCGGATTTACTATCAAGGTTGCCAGTAGGTTCATCGGCTAAAATAATTTTGGGATTATTAACTAAAGCTCTGGCAATAGCGACACGTTGTTGTTGGCCGCCGGAAAGTTGAGATGGAGTATTAGTCAATTTTTCTTTTAGACCAACCTTGGTTAAAAGATCGATACCGATTTGAGATCGAGATTTTTTTGGGACATCAGAATATAAAAGAGGAAGTAAAACATTTTCCAAAGAGGAGGTTTTGGCTAATAAATTAAATTGTTGAAAAACAAATCCTAGGGTAATGTTGCGGATTTGAGCTAGTTGATGTTCTTTGAGTTTGGAAACGTCGCGGCCTTCTAACAAAACTTCACCAGAAGTAGGATTATCGAGTAAGCCGACAATATGCATGAGAGTGGATTTACCTGATCCAGATGGTCCAGTAATAGAGACAAATTCACCTTGATAAATTTTTAGATTAACATTGTCTAGAGCATTAAATTGAGTTCCCCCAGTGGTATAGGTTTTGGTGACATTTTTTAACTCTAAAACTACTTTAGAATTATTTGGAGATGACGACTTGATCATTTTCTGAAAGTCCTTCTAAAATTTCAACAGTAGTGTCGGTTTCAATACCAATCTTAATTTCTTTTTTGACTAATTGATTAGTATCACTTTTTACAAAAACATAAGGTGTTTCGGTTTCTTGGTGAATAGCATCAATTGGTAAAGTGAAAGTGTCATCGATTTGGCGAAGAGAAATAGTCGCGTCCCCTTCCATACCCAGACGATATTTAAGATCTTGGTTAGAATCACTATCTAGTTTAAATCTAATCTCATAGATAGTAGAAGTTTGCCCGGAAATTGGGGTAAATGAAATGTAGGTAACTTCTGAGTTAAATTCTTCTTTTGGGAAACTATCTAGAGTAATAATTGTTTTATCACCAACCTTAACCTTAGTAACATCTTCTTGGTCAATTTGGGCTTTAAAATAAATACTGGTAGGGTCAATAATAGAAAAAGTGGCAGAAGCGGGAGTAATATTGAGCCCACTATTTGGTTGTTCAACGGCGGTTACCACTCCATTAATTGGACTAACTAGAGTGGCATATTTAATCGCTAAATCCTGAATTTCGTAATTGATGACTGAGTTGTTCAATGTATTTTGAGATCTAACCAAGATACGTTTCATATCGTCGGTTAAAGTAAGATTATCTTTTTCGGTTTTGTAATCATCCTGAGTATCATCAAAAGTAGCCAAAGCTGAACGATAAGTGTTGAAGTCGGCTTGGAGTTGTTTTTTAAGTATTTCTTTATTTAACGAAGCGATAGCTTGATATTTTTTGACCTTATCCCCTACCTTAACTCCAACCCAAGCAAGTTGACCACTGGTTTGAAACTGAAGATTGGCTTTGGAAGCTGCATCGACTGAACCAGTTAAAGTAATTTCTTCTTTGATAGTTTCTTTTTTAATAGAGATTACAGTCTCTTTTTTGGTGTCAAATTTAGTGACATCTGAAGCTTTTGTTTTAGCATTAGCTCGATAAACACCAAAGCCAGAAATGACTATTATTATGGCGATAATAATGATTTTTTTAGAATTTTTCTTTAAAAATGACATATAGATTGGTAGTATACCACTGGCTTTAATTATACTACGTTTTTTTTGATGTTTTCCCTTAATTGACGAAGTTTCCACATAAAAAGTTTGTAAGGGGTTTTAATTGTCCCCGGGTTTTGATCTTTGACAAAGTATCTGGCCTGTTCTAAAAGTTTTCGATCCATGTTTTTGGACATACGAATATAAATGGAACGGTTTTTCCAATCGCCAAGTTCTTTGGCTAACTCAAGGCCATAGGCCTGGTATTCCATATGGACATATTTTTGACGCTTTTCGATAGTCTCTTTATATTTTTCTAGTTGAAGGGAGATACTGGTTGGTTTATCTTTCCTCATTTGGTGATTGAAGGTACAAAATATAAGCCTGACCGTCAGTCAAAAAACTATTTCCGCTACTTTTTTTGCTACCGTAAAGTAGTCCAGTAAGATTAATTTTTTCAGATGATTTTATAAATCCATTTTTTTCTAACTCAGTTTTTATTTGTTCCCGTTCATTATCGACAAGTAATTCAGTACTGTGAAACGGCATAATAATATTAAACTTCTTTTTGATTTCTTCATCAAAATGAGCAGTTCCGACCCAGATTAATTGTCCTTCGGTGGTAATAAAATCTGTCTCCCAAAAATGAATGTGATGTCGAGAACTAACGGAGTTTTCTGAAGTAGGCTTGCCATATCCAATAGTGTTTGGTTGAGTATCCCAAAAGACAGGAAGCCCTGGTGTTTGAGGATAAGCCTTTTTAAAGATAATGGAAGTAACTATTTTGGTATAAGACTTGGCGCTAGGACCGTCCAATAAATACCAACCAGAATTAGTGAAGGCTTTGTCTAGAATGTCTTTACTCCCAACAGCAATAAGGTTTATGGGTTCGGCGGGAAGAGATGTAATAGATTCACTGACTTTTGGTAATTCCTGAAATAATCTATTAGAAATATCTTTAGATTCAATAGTTGTTTTGGTAACCGAGGTAACTTCTTTCTTTTGAAGTGGGTGAGTATAGTAAAAAGAAAAGACAAAAACAATCCAAAGGGTGATTAGGAAGATACTATAAAGAATAATAGTTGTTTTTTTTAAATGAAAATCAATATTCTTGGGTGGATTAAATTTCTTCTTAATCTTTAATGAGGTGGCAATAATACTTAACCAAGCAGCTCCAACAGCCAAGCTAGCAAAAACATCTGATGGCCAGTGAGCGCCCAAATAAATTCGAGAGACACCTACTAAAGTGATAAGAAGTAGACCAATAATAAAACTGGTTACTTTAAAAAATTTATTTTTTTCAGATTGGATAACGAAATAAGCCAATAGACCATAGAAGGCAATGGCAACAAAAGTATGGCCACTGGGAAAACTATAACTAGTTTCAGCAACTAAAGCATCAATTAATGGTGGACGAGGTCTGTCTAAAATATTTTTAATAATCCAAACAAATATTTCCCCAATACCAACGGAAATCCATAAAGTGTAAAGGAGTCGCCATCTTTTGAATAAGAAAAGAATTAGTGAAGAAATTAGGACACCAACAACAATAACCTCCCCTTTGGCAAGATAAGTAATAAAAAGCATTTGCTGACTTAGTTGTGGGTGGCGGAGTGTCTTGAAAAGATTAATGACACGAAGATCAAACTGAACTAAATTATCTTGACCAATATAATCGCGGACAATACCAAAAAAGAGATAGGTAAAAATTAAAGTAATAGCAATTCCGATGGTAAAGTAAAATCCGAGTTTGTGATCTTTGGCAAATCTTTTTTTGAGGAAGCAAATTAGTTTAGGATACTTATTTTTGATACGAGTTATTTCTGGATCATTTTTGATACCCGATTTAATAGATTTAGAAATTGATTTAAGAAGTTTAACCATAAGGCGGTGGACTTACTGGGAACCCCGATGCAATTCAAATAAATTTGAATTGATGCGGGACAAGTTGAACCCAGGAAGTGGTGGACCGTAGGAGAGTCGGACTCCCGATCTCTGCAATGCGAATGCAGTGTTCTACCAACTGAACTAACGGCCCATTCATTTTAATTACTAATTATTAATTATGAAAAAATTAAGAATTGAGAATGTTTTTAATTTCTTCAAAAATTTTTGGAGTAATAGAGTTCATTATAACTGATTCTTCTGGTGAGAATGATTGGAGAACATAGTCTTCTACTGGAATATTGATTTTGGGTTTACTAATACCGAGACGGATTCGGTTGAAGGCTTGAGTGTTTAAGTTTTCAATAACTGACTTAATACCGTTATGGCCGGCCGGACCACGATCAAACTGAAGACGATAATCCCCTAGCTCTAAATCAAGGTCGTCATGGATAATATAAATATCTGATGGATTAATTTTGTAGAATTGAGAAATTTTTTGGACTGGA
>CAZWZK010000007.1:0-3274 GCA_964638385.1 uncultured Gammaproteobacteria bacterium
CCAATTTCTTCGCCACAAAATGGTCTATTCCTAAAATTAATGCTGTTGGCAAACCCTGACTCATATACCAATTTTAACCTAATTTATCCATCATCTGAGATCTGAAATCTAAGATCCAATTTGTGCGGTATATTTTCGGTAATTTTGCGGAGATTTTTGTCTAAATATGTTCTAACTCTATCAAAGTGGTTGGTTGAAACGTGAAAAAATGTAATAACAGTAAAAGTTGTTTTGTCATTATTTTCTTTTAAGAATCGGCTCTCCGGAATTATTTTTAGGTAGGGAAGTAAAGAATATTAGGCTGGTTTTATCCTATTTTTTGTTCGAACACGATTCCATTGGCACTAAAATATATCTCAAATTTTGTACTAATTCTAAGTAGGGAAATATATCAAAAATTAATAGTTATTTCGAAGTAACCATCTTTTAAGAGTATCCAACGTGCACCGCACACTTGGCCGACTCTTAAAAAATCGGTTACGAGAAATTAAATAACAAAAAAAATCCCCTCAACTTTACTAAGAGGGGATTAAAAAAATTTAACCCTTATTTCCTTACTAACATCACAGTCATCAATCCCATAGCTACCATCTCTGTTAAAACCGTTATCCAAGCCGCTCCGTTTATACCCCAAGAGGGGATCAATATTAAGTTTCCAATCACGTTTACCAATAAGGAAATTATTCCTACAACTAACACTTCTTTTTGTTTTCCTTTAGCTATCAAAGTAAA
This sequence comes from uncultured Gammaproteobacteria bacterium, assembly GCA_964638385.1. Classification (GTDB taxonomy): domain Bacteria; phylum Patescibacteriota; class Microgenomatia; order UBA12405; family UBA12405; genus WARW01. The sequence goes on from CAZWZK010000007.1 coordinate 733, forward strand.
CCCTACCAAATGTCCTGCGTAAGCAAAAATCATCGCCACTAACAAAATTCTTAATACCTCTACTGATTTTCCAAACTCACTCCCAGACAAAACATTAATTATCCATGGTGCTAAAAAATAAACCCCAACAAACACCACCAAAGCCCCTAGAAACATCAATCCTGCTGTTTGCTTGAACAGTTTCCTTCTGTTATTTTCTTTATTAGACAACATTGGAAATACGCTGTTAATCAAAAAATATGCCGGCTGAACTAAATTGCCATATATCTTGTAAGCTAAACCATAAAAAGCCAGATCTTTTACTCCAATTAATTGGCGAATCAAAATCGAATCAACTGCCCGGTCATAACCAGAAAACAAAATCATATAAACTCCCATTGGCCAAGTTTCTTTTAAAAATTTTTTAGCAAAAACAAAATCAGGTTTAATCAGTTTAGTTTTTCCTATTAACTTACTCACCAAACCTAAACCTACCCCCAAACTAATTATTCTCGCCACCAAATAAACTCCAAAAACTTCCACTAACCCAACCTCTCCTCGCCAACCCCACAACCAAACCACAAACAATAAAGGAAATAAAATATCCATCCAAACTTTTACCTCCATCCTCATTTCTGTTTGAAAGATCACCTCTAAACTTCCAGCTACCGCTGTAAATCCAATCATTGATAAACCTAACAAAGCCTCCAACTCCATCCCATTAAACCCACTCCAAATTAAAATAAATCCTAGTCCTAATAAAAACATTAATAGGGAAGTTGCTAATCTAAACCACGCCACCTGGATATATATGTTTTTCCTTTTTTCACCCTCATTATTAGCTGCTTCTCTTACTCCAATTACTTTGCTCCCAAAATCAGCCGCTGCATCCCACAACAACCAAATCGAAGTAATTAACATATAGCTTCCATAAACTTCAGCGCCTAGTTTTCGGGTCAAAACCGCGGTAGTTACCAAACTCAACAAAATTGTTACTCCTTTACCCAATACCTGCACCACGGTATTAAAAATCGGTTTTTTCAACATAACCTATTCTATCTCAAAAATCGCTAACCACGTCATTGCGAGGCCGAAGGCCGTGGCAATCTTATTGAGATTGCTTCGTCGCTATTGCAACTACTCCTCGCGATGACGCACTAAAAAAATCTTAAGTGAAATCAGCAAATAATGTCTTTATTAGAAATTAGAAATTAGAAATTAGAAATTAGAAATTATTTAAATTATCCCAAATACTAAAGTTAACAACCACATATTCTGGGGTAAAGTAAACCAGTAATGATCTACCATTCCACTCACAAATATTACTCCTAGTATTATCCAAATCCATTTATCCCATTTTTTCCAATCCCATTTTCTTCCCAAAACCCAGCCCATTACTCCAAACCCCAATAAACCAATTTCTGACACTAATAACAATAAAACATTATGCACTGGCTGAAACCAAAAAATTTGATTATTTTTTTGGAATTCTGGCAAATTTGCCAAAAAATTTCCCAAACCAACCCCAAACCAAGGTGACTTTTTAATCATTTGCAGTGCTGCCAAATTTAATTGACCTCTCTTAATTAATCCATTTTCATCCCAACCACCCAAAAAATTAACCAAAGGATAATTAAATCCAATCATTTTAATTAAAACAATCACCAATAAAACCAAAAAGGCCAATCCTTTAACTTTTTTTTTAATATTTACCTTCGAGTTCCATCCCAAAAATATTAAAAATCCTAAAGTCAGTAACCAAATTGTTCTACTTCCTGCCAAAAATATTCCTACCAAACCTAACCAAAACACTACCCACCATTTCACTCTTTGATAATTTGAAGAACGAAATAAGGAAAAATTCTTCACCCACCAAATCAAACTTACCAACAAAAACCCCGCCAAACTATTGGGGTGAGAAAAAGTCCCATAAGCCCGAACCAACCCCATATCAACTACCGACATCTGAGCAATCCCAATTGTATTAAAATCAAATTTTCTTTCTCCCAAAAACCACCACCAACCATTTAAACTCCCTCCCTTCGACACTTGACCTATCGCCAAAATTCCCTCCACTATCAACCACCAGGGGATAACTTTTAATAAGCCATTTTTAACTGTTCGTTTGTTTTCTGTTACCCAACTCCACACCCAAAACAATTGCCCCAACCTCAACCATTTATAACCCGCCACCCATCTGTTATTAGCTACCAATATGTTTACCAAAATCAAAATTATTACCCAAAAAACCTCAAATTTTACCTTTTTTCTTTCCTTTTTAAAATTCTTCACTAAGATTAAAACTACCCATATCAACCAAACCATATCCACCAAATAAAAAGTTGGTGAAAAATAATCAACCCTCATCCCCCAAACCAAACTCCAATCAAACCAAAAATGCTTTCCTAATTGGGTTGGCAACAAAAACAACAAAACAAAAAACACTATTTTTTCACATTTTTCCCAAAATCCTTTCACACCCAAATCTTACCACAACTTAAAATTATCTTTGTTAAAAAATCTTTCTTCTAATGTTTTCATTAGAAATTAGAAATTAGAAATT
>CAZWZK010000007.1:3374-13145 GCA_964638385.1 uncultured Gammaproteobacteria bacterium
ACATGTCTTTCCTCACCCTCACCTTCAGATTCACTTACCACCCCTTCAATTCCAGAAATTATCATATGACAAACTCTTCTTTCATAAGAACTCATATTAGCTAAAGCTACATTTTTATGACTTACCAAACATTTCTCAGCTAATCCTCTAACCATTCCTTCTAATCTTTCTTTTTGCTCATTTCGATAGTTATTAATATCCAAAAGAACTTTAATATTTTCTCCAACTTGGTTTCTTACCATCAAAGATAACACTAATTGAACTGCTGCTAAATTTCTTCCTCTAAAACCAATCAAACCTGCTGGATTAGCCACTGTTATCCCTACTAACACTTGGTCTTCTTCGCCCTCGACATCTTCTACGAAAGCTTTTTCCACCTCAAAATTAATTTGACCTAAAAAATCACAGGTGATTTGTAAAATTTTTTCATTTCTTTTTTTATTATCCATAGTGCCTATTTTATCATTAGATATTAAAAATTAGATACTAGAAAATTAATTTACTTCTTATTTATCTTATTCACCAATAGTTGTTGACCGATTGCTAATACTGACGACATAAACCAATAGAGGAGTAACCCCAAAGAAAAATTCCAACCAATAAATACTGTCATCGCCGGCATCATATAAAGTGATTGTGTTCTCATTGCTGCCATCATATCGTCTTCTTTATCTTTGGTTTTTTCTACAATTTTTTCATCTATTTTTGTATTTGGCATCATTAATTTAGCACTCAAATACTGAAATCCTGCCGAACCCAATAATAAAATAATCGGCAATAATAAATCTAAAGTAATTCCTTTTCCAAAAACTTTAGCTGGTGTCATTGCTAAGTCACTTCCTAAAAATCCCAAATCAAATTTAAAATTTTCATCAACCTTAAAAGAGGGGAGAAGTTGTGCATTTACTAAATCTCGACTAACTTGTCCTTGTGAAAAATTAGTCACCATATTAAAAGCTGAAAAAAACAACATCAACACCACTAATTGTAAAATTGTTGGCAAACACCCACCTAACGGATTTATTCCTTCTTGTTTATATAAATCCATTTGTGCTTGAGCCAAAGCCTGTTTATTATTCCCATATTTCTCTTTCAACTTATTGAGTTTAGGTTGTAATTGTTGGGTTTTTTTGGCTGATTTTAAGCTTGGCCAAACCAAAGGTAACAACACCAACTTAATTACTATTGTTACTAAAATAATCGCCAAACCAAAATTTCCTACCCAATAATAAACCCCAAAAAGAGCATTAACAAACGGAGCTATAAATAAATTCATTAATAAAATTAACCTTTAATATCTTGAGAATCTTTCATTGATCTTTTATATCCCTATGATCTACGATTGACAATCTATCATCTATTTTACCAAATCTATTCCACTTCCACCGCCTGGTCTACACTTTAATATCCTTTTTCCTCCCAACCATAAACCTTTTATTACTCCGTATTTTTCTACTGCCTGATAAGTATATTCCGAACATGTCGGTATAAATCTACAATTTTCACCCCTAGAAATATATTTCTTATACCAAACTAATAATTTTAATATTACTTTTTTAGACATTAGAAATTAGAACTTAGAAATTAATCTACTTACCTCTTTCTTTATCTCCTCTCTCTTTGCTTCCAATAAACTCTTTTTGGCCAAAAAAATTATTTTTGTCCCAGGACTAAATTTTTCCAAATTAACCTTCAAAACCTCACTCATTCTTCTTTTAATTTTATTCCTATCAACTGCTCTTTTGGATATTTTCTTAGAAACAATAAACCCAAATCTTATCGTCTCATCATCAGTTTTCAAGTAAAGACCACCAAAAAAAGGGCCACTATAAAGCTGCCCTTTACTTTTAATCTCCAAAAAATCTTTTCGACCACTAATCCTGTTTATTTTTTTTAGCACACCAAATTATACTGTTTTACAATTAAAATATCCCTTGTCTCTCTCATCTAAAAACTAGTTTACGCACTAATTTTTTCTCGACCTTTAGTCCTTCTTCTTTTCAATACGTTTCGTCCAGTGGCACTCATCATCCTTTTAAGAAAACCATGAACCCGACTGTGTTTTTTTGCTTTTGGTTGAAATGTTCTTTTTGTCATAGCACCAATTTTATCATATTTTTATCCAATCTAATATTTATTAGATAGCTTTGTTTTTCTAAGACCTAACACCTACCATTTTTATTATCTTCATGTCTTCCTGAAATCTGAGATCTAACATTTATCATCTAATTTAGTTCTTCCTTTTTGTGGAAAACTCATTTATTATTATGTGGATAACTCAAAGATAATTTTTATTAATTATCTACAGTCCCGTACCACGGGATAATTTCCTCCCCGAAATGTGTTGCTTTGTTTTGCTTTATTAATTTTTATCTTTTAGATTAATTAGATATTAGAAAATTTACTTATGGACATTGACCGACTTTGGAAAAACACCCAAGAAGAATTAAAAATCGTCCTCGCTCCGGCTGTTTTTCAAACATTCGTCAGTAAAACCGAACTTATTAGCCTCCAAAATAACCTCGCCACCCTTGCTTGTCCTAATTCCTATTTAGTTGATATGAATAAAAAACGTTATTATCAAATTTTCAAAAACGCTCTCGATAACCAAACCAAAACTGATAACAACCTTGAATTTATTATTCAGGAACCACTAAACACTATTTCTGCCAACCAAGTTTCTTCTCCTCTTTTTGAATATGTCCCCCAAAAAACCCATTCCAACCATAATCTTCACCCTAGATATACTTTCGACACTTTAATTGTTGGTAATAGCAACAATTTCGCTTACGCTGCTGCCCAAGGTATTGTCAAAAACCCGGGTATTACTTACAATCCGTTTTTCATTTGGGGTGGGGTAGGGGTTGGTAAAACCCATTTAATGCAAGCTATTGGTCATGAACTTCTCAAATCAAACCCTGATTTTAAAATTAAATACTTTCCTGCTGAAACTTTTGGTAATGAACTTATTTCTGCTCTCAAATCAAAAACCATGAACCAATTCAAAGATAAATATCGTAACCTTGATTGTATTTTGGTTGACGATATCCAATTTATTGCTGGTAAAGAATATATCCAAGAAGAGTTTTTCCACACCTTCAACGCTCTTCATATGAACGGTAAACAAGTTATTTTAACCTCTGACCGTAAACCCAGTGAAATCGATCACCTCGAAGACCGTCTTGTCTCTCGTTTTATGGGTGGCTTAACTGTCGATATCCAACTTCCTGATTATGAAATGCGCACCGCTATTATCAAACAAAAAGTTGAAGAAAATGGTGGGCAAATCTCATCTGACGCTCTTTCTTTTTTAGCCAACAATATTGAAGCTAACATTCGCGAAATTGAAGGTAAACTTCAACAAATTACTATTCAGGCTCTTTCTCAAAAAATAGGGGAGATTGATCTTGATTTTGTTCAACACTTTCTTGATCCGTCTTTAGCTCAAAACCTAAACTCACTTCACAGTTCTCGAATTAATCCTAAACATATTATTTCTGTTTGTGCCAAAAGTTTCAATATTAAAACTGGTGATCTGTGTGGTAAAAGTCGTAAAAAAGAATTAGTTTCTGCCCGACATATTACTGCCTATCTTTTATTAACCGAGGCTAACCTACCTTTAGAAGAAGTAGGTCGACTTCTTGGTGGTCGAGATCACACCAGTATTATGCATGCTCGAGACAAAATCCACCAAGACTTTTCCACTAATCCACAAACCACCAAACTTATCAACCAGATCAAGTCATCTTTTTAATCATTATTTTGTTTTCCACATTTTAACCTCACTTATCCACCAACTTTTCCACACTTTATTTTTTCTTTTTCCCCCGAAGTTTACCCCAACACTAACAAAACTTATAAGATAAGACCATCAAAATCACTAATACTTACCAATATTTCTCTCTTTTAAACACTACCAATTCAATACTTTTAATTCAAAAATGGGCCAAATTTTTAACTACTCCACTTTTCAACCATACCTAATAACTACAACTACTATTTTTTTAATTAAAATAAATCTATAATAAAACCAATGAATCTCTCTCTTCTTCAGGAGAATCTAAACCTTGCCTTAACTAACGTATCCCGTTTTGTTTCTTCTAAAAACCAATTACCGATCTTAAATAATATTTTATTATCCACAGATCAAGGCCGGCTTAAATTATCCGCCACTAATCTTGAATTAAGTATTAATTATTGGATTGGTGCCAAAATTGACCAAGAGGGGAGTATTACTCTTCCTTCCAAAGAGATTACTGAATTTATTTCTTACCTTCCAAATGGAAAAATAGATCTTAATCTTAAAGACAACAATCTGCTTTCTGTTTCTTCTGAAAAAGTTGAATCAAATTTTACAACTTCACCTTCAACTGATTTTCCTGAGTTTCCTCAAGTAAACCCCCAAACTGTTTTTGAAATCGATTTAAGTATTCTCACTCAAGCTATTTCTCAAATAGCTTTTTCTGCGGCCATTGATGATACTCGTCCTGTTTTAACTGGTATTCTTTGTTCTTTTAGTCAAAACTTCCTTCGTTTAGTTTCTACTGATGGATTCCGACTTTCGTTTAAAGAAATAAAACTAGTTAGTCCTTTGGATATTAAAAACGACAAACCAATAAATTTTTTAATCCCAGCCAAAAGTTTAATCGAAGTTACTAAACTCGCTAAAAACAATCAAAAAATAAAAATAGGTCTAACGAGTGATGAACACCAAGTTGTATTCATTCTAGAGGATGTAGAGCTGGTCTCTCGCCTTATTGAAGGGGACTTCCCTGACTATCAAAAACTTATTCCAGAATCTTACACTACCAAAATTTTTGTTAACCGAGACGAATTACTTCAATCGGTCAAAATTGCTTCTGTTTTTGCTAAAGAGTCAGCTAATGTTGTTAAAGTCAATATTAAAAGTAATAATCTTGAATTAACCACCAACGCTCCTCAGGTGGGGCAAAATCGAGTTCAATTAGAAACCAAAACTGAAGGAGAAAATCTTGAAGTTGCCTTCAATTACAAATTTTTAACCGATTTTTTAAACGTCTGTAAGAGCCAAGAAATTTTAATTGAACTAAACGAAAGTCTTACCCCAGTCTTCTTTCACGATCAATCAGACCCATCATTCACTCACATTATCATGCCAGTGCGCTTACAAGACTAAACTCTCGGTTGTATTTAGATTATTTTTCTTAAATCTAATTATTTAGAATTAATTTGGTTATTTTAACCACTTTCACTTGTAAGCAAATATCAATTCTTAGTGATTATATTTCAGAATCATTTTTTTTATTGACTGTTTTATTGTTAGTTTTGAAAACTAAACAATACCATTTCCAAACAAATCATCATAATCCATACCTTTCTTTTCTTCAGGTTTGTTATTTTTGTTTTCAAAAACAGGTTGGGGTTTTTTTATTAGTTGTGGTGGTTGAGGAATTTTTTCTTCCTCTGTTTTAATAAAAACAGGTTTCTGTTTTTCCTCTGGTTTTATTACCTCTGTTCTTGGTGGTACAAATCTATTTGGATTATTTGTTTGAGTTGGGTTTATCTTTATTTCGCCAACAAATTTTGTCTGATCATTCTGATTCCCTTTATTAAGGCCATTTTCAGACTTTTCTAAGTCATTTATTTTTCTTTGCAAAACATCTTCTATTTCTGTTGGTTTTGTTTCAGGTTCATTTTTTACCACTTCCTGTAAAATTTCCTTTGTTGGAGTTTCAGTCAGAGGTTGATCAGCCTTTGGCTGAGGATTTGGAATTTCAATTTTTGGCTGAGGAGTTGTTTTCGATGGCAACGGTGTCACTGTTACATTTTTCTCTGTTTGTTTTAAATCAAAAGACTTTTTCTCATCGATTATTCTTTTTTTATTCAACACATCTTCAGGGTTGGAAGTTATTAATTGATGTTCCTCTTCTGAAGAAATTATTTCTATTGCCACATGGTTTTGACCGGCGAAAAATATTCCTTGGCCCTTATCTGCCGTCAAAAGTAATTGCTTTTCTCCCTCACTCAAATAAAAAACCTCTCCGATTTGATCAATAGCTGCCGTATGTTGTTTCAATAATATTTGAATTGAACTATTAGTCACAATTTCTTTTCCATAAGCTGTTTTCAAAAAATCATCCACATCTTGAGTAATAGTTGTTACTCCCAAATAATATTTTCTTCCTCGTTTTACTATTCCTCTCAAAAATGAAGCAGAATCCTCATATTGCATCAAATACCAAGCCTCATCCACCACCAAAATTCTCTTTTTTAAACTTTTCTTTACTACTGTCCAAATATAATCCAGAATAATATTCATTGCTACTGGTCTCAGTGTTTCTTCCAGATTTTTTATCCCAAAAACTACAAACGAATTATTTAAATTAACTGTCGTTTTTTGGTTAAAAATTCCTGCAAATGACCCCTTAATATACTTTTCCATTCTAGCAGCCAACATTTTCGCTTTTTCATCCTCCATTCCAATTAAAGACTTATAAACATCTTCTATTAATGGTGGTTCTCTTGTTTGAGTTGTTGGATCTGGAGTAATTCCTTTTGCTTTATAAGCATCCATCATGGCTCTGTCCAAAATCGACTCTTCCATTGGATCTAAACTCCCCAACATTATTTTCATCAATCTATGAACCGACAAAATCTTACTATTTAAGGCATTTTCTCCCTCTTCTTCTACTAAAGACAAATCAAAAGGGTTTATTTTTGAATCTTCTCCATACCCAAAAGCAATGTATTGGCCTCCAACTGCCGTTGCTAAATCTCGATATTCGTTTTCTGGGTCGATGATAATAATATCTACTCCCAACATCAAAGATCTTAAAACTTCTAATTTAATCATGTAAGATTTTCCGGCACCCGCTGTTGCAAACACTACCGAATTGTAATTTTGCATTGAAAACCGATCAAAAATAATCAACGATCCATTATGGGCGTTAATACCATACATTATTCCTTTATCGTCAGATAAGTCTGATGATACAAAAGGGAACGTGGTTGCTAATGACGTCGTATCCATGTTTCGGGTTACGTTCAACCGATCTTCTCCTAAAGGAAGTCCAGTAATAAACCCTTCTTCCATTTGTAAAGTGGCTCTTTTACTGACTACCAAAAGTGACCCTAATGCCGCCTCTAAGTTTTTATTAATCCTATCAATTTCTTCACGTGAATCAGCCGAAATTGTTATATATAATCCAAACTGAAAGAATCTTTCTTCTCCTTTGACCAAATCGGCTTGTAAATTCATTGCATCTTCAAGTTTCGCTTGAGTCGCTGGATTTATTAATCTCCCTCTCTGAATATCTGTGCTAATTTCTGCCTCCATTTCAGTAATTTTTCTTCTCAAGTCATCTAAAATAGCTTTGCCATCAGTTGGATAAATATACATCGACAAATTCAATGACGCATCAAAATTAATCAATGATGACAACCAATTTATTCCTACAAACCGGGGATAAGCCGCTACAAACAAAGTTCTATAATATCGATTATCAATCCTTATATGATTAAAATCTACCTCTAATGAGCTTGGAGCAATAATATCTTTAGTTGATACCAACCCTTCTGCAAATGGTTTTTTTTCTTCTCCATTCGGTTTGTTTTCTCCACCAACCAGCTTAGTCCCTATAGTCTCCTGTTTTTTCGTTTTTTTGGTCAATTTATCCAGTAATTTCATTTTATTTAGTAGTTACTAATGGGTTTTGATAATTAGTTGTTTGTAATTTTTGGTTAGCTGCCACTTCTTCATTATATATTTTATAAAACAACTCAATTGATTCTTTGTTTGTTAAGGGGGCAATTTCTAAACCTAATCTTGAAAAAAGTCTTACTAAATGGTCTCTTTTAGGTTCCAAACTTGCTTTAGCTTTTTCTAAAACATAATCTTTTGGGTAGGGAAGAGCTGTATTAACGTTCTTATTAATCAAATTAGTTAATGTTTGTTTACCTGCTGTTTTTATTCCCAACTCCAAAGAAGAAAACTTAATCACTATGTAAAATGTTTTTGATAAAACATCATTCTTTTTAACCGTTTCTTCAATAAACTTTCGATAACTCTTAATTCTTGACTTCAACAAATCATTTATTTGTTTATTCTCTGCCTCTAATAATTTTTTTAAATAAGATTCTACATCCTTAGCATTAGACCGAATTACTATTTGCAAAGGGAAGTTTAATGAATTTAATATTCCACCATAAGCCGATACCAATGCTGACTGTTCTTTTTCTGATAATAAATCAAAATTAACCGAAGATATTTGCATCACCATCGAACATGATCCATCTTTCATTACCACTATCCCATCAACAATATCTTCTATTGGCAAATGATCTTGTGTACTTCCTTTTATCGCTATTTTAAGTGGATCTGTTGTCATATCTTATAGATTAATCATAAACTAATTATGAGAGATAATCCTAATTGGATCTATTATTTTACCAGCTAAATCTACATTAACTCTATCAAAAATATAACCTTCTTTTTCGGCAATAATTAAATACCTTCCATTAGCTAACGGAGTTGAAATCTTAAATTGTCCCAAAGAGTTAGTTTTAATTACTCTAGTTGGACTACCATGTTCGTCTTGTATCTCAACAATCACTCCATCAATTATCTTTCCATCCCAATTAGTTGCCATGCCTACAATTATATTAGCAATATCTGGTCTATCTGGCATTGGTATTGTTCCAAAAACAGCATTACCAGTTGCTTCCAATTTCTCTTTTTTAAGATTTAAATCAGTCTTTTGATCTCTCCAATCATTTGTTTTTACTGACTCTTCTGGAATATTCTCTACCTGGACTTCATCTTTTGTTTCAACTTTTTCTTTAACCGTAATTTTAGTGTCAAACAATTCCTTAGTTTCTTTTTTTATCGACTTTACCGAATTTATATTGTCTTTTATTGATTCAACCGCCGTCTTAACATTCATCCTCTCTCTAATAATTTTATTCTTTGCCTCGCTTGTATCTTTAGTCACCGACACAAATAAGTTTTTGTTTTCAATCGGTTTTTCCGCCTCATCTTTGTTTTCATTATTACTTTTAGTAAAGTCTAAATCTAACCAACCATTGTCATTTCTTTTTTTGTAAGTATAAATAGTTGGGGAGTAAATAGACTTTATAAAAGCCATTACCCAGGTTTCTAATGGTCTATCTTCGAAAGGCACAAAAGCCAAAAGTAGTCCTATCCCAGCCGAAACTAACATTAATGGCCACTTAACAATGACTATCAACCCAGTACTGTTAATTAAAATTGCCATAATAATTCCTGCAGCTGCCTTTAAAAACTGCTTCAAAGTCATCTCTCCCACCAATTTAAATTCGTAGGATGATATCTGCTGTGGAATCGCGTGTTGCTCCATTAGTAAATTCTACCAGTAAAGACCCTGTTTTGAAATTTTTATTAGTCTCACTTTCTAAACCAAATTAATTAAATTTATTTTTTGCCCAACGTAGCTTTATTGGTCGAAGCGGGATAAACTAGCATATGTCAAAACTTTTGGTTGTTGATGGCCATGCTGTCATTCACCGTGCTTATCATTCTATTCCCAAACTTACCTCTAATGGTCAACCAGTAAACGCCATTTATGGTTTTTACTCTATGCTTTTGTCAGCTATCTATCAATTAAAACCAAAATATCTTATTGTTTGCCTTGACTCTCCTGGTCCTACTTTCCGTCAATCAGAATTTGTTGGTTATCGTGCCAAAAGAAAAGCTCCTGACCAAGATTTAATTTGTCAACTTCCACTTCTCAAATCAACTTTAGAAGATTCAAAGAT
>CAZWZK010000007.1:13245-21212 GCA_964638385.1 uncultured Gammaproteobacteria bacterium
AAAATAGCTATTGTCCAAGACTACATCAAAGAATTTGGTGGTGCTGAGTCTGTATTAGAGACCCTTTCTGATATTTTTCCCAAAGCGCCCATTTACACTTCAATCTATAAACCTGAATATTTAGGCCCTCATCAATCACGTCTTCAACAAAAATGGCAAGGCAGAGTTCATCAAAGTTTTTTTCGATATATCCCTTTTGCTCACAAAATTATTTCTCCTCTTCGTCTCCTTTCCCCGTTAGCTTTTAAATCTTTCGATTTTTCCAAGTTTGATATTATTATCACCTCTGCCACCGGCGCTTATTTCCCTAATTCTCTCAACAAAAAGAAAGCCAAGCTTATTTGTTATTGTCACACCCCTCCACGATATTTGTATGGTTTGCCTACTGCTCGTAAATTTACTCAAAACAAATTTATTAAATCTTTAGTTGATATTCTTAATCACTTTTTGCGTCTCCATGATTTTCGTTATTCTCAAAATGTTGATCAATATCTTGCCAACTCTAAAACTACGGCTGCCCGTATCCAAAAATTCTATCGCCGCGATTCTATTATTATTAATCCACCCGTCGATTTACCACCAGAAAAACTGACATATGACAAACTGAAATCTAACTATCTGTTGACTGGTGGTCGTCTCGCTCGAGCTAAGCGTTTTGATATTGCTATTCAGGCTTGTAACCAGCTCGGTCTCAAACTAAAAATATTTGGTCGCGATTTCGCCAATACTTTAGAAGATTTAAAAAAGATATCGGGCTCTAGTATTGAATTTATTGGTGAAGTTACTCAAGAAGAAAAAGCTAAACTTTACCAAGGTGCTCAAGCTTTTATTTTTTCCGCTGACCAAGAAGATTTTGGTATTGTTCCAGTTGAATCTATGGCTTATGGTTGTCCAGTTATTGCTTATCGAAGCGGTGGGGTTACTGAAACTGTTATTGCCAACAAAACAGGTGTCTTTTTTGATGAATTAACTAGCCAATCTTGTGCTGCTGCTATTCAAAAATTCCAAAAACTCAAAATAAAATCCTCCGATTGTGTTTCTCGCGCGGCCGAATTTTCCACCACCAAATTCGTTTCCAAGATCAAAAAACTTATCTCTACGATCTAAAATCTACAATCTGTTATCTAGCTTCCAACCAGCTTTCTGCATCCAAAGCTGCCCGACAGCCTTCACCTGCCGCCACAATTGCTTGCTTGTGTTTAATATTCACACAATCTCCCGCTGCAAAAATTCCTTCAATATTAGTCATAGTTACAAACTCATTGTTTTTACCAACTAATACCTGTCCTGTCTCACTCAAATCAACCAATCCTTCCAAAAAATTTGTTGCTGGTTGACTACCAATTGCTACAAACAATCCATCAAGTTTCAATTCTTTTTCTTCACCAGTTTTATTATTAAATATCTTTACTGACTCTAATTTTTCTTCACCCACAATCTCCTTAACTTCTGAATTCCACCAAATTTCTACTTTTGGATTATTCAAAACTTTCTTCTGTTCGGTCATTGATGCTCTAAATTCTTCTCTTCTGTGAACTAAGTAAACTTTTTCGCAAATCTTTCCCAAAAAAGCTGCTTCCTCACAAGCTGTGTCTCCACCTCCAACTATCGCTACTGTTTTCCCTCTAAAAAACATTCCGTCACAAGTAGCACAACCACTAATTCCATGACCAATTAATTCTTTTTCTCTTGGTAAACCCAACCATTTTATCGCCGCACCTGTGGCAATAATTACTGACTTTGCCCCAACTATTTCTCCATTTTCCAATTCTATTTCAAATTTTCTGGCATCTGACATCTGACATCTGACATCTTTTACTATCCCTTGTCTTATCTCCACTCCCAAATTCTTCACTTGTTCTTGCATGTCCATCATTAATTTAATTCCACCCACACCAGTAGGGAAGCCTGGATAGTTGTCCACCAAAGTAGTAATTGTTAGTTGTCCGCCAGGTTGATTCCCGGCAATTACTATTGATTTTAAATCTGCCCTGGCATTATAGATTGCTGCTGTTAGACCAGCTGGGCCAGAACCAATTATTACCGTATCAAAAATTTGTTTATCTTCTATCATAGTCCATTTTATCATTCCATTTTGGCTTTACTTTTTTCTCATTTAACTTGATAATCTATTATCTGCCATGTTCAAGAAAACCAAATTAACCCTATTTTTGATTTTTAAAATTATTCAAGACAAACCCCGGTTTATCTTCTGGTTTTTTGTTCGATTTATTTCTTCACTTTTACCATTATTCACCATATATTTATACTCAAAAACCATTAGTAGTATTGAAAATAAAATTGATTTTAGTTCACTTTTTTTTCTTGTTTTAATTATTCTTTTGGTTCGTTTAGTCGATAATTTTCTTCGTCTTCGCTCTCTTTATAAACTTGACGAATGTATTAGTAATATTAGTTTTAATATTCACAATTTTTTTACCAAAGATCTTCGTCCTGAAACTAAGGTCGAGCGCCATCAAAGTATTCAAGCTATCAGAAACTTTGCTGATGCTAGCTCATTAACCCTAATGTTATTTCGCCAACCAGGAATCGACAGTATCGTTTCCTTAATTACTATTCCTATTATTTTTTGGTTTGTTGATGCCCGTATTTTTGTTTTAGAAATTGCCTATATTACTGTCTATATGATCGTTGATTATTACACTACTCAAAAATACGTTAAATTAAAAGACACTCACAACAGCAAGGTCGAGGATTATTACGCTAAACTTCAAGAATCAAATGACACTGAATTGGAGCAAAAAACTTTTACTCGCCATTTTGTTCGTCTTGCTAATTGGAATTTTGTCGAATGGTTTATTCTTCAAAACAGTGCTGTTTTCTTTTATTGCCTGATTTTAGGCTATTCAATTATTGCTGTTTATTCTGGTTATAAACAAATTTCTGATATCGTTTTAATTATGGGTTATGTTACTTCCACCCAGGCTTATCTCAATTCTTTTTCTGAAATTAAAGATAGTTTAGCCGATATGACGGTTGCTGTCGATCATCTTGCTAAAAACAAAAGCATTTCTGTTATCGATCTTGATGACCTAGTTTAATGCTAAACTAGCTCATGCCAGAACTTCCCGAAGTTGAGATTGTTCGACTTTTTCTTCAGTCCCATATTGTCAATAAAACTATTTCTAGTATTGAGATCATCAATTCTAAATCTTTTGTTGGGAACCCTAAACTTGCCGAAGGGCAAACAATCATTTCTACTTCTCGTCTCGGTAAACAGCTTTCGATTCATCTTAAAAACCATCTCACCTTACTCTTCCATCTCAAAATGACTGGTCAAGTTATTATTGGTGATTCTGTTTTTGGTCACCCCACTCCAAAGGAGGATAAAACCAGTCTACCTAATAAATCCACTCGGATTATTTTTACTTTTTCCGATGGTACGAAATTGTTTTTTAACGATCAGCGTAAATTTGGTTGGGTTAAACTCTTTAACCAAAATAAGCTTGCCGATTTTCAGAAAGATGTTGGTGTTGACGCTTTAAGTCCTGATTTTACCGATGATTATTTTTATCACCAGCTCCAAAAAACTGCCCGAGCTATCAAATTAGTTTTACTTGATCAATCCAAGTTTGCCGGTATTGGTAATATCTACGACAATGATGCTTTATTCTTAAGTCGTATTCACCCCCAAACCCCATCTAATAAATTAACCAAAAAACAAGCAAGAGATCTTCGCCAAAACCTAGTAGAACTTATGGAAGAATCTCTTTTTCATGGTGGTTCAACTGCCAAAGATAATAAATATATTCATCCTGACGGCTCTATTGGTCAACACCAGTATTATTTTCGAGTCTATCAGCGTGACGGTCAACCTTGTTTAAATTGTCAAACTCCAATTAAACGAATTAAAGTTAGTGGCCGTGGCACTTTTTATTGTCCTGTGTGTCAAAAATACTCTGGTAAAATAAAAGGATGATAAATCTTATTTTATTTTCCTTAATATCTTTTGTTTTTTCCTTCTTTATTTTTTCCACCCCAGCATTAGCCCAGTGCCCGGTTTGTATTATTACTGTCGGGGGAGGAATGTTTTTGGCTGACCGTCTTGGAATTGATGACTTTTTAGTTTCTCTCTGGATTTCTGGTCTAAACGTAGCCATTTCTTTTTGGCTCGCCACCAAAATCAAAAATAGAGTTTTAGGTAACCCACTCATTCTTTCTTTATTAATGTTTGTTCTAACTTTATCTTATTTCATTTTTACTCAACAAACAGGCTCTCCTACAAACCAGATATTGGGTTTAGATAAAATTATTTTTGGTCAAACCTTAGGCTTATTTGTTTGGCTTTTAGGGATTTTTGTTGATCGTTATAGTCGCAAACTTAATGGTGGAAAAATATTATTCCCTTACCAAAAAGTTGTTTTTCCTGTTGGAATTTTACTTATTTTTACTATTTTATTTAAGCTAATTTTCAGTTTATAACCTTAACTAAAACTATGACTACTGACAAAGATATTCAAAAATTTATCGACAAAGCCAAAAATCTAGAAAAAGGCCATTCTATGGATCTTTCTTCGGGAGAAGATTTATCTGTGGCTATTATGAATCTCATCGGCATTGAAGAACATATGTTCTTCACTTCCCAAAAGCTTGGCGACACTAAATACATTGAAGTCTTAAACACTGCTCGAGAAATGCGCAAAGAGTTAATGAAAAAAATTGTCAAAGAAGGTCAAGGTGAAGTTTGGTGTACTAGTAAACATCTTCTTTCTGCCTCCATGCGTCTTATGGAAGTCGGGACAAAATATATCACCAAAGGGGACACCAAAGAAGCTAATGAGTATTTCAAAAAATCATTTGATCTTTACAATCTTTTTTGGGCTCTAAATTTAGGTCTAGTCGAATCTGATCCTCAAAAAACTAAGTTTGAAGATAAACCTATAGCTAAAAAAGATTTTCTTGGCTCAATCAGTAGTACTATTGGTAAAATTCTCGATTGTTGTCGTGAATAGTCTTACTTAAGATCTTCCGTAAAATAAATATCCTCCCAGAACAATCAAAACTATTGGCCAGACATAGTCCCATCTAATTACCATCGGAATAATTTTATCAATCAATAAAATTATCCCCAAAAACATCAAAATCAATCCCAAGAAATTTCCTTGTCTTTTTTCAGCCTTTACTCCTTTATTGATTTCCTTAGCTACAGATTTAACTTTATTACCAACATCATCAGCAAAATCCTTCATATTTTCCTCTCTTCTATTATCAGTATTCTTTTCTCCCTCGCTTGGAATTACCAACCACAAAATCAGATATAGTAAAATCCCACTTCCTCCACCAATTGCCAAAATCACAAAAATTATTCTTACTAAAGTTGCATCAATATCAAAATAATCAGCCAAACCGCCACAAACACCCGCAAAAATACTTTCATTCTGATTTCTATATAGTTTTTTATTAGCCATAATTAAGTATATAATAAATTTATGTTAGAAAATGGTCAAAATTCACCTAACGATGCCACCCCTAATCTGTCCGACAATCTTCTTGCATCGCTTATAGAAGACCAATCCAAAATAGACAGTTTACGTCTCGAGCTTCAAGCAATGAAACTTAGGGCTGAAGCTGCTGAGGCCTCCAATAAGGATCTTCAAGACCAACTCAAACAAGCCGAAGATAGAGCATATCAAGCCGAAGAAAGAGAAAGACTTTCTAAAATGGAAACTGATGAGGCTAAAAATAAAGACACTCAAACAGGGTTTGGAACAGAAAACAAGTTCTTTGAATTTGTTAAGAAAGAATTTAACCCAGAAGCTGATGATGGTAATCTTGCTATCGTTTATGGTGACGTTAATAATCTCAAACATGTAAACGATAATTTTGGTCACGACTCAGGCGATGCTCTTATTTTTTCCGCCGCCGTTTTTATCAAACATTTTTTTCGTGGCGACACCTATATCCATCTCCATGGTGATGAGTTTTTAATTATCTGTTCTAATCACAATAATAATCCCAACTTCAGTGAAGAATTCCCCAAAACAGTAGCTTCTCGTTATCAAGAAAAACCACCGCAAAGTTTCCCTGAAGTTATCGACACCTTACCCACTCAGGTTGACCCTCAAAGCGTTAATATTGCTTTTGGTGTCGCTGTTTATAACAAAGAATTAGACCATGGTAATCTACTCAACACTCGACATCGTGCTGATCTGGCCATGATTAACACCAAACAGGAAATGAAAAAAGACCCTCAAGAGTCACCTTTACCAAATTTAGCAGACCAGGCTTCTGTTAGTGAATAGCCACACCCGCAATAATTTTGTTTATAAAACCCTTTTGTCTTCAAGTCTTTGTTGACTTTTTTGGGAACTAAAAACTTTAAACTGTATTGATCTTCCATTTCTCTCGCGATTTCTCTTATCTTTTCGCTGTTTTGATAATGGCTAGTAATTAAAGTCGATGACACCAGTCCAATTCCTTTTTTCTTTGCATATTCAAAAATTTTATTTAACCTCAACCTCCAACAAGTTTCACACCTTTTAGGACTTAAAAAATTTCCTTTGTTTGCTTCAAACCATTCTTTTGGGCTCCAATCGGGAACTATCAAAGGAATGTTGTTGTCTTTAGTTATTTGTTGAATTGCCTTTAGTCTCGCTAAATACTCCGATCTTGGATGGATATTTGGATTATAAAAATAAACTTCTACTTCCAATATTTCCTTGTTTTCTAACTTTATTGAATCGATAAATTTCAATAAACAATCGGCACAACAAGCGTGAATCAACAATTTCATTTTTTAGCCAAAAATTCTCTCATCTTCTCTAATCCTTCTTTCGCTACGCCACTTTCAAAATGTTTTCTGGCTGGCTCTAGTTTCTCAATTAACCAATCAGCTAAACCATTTTTCAAATCCAATGGGAATAATTTTCCAGACTTGTAGTCTTCAACTAATTGATCAACTTCGGTATAAATAATATCTCCACCAAATTTTTCTGGTCTAGAAATCTTAAAATTACCTGTTTTTTCTCCCCAAAATACCAAAGTTTGAACCCAGTTTATCAATGGATTAAACTCAATTACTTGTGGTGGAGCATAAGCTTTTTTAATTTTTTCTCTAATTTCATCTGGCGTGTCATGAATAAAAATTGCACTGTTTGGTTTCGACTTACTCATCTTTAATGATTCTTCAATTGCAATTTCTCTTCCTTCTTCAACAGCCTGATTATTTTGTTTAATATCAGATGACTTTTCTGGTCCAGTCAACCCAGCAATTAAATTTTGATGAATCGCAATTGGTGAAATAATTTCACCTTTGGCATTTTTCAATGGATTAATAGTCAATTTTTTAGCCACATCTTTGGCAATTACATGAGCTTTTCTTTGATCCATACCAGCGTGAGCAATATTTGCTCCCAAACTAAAAATATCAGCTACTTGTAGTGGTGGATAAAACAATGTTGCCATACTTACATCAGTTCCTTGGGTTTTTCCCATAATCGAAATTGATCTTAAGTTTCTTGATAGGGTTACATTTTTCCCCACTTCCATAAAAGTTTCCCAATGAACCAAATTGTTTTCATAAAGCTCTTTTCCAGTGATAAATTTCACTTGGCTTTCATCTACTCCAAAACATTTTAGTGACGCTATTAAACCTTGTTTAAAGTAACCTTCAGTGGCAACTCTAATATTTTCCCAATTTCCACCTAATTTATTGTTTAGATAAGAATGAAAATCAGCTAACAGGATTTGACACTTCACTCCAGCCTTCAAGAAATCAGCAATTTTCCCCATCGACATTAATCCAGTTCCCAAATGAATCAATCCTGATATTTCAAACCCAATATAATGATTCAAAGGTGTTTCGCTCTCTATCAAATTTTTCAAATCACCCTCAGTCAAAACTTCTTGGCAGTTTCGGGTAATTAATTTAATTTTTTCATTTACATCCATAGCTTTGAGTATAAGCTATTTTGTTTCCTTTTTCTATTTGTAGAATTTTCGAATTT
>CAZWZK010000008.1:0-20654 GCA_964638385.1 uncultured Gammaproteobacteria bacterium
AACTCCACCAATTGGACTTTTTTGTAAGTATTTGTTTTATTTTGAACAATCCCTTAACCACTTTTCTATCCAAGTAATATCCCAGACAAAGATCAATATCTGTTTTCGTTGGAGTCAAAAAGAGTAATTGATAAGTTATAATATTCCATGAATAAAAAAAGAATAATTAGTGGCATTTTATTACTTTTGTTTCTATGTATTTTTAGTGGTGTGGCTGGTGCAGTTGTTTACCGTAATTTTATTGAAAAAAAATCAGATGTGTTTAAAGATTTTTACAATACTGAAAACTCTGTTTCTGTCAGCCCATCTACTCTTAGAAGAATGATTGATAATAAAGATGAAAATTTTATTTTAGTTGACCTTCGTAGTTCTGATGAATACAATGTTGACCATATTGTTGGTGCCATAAATATCCCTATTGTTGGTATGCAAGAAAACACAATTTTATCTGAGTTTAAAAAAATACCCCAGGATAAAAAAATTATTATGTATTGTTACAGTGCTTATTGCATGTTGTCTCGTCAAGCTGGTCAGTTATTGGCCAATAATGGTATTTATGCACAACACTTAAACCTTGGTTGGGCAGAATGGAAATATAACTGGACTTTCTGGAATCCCGGCGATACTTTTCAAACAGGAATAAAATATATCGAAAAAGGTAGTGGTGTCAAAACATCAACTCCAACCCAGTGTACTTCTTCCGGTCAGTTTGGTTGTTAATTTTTTTACTCAAGTCTGATTGAGTCAAGAACAGCGAGCAGAACAATTTTTAACCCCAAACTTAATATATCCAGTATTTGATTCCTTGATTTTTACTATCATTAATTATGAAAAACAATCTTATAAAACCTTTAGTTTTAATTTCTTATCTTTTAATGATTGTGGTTAACGCTTTAGCCAACATATTACCAATAAATAACCTAACTACCGGTGAAGTATCTAATTCTTTTCCCAATCTTTTTGCCCCTGCAGCTTTAACTTTTTCAATTTGGGGTGTTATTTATTTACTTCTTGGTATTTATATTTTTTATCAACTTTTTTCCAAAAAAAATAATTCAAAAATATCCAATCGGGTTAATACTTTATTTATCACTAGTTCTTTTATTAACAGTGTCTGGATCTTTGCTTGGCATTATAAAATTATGTGGCTAACAGTCGTATTAATGTTGGCACTTCTTACTAGTCTTATCAAAATTGCCGACATTTTTAATAAAGAAAAATTAAATTCAGGTGAAAAATTGCTTTATAAAATTCCATTTGGTATCTATTTTGGTTGGATAACCGTTGCCACCATTGCCAATATTACTGGATTTTTGGTTAGTATTGGTTGGAATGGTTTTGGCTTACCCGACACAACTTGGATGATTTTAATATTATTAATTGGAACCGCCATAGCTACCTGGAGAATGCACCAAGATAGTAATTTAGCTTATGGTTTAGTTCCTGTTTGGGCTTACTATGGTATTTGGTTAAAACACACTTCGCCAGGTGCATTTAATAATTCTTATCCAACAATTATTACAACTGTTATTATTTGTATTGTTCTACTAATTATTTCAAACGTCACTCTAATATTTAAAAAAAGAGCGATTTAAATAAATTCTTATTAACCACAAGATCGTAATTATGTTTGCAAATAATCAATATTTGGCACATAATTAATTATGAATAAATTAAGAGGTAATAAAATTTTTCGTCTTATCCTTATTGGTGTTTTAATCCTAGTTGTAGTTTATATGTTTTATTCTTTAACCTAAAAACTATGGCCATCCCAAAATTCAAACCTTTAGCTAATGCCAGTGATCGTACAAAAAAAATTGCAAAACCAGTTCTTGGTGTTGTTATTGCCTTACTTCTCGGAGCTTTCGGATTAACTGCTACCAATAATGATTGGAATTTAAATAGTATTTTATCTGGTTCATCAGTTAAAGAATCCAAAATAGAAACAGATACTAAAGGTAACTTAAAACAAGATACCGCCGGTAATTTTATTACTCGGGTTATGCGCGATAAATTAGGAAATATTATTCCAGAAGGTCAAACTGGTGGTAAATATGAAGACGAATATAATTGTGATGATTTTGAAACTCAACTAGAAGCTCAAACTTTCTTCAACAAAGCCGGAGGGGTTAAGGCTGATATAAACAGACTAGATGGTAATAAAGACGGTGTTGCTTGCCAGGATTTACCCAAAACCAAAAAATAATTCAAAAAATTCCACTTTGCAAATCTAAATAAACGACACTGAACAGTTTTAAAACAAAAATCAATAAAAATTGTTATTATAAGTTCGAATGTGGGTAACAACCTGCAAATTTTATTTTTATCCTATATTAGTTGACTTAACTTGATTTTTCTGTCTATAATTAAGACATATATTTTAAAAACAAATATGGGAAATAGTTCTCCTGAAATAGGTTTACCTCAAATGTCTATGCCAGAGTCTCGATCCGAAATCAGACTCAGCCCTCAAATAGTTCAAGAAGTTTATCGAGCCGCTAAGAGTGGAAATATGGAAAATGGTAATTACGTCGATGTCCATGATCTTGTTAATGATGAAATTTTTAATAAAGAAGCCATCGAAAAGAACCGCGGCACCATCGAAAAATTGGCCTACCAATTACAACCCCGTTT
Source organism: uncultured Gammaproteobacteria bacterium (assembly GCA_964638385.1). Classification (GTDB taxonomy): domain Bacteria; phylum Patescibacteriota; class Microgenomatia; order UBA12405; family UBA12405; genus WARW01. Next base: position 2,635 of record CAZWZK010000008.1, read on the forward strand.
TTTCAAAAAAGACGTCGGCAACGATTGGCATGATGCCATTTACGATCAATACCAGACTCAATGGGCCCAATCGGAAGAAGATTCAAAACATTTACTTGCCCTAATTTCAGCTATCCGCCTTGGTCGGTTTACTACTTCAAGAGAATACTTAAGAAATTGCCCAACAAAAGAGAAAAATGTTTTTCGTTATTTAATCGACCCAGAGAGATATCAAAAAATTCAAGGCAACAAATTAGACATATCTATAATAAAGTAATCTTTCGGATATAACATCATCCGCTCAAAAAAAATCTCAATAAAGTTCTAAACTATCAAAAAGACTTTTCGCTTAATAAAATACAAAGAAAAATTTTAAAACAAAGAAGTTTTTAAAATTTACCTTAATATAAATAAATTTTTCTTCAATTATATTTTTTAAAACAGAAACTTAAATTGGTATATATCAATATATGACAAAAAATCCTCTCATTAATGCCCTTAGTGCTTCAGCTTATATTGTTCTAGGTGTTACCGTGATGACATTTGTGTCGCAGCCCCTAAAAAACAAACCAGATACTTTTTTTACCCCAGTTGTATTTTTATCTCTGCTAACACTTTCCGTTGCTGTTATGGCCTATTTATTTTTCTATCAACCACTCATGTTTTTTATTGAAGGTAAGAAAAAAGAATCCGTAAAACTACTTACCCAAACAATTGGTTTCTTTGCAATCTTTACCGGTGTTGCTTTAGTACTGCTTTCTTTTGGCATAATTTAGATCAAGTGATAATCAAACCACAACTATACTCCACCCAAAAAAAATTAACTACTTTCCATAAATATCAGATTCCAACGGGTTTTCCCAATCACTCAACTCATCTTTATTTTGCACATACCCTCTCAAATCAGCGGATTTTTTATTAATACTAAAATGCAGATGTTTTCTCTCGTAATCAGTTTCTATTGAATCGCCTTTTCCTAATAACGCCATTTGTTCTCCTTTCAATATTTTTGTCTTTTCAGCTATACTATTTACATTCAAGTGACCATAAAGATAATAATTTTCTTGACATCTTAAAATCAAAGTTCCTCCATAACCACTTACCCATTTTGATAACACAATTTCTCCATTACAGACAGCAAATACCGGAACATCATTTTTTATATCTTCATACTCTATATCAACTCCTGTGTGAAACCCCTTAAACCGTTCTTTTTGAATAGGGGAATCTTGTGGAGAAATATACTCTCCAAAAGACTTTTTGGTTATCCTTTCTTTAAATTCCAGAATTGGAAAAATTTCTTCTGTTTTTACTTTCGGTTCAGTGGTTGGAGTTACTTTTATAAAATCATTTTTTGTTTCTGATCTTTTTTGATCTTGCCAAAAAAATAAAATAATTCCCAAAACCGCCACCGAAAATATTATCAATAATAAAAATTTTTTTCTCATTTCTTTATTTTACATACTAAATTTATTCCCCGCCTACAAAAACCAAACCCAGAATCATTACTATCACAAAATTAACAGTAAAAGAAAGTGTTCAAAATATTTACTCAAAAATTATTTAAATTTTTCTATCAAAATGTTAAAATAAGTTTAGGTCAGGGCAGCCCCTGATAGCTAAGCTGAATCTAACAAGCTGTTTTGCAATGACTGTGGTAAAAAGTAGGGGATAAAAAGTCTGCAGCTTTTTCCTAGGAACAGTATTGACTTAACCGCGGGTGCAACTCCCGCATTCTTCTTTTTTCGCCAACTCAATAATTTTCTCGATAAATTACCTCAGAAAAATATTCTTTATCATTATTCCCATTTTTTGAGTTAAAATCAATCAATGAGAATCGCTATTGGTACTACATCAGTCCAAAAAATCGGCTACCTCGAAGAAGTCTTAAATGAGTTAGAAATTGAGTTTTCTTTAATTCCCGTTGAAGTATCCAGTGAGATAAGTAATCAGCCTCTAAGTAATCAAGAAACCAAGCAAGGTTCAATAAATCGAGCCAAAAATGCTCTCAATAAATCAAATGGTTGTGATTTTGCTATTGGTATTGAAGTTGGTTATCAACCAAACAAAGCAGGCAATTACAAAATGTTTTGTTGGACGACAATTATTGATTCCAAAAATAAAAAAGTTTCTGCCAGGTCTCACCAATTATTATTACCCCAATTTTATCAAACCATCTTAAAAGAAAATAAATATCTTTATGATTATGTTGATCAATATTTATCGGAAACTCAAAATTCACCCCATAAACATCTAGCTCTAATATTAAAAACTCGTAAGCCCCTCATTCAAACATCAATCAAAACCGCCATTCTAAACTATTTAGTCCAATAACCCTGATTTCTTTACCCTCAAGATTTATGTTATCTTTTTTTAATGTTAAAAATATTTTTGTCCTTATCTGTTGTCATTAACCTCATTTTAGGTTTTTTCTTTTTTCAATCAAAAACAACTCCAGACAACTTATTCAAAGTTGAAAGAATTATCGACGGCGACACATTTATTATCGAAGGTAATCGTCAAATTCGCCTTATGAGTGTCAATTCTCCTGAAGTTGGATTATGTGGAAGCCAACAAGCAACCGAAAAATTAACAGAATTAATTTCCGGCAAAAAAGTTCGTCTAGAAGGGGAAATCAACGATCATTTTGGCCGATTTTTAGCTTTAGTTTATATTAATGATCAATTAGTTAATGAACAAATGATTCTTTCTGGCTGGGCTCGTTTCACCTCCACCGCCTCATCTGCTTCAGAAAAATTAAAAACTGCTTTTCAGCAAGCCAAAGATCAAAAAATTGGTATCTTCGGTTCTCTTTGCTATCAAACCAGTAACCCTCAAAATTCCAAGTGTAATATCAAAGGTAATGTCCGGGAAGGTAAGAAAACTTATTTTTTCCCTGGCTGTGGTAATTATAGTAATGTCGCTTTAGAACTCGACCAAGGCGATCGATGGTTTTGTTCAGAAAATGAAGCCGTCGCCGCTGGATTTACCAAAGCTGCCAATTGTTACTCAAAAAAATATTAATAAATCATTGCCATTAATTTCGCTTCCTTGGTACCCAATAATACTTTGCGTAAATTTGTGTCATAATTAAATTATGATTAGACAATTTTTTGTAACTCTTGTTACTTTTCTAATTATCGATGGTGCTTGGTTAATTTTAATTGCCAAAAATTTTTACTCCAAACATTTAGGTTTTTTAATGTCCAAAACTCCCAATCTTGCCGCGGCCGGAATTTTTTATTTAATTTATGTTTTTACTTTGGTGGTTTTGATCATTTCTCCCGCCATCGCCAAAGGTTCAATTACGTCCGCCATTTTAACCGGTGCCTTATTTGGACTTTGTGCTTATGCTACTTATGATTTAACCAATTTAGCTACTATCAAAGATTGGCCCTTAATCGTCACTATCGTCGATCTAGTTTGGGGAACATTTGTTTCCGGAGCTATTTCTGGTATTAGTTATTTTATTTTAACCAAATGGTTTTAATTCTTAGTGCTGTTTTAATTTGGCTTTACATGACAGGTTGGTATTTCTTGTCTTTGGTCAAAAAAAGAAATGATATTGCTGATGTTGCTTGGGGTTTAGGTTTTATTTTTGTCGCTCTCCTAAATTTTATTTTCAACCCCATTCCAAAATTATTAATTTCTTTAATTTTAGTTTCTCTTTGGGGTATTCGTTTGGCCTACCATATTTATCAACGTAACAAAAACAAAAAAGAAGATTATCGCTACCAACAATTCAAAAGCAAACCTTATCTCAAGGTTTTTCTTACCCAAGGATTTTTTATGTGGCTTATTTCTTTTCCTATTATTAACTCAGTCGGAAATTTAAATTTATTTAATTACTTTGGAATTTTAATTTGGGTTATTGGTTTTTATTTTGAATCTACTGCCGATAAACAATTAAAAGATTTTATAAAAAAACCAAAAAACAAAGGTAAAATCATGCAGTCTGGTTTATGGGCTTATAGTCGGCATCCTAATTATTTTGGCGAAGTTACTATGTGGTGGGGAATTTGGTTACTTAATTTAAACCAATATTGGTGGTCCATTATTGGCCCTCTCACTATTACTTTTTTAATTCTCAAAGTTTCTGGAATTCCCTTACTTGAAGCAAAATACCGGGACAACAAAGATTTTCAAAATTATGCAAAAAGAGTCTCTGCTTTTATTCCTTGGTTTCCTAAAAAATAAGTCGCCAATAAGAAAAACATATTGGTAAAAGAGTTTAATTAAAGAAGGTATCCGCTCCAGACAATTTAACCTTTTGATTTACCATATACAAACACATGGCGGATATATTCGTTACCCAAAAATTCAACCGAATTCAGCAATTCTAATCCTGTACCTCTAGTTATAGCATAGTGCCAAACCGCCTCTTTTCTTTGTGTTCCAATAATTACTACCCCGTCAGGTTCAAGCATTATTCTTACTTGTCTCATTATCATTGTCGCTTTTTCTTCCGACATTACTACCTCTTCAAAAACCCTACTCGCAATCACTGCTTTAAATTTTTCATTCGCTGGAATAACTCTATCTAAATTAACTCCGTCATATATTCTGGCATCAATTACTCCTCTTTCTTTTGCTGCCTGTACAAAGCTTTTTTGTGTTTCTAATAGGCTCACTTTTACCCCTCTATCCTGAAGATTTCTAGCAAGTAATCCCGATGCTCCGCCAATTTCTAATAAAAATGAACCTTGTAGTGGAGTTACATATTTTTGAGCAGTTTCAATTAATGGTCCAAAAGAGAGATTAACTGATTCCTCGTTGTATGGCATATCGATTTCGTTTGAAGTCGCCGCATACAAAGCGTTAAAATCCTGACTATCAACAGGTCTATTATCAAAACGTCTTTCGTACCACTCTGGAAAATTATTCATCAATTTTTCTGAATCAAGATGCAATAACATCGTTTGTGTTGGTGTTCTGTAGTTTGGAGTTCTTTCTGAAGACATAATAAATGAATATTCTACCAAAAAAAACTTATACAACAACTACTTATAGGACTAAATTTATATTCACTTTCTTCTGTTTAATCTTTAGTAAAATACTTTATGATCGATTATTATATTTTCAGTCCAGATGCAGATTTCTATCAGCGTTTTGATGTTTACAACCATCTCGAATCTTTACCCAATATTTCCAAAGTTACCTCTGGCAAAACAGTCCCTGTTATCACTCATGAAAATTTAAATTTTGCCTGGATTATGAAATGGGGGATGATTCCTTTTTGGGCCAAAAACAGGGGAATAGGCGACCGTATGACTACTCTCCCTTATAATTCCATTACCCAAAAACCAGCTTTCCAAAACGCGTTTAGACATCATCGCTGTTTAATCCCTGCCAATGGTTTTTGTCTCTCCAAAACAGATATGGGTCAAAAAAAATCCTATTTATTTAAATTAACTAATCAGCCAATTTTTTCTTTCGCCGGTATTTTTGACATTTGGGAAGAACCAGTTGGTGGTCGAGAAATTTATTCTTTTTCTATTATTACTGTCCCTGCCAACGCTACTGTCAGATCAGTTAGTGACCAAATGCCAGTTATTTTAAGTCCTTCAACTGAAAACGTTTGGCTTAGTCCTTCGACTCCCATGTCTCAAGTCCGTTCATTTCTCAAATCAACCTCTGAACCAATGACTTCTCAAATTATCAGTTGAAAATCAGACAACCTTAGTCTTTTGGCCAGCAATTCTTATGTTCAAACTTTTGACTTATCTAAATATGTAATTGTTCCAAAAAATCTTTCTTTTATTGGCATCCCTCAAACCTAGTAGAATATTTTTTTTCAAGTAAAAGCCGGCAGGGTTTGTGTGTAAAACACAAATTTACCCCCACCGGCCGTTACATATAAAATCGTTTATCCTCTTTCCATCGCCTCCATTAGACGTTCCCAGTTCTGTTTGGGGTTCCAAACAATCTCGCCTCTATCAACAAACTTCTTCACCTTAGGGTCATTTTGGAGGTATTCGTCTGTTGGCATGTGCAAAGCTGAGATTATTGGAATTCCCTTAAAGTTGGTTTTGGTTGAGCGGTTGACGATGCAAGCAATGGCTCTTATCTCCGCCCCCATACTGGTCAACAATTCAACCATTGCCGATGTCGTCGAGAAATTGTTGCATAAGTCATCAAAGATGATCACACCCTCATTTCTCTCGAGACTATGGCGGCCATAAACCAAAACAGATTCCTCTTTTGTATCAGAACCCGCTGGTTTCATCACTTTTTTCTCAAAGAAAGAAACCTGACAGCCGAGCATGTCAGCTATTGTAACTGACAAAATAATCCCGCCCATTGGCGCCGCCACCAGTCGGTTAGTTCTTGGAATATTTTCAAGAATCTTTTCTGCCAATAGTTCAGCAAAAAATTTTCTCGTCCAAAACTTTTGTTCAACCATCGCCATGTTGTAATAGACCCAGCCGACATAGTTCCTCCCCAAAGAATCTTTAGCAGCATAAGGTACCAACGGTCCTTTGTATCTACCATCCTGATCTTTGGGAGACTCATACAAAGCCCCGCAGTCGATCAGAGTCTTATAGGGACACTCCTGTATAATTCTGTCCATTCCTTTACCCTCCTATTTCCTCGACGATCTTTTTCACTGCCTCTATTGGTCCGCCAATTATAGTAGGTGGATCAGTAATTGGCCGTCCAATCACCAAATAGTCCGCTCCCTCATCAATGGCCATTCTCGGTGTCATCACTCTCTTTTGATCGTGCTTCTCAGACCACAAAGGCCGGACACCAGGCGTTACTTTGATCAGTTTCGAGAACTCAGCCAACAAGGGAAGTTCTATTGGCGAACAGATAATCCCGTGAGCACCAGCGTCTACGATCATTTTGGCAAACTTCACCGTTTTTTTATAAGGTGGGTCACCAAAAATAGAAGTAGAATCCTCCTTTCCTAAGCTAGTTAGTACAGTTACTCCCAACACTTTACTCCCGGGGCTTTTTTTAACCGCTTTCACGATTGCGTCAACCCCTGCTGAAACATGAACGTTCACCATAACTGGTTTCAGTTTAGCCACTGCTGCAGCTGCTCCACCAACAGTATTTGGGATATCGTCCCACTTACCGTCCCAGAACAACCTCCCGGACGTCAACGCAAAAAGTTTTTCTGCCTGTTTGTGTTCTTTTTCACCTCCCAACACCAATTGAACCAGAATTGAATTCAACAGCTCGAGTCCAAATTTAAACATCCCCACGTGTTCATGCAGGAGTTCAACTGTGGACAGAGCGGTATCGAGATTCTGCGTATCAATCGGAACAATAATCCTCTCTTTTGGATCCAAGAACTTTACCATGCTTCCATCTCCCTTTCTTATTACGAATTACGATTTTATATGTCAAAGTGCTACGCACTGAAATTTTAAAAACCAGAGCAAATTCTAGTTTTTGGCTATTATACTTTATTTTCTAGAAAAACACTCGTCCAAAACTTTAACAAAAAGAAATCATTTAGTTTTTTATGCTACATTTAATTAATGTTGATTCTCTCTATTAGTCCATTAATTTTGTTTGTTATTCTCATTTCTCTAGGAAAAATAAAACTTATTTGGGCTTCGCTTATTTCTCTTTTAACCACTCTTGTTTTGGCTGTTTTCATTTGGCAAATGAATTTTAATTTTATTACCGCCTCTTTCTTAAAAGGAACTTTTATTGCAACCGATATTTTACTTATAGTTTTTGGAGCTCTTTTCTTTTTAGAGACTCTAAAGAAAACCAAGATTATTGATCATCTTTGCCTTTATTTAGAAAAAATTTCTCCCGATTATCGGGTTCAAACTATTATTTTGGCTTGGTTTTTTGAAGCTTTCCTTGAGGGAACTGCCGGCTTTGGGACTCCGTCAGCGGTAGTTGCTCCTTTACTTATTGGTCTTGGTTTATCTCCTATCATGGCTGTTTCTATTTCTTTATTAGGCAACAGTACTTCAGTTGCTTTTGGTGCTGCTGGCACTCCTATCCGTGTTGGCTTTGCCGGTCTAAATTTGGCTCATATTCCTCTATATTCCACCCTTATTAATTTAACTGGATTTATCGTCCCAGTTTTTATTCTCTGGGCTGCAACTTTCAATCAAAAAAATCGCAAAGAGCAGTTTTTTGAAGCTCTCCCATTTGCTATCTTATCTGGATTTGCTTTTGTTGTTCCTTCCATCTTTATTTCCTTCTTGGGTCAAGAATTTCCCTCAATTATAGGTTCACTTATTGGCTTCTTAATCGCTTTTTTAGCCATAAAAATCGGTTTTCTTACCCCAAAAAATATTAGAGTTCTTCGTTCTCAAAAAATGGAGTTGCCACAAATTTCTCCTTTCAAAATTTTTTCTCCTTATCTACTATTAATAATTCTTCTCATTGTTGGTAAATTCTTTTTTAGTAACTCTGGTTTCACTTTAAATTTTGGTCTCAAACATACTTTTAGTCTCTTTAACCCTGGTTTAATTTTCATTCTGGCTATTATCCCAACCATTTTTCAAAATAGAAAAGCTAAAAAGTTTGACCCAAAAAATCTCAAAGAATCTGCTCTTAAATCAATTGAGCCATTTTTGGTTATTGCTCTAATTTCAATGATGGTCCAGTTAATGATCAATTCCAATCAAAACAATTCTGGGAGTCTTTCATTTCTCCAAATTATCGCCAATAATTTACGGACTCCATTCTTACCTTTTTTATCTCCTTTTATCGGTGCTTTTGGTAGTTTTTTGACCGGGTCTGCTACTATTTCCAATATTATGTTTGGTGGCATCTTACAAAATACCAGTGTTTCTCTTGGGATGAACTCTGCCATAATTTTGTCTCTAGAGTTAATCGGAGCTTCTGCTGGTAATATGATTGCTTTGGCCGATATCCTTCCGGCCCTTGCTGTTGTCGGTCTCAAAGGTCAGGTGAGGGAAGTTCTCAAAAGGGTTTTTATCCCTTGTGCTATTTACGTTATCTTTATTGGTTTTATCGGTCTGCTGATTATCTAAAAACTGTAAAGTTAAAAACAATCAAGTCACCATTACTAATCAGTAAAATTACTTTTATTCCAATCATTTTTTTTGTTACACTTATTCAGTTAACTATTAGTTGAATATGATTAAGAAAATTTTCTTTCGGTTTGTTTTAGTTCTTGCTTTTCTTTTTATCAATGCCAACAATGCTAATGCTTTTTCCGATGATCCACGTATTTCTGTTATGTCTTCAAATAATTCAACGAAAGGAGTCCTTCAATTTAGTTCTAACGAACCGGTAAAAATAAAAGTATCTTCATATAAAACTTCCGGAACAGGTAAAATTACTGTTTACAAATCCAGCTATGATCAAGTTTTAAAATATCTAATTCATGATAAAGATTACAAACAAATTTATCCTAACGTTGATTTAAAAGATAAAGAAATAGTCTCAACGTTTGAAAATATTGATTTTAACGATAAGGATGGTTCACAGCTTGAGTTACCTCTTGATAAAGCCGGTGTTTGGATCGCTCAAGCCCAGATGGGAGATTACACAGATACCGCTTTTATTATTCGTAACACTTATGGGGCTCTTTCAAAAGAATCCAAAGATAATATTCGTGTTTGGGGACAAAATTTTTCAGATAGAAAAATTTTGCAAAATGCTACTGTAAAACTTTATAATCTTAATGGTTTCTCAAAAATTTTAAGTACAACTACATTAGATGGTGATGGAATTGCTTCTCTTCCTTTAACTATTGAAGCTGATATTGCTACTGTAGAGACTAATGGTGAAATCGCTATTATTCCTCTTAATGAAACTACCTTAAATACTTATTTTTGGACCAGTTATACCCAAAATAATCCCTCTAATATCTTTTTTCCCTTTACTGATCGACCTATCTATAAACCAGGGGATACTGTTTATTTTAAAACAATTATTCGCAATGATGACGATGCTCGTTATTCTATTCCTTCAGGTCAAGTTAGTGTAGAAGCTTATACAGGTTACGACAAAACCAAAACTGTTGTTTACAATCAAACTCTTAATATTGATAGTCAAGGAAATTTATCTGGTCAATTTAAATTACCTAATGATGCTTCGGTAGGTTATTACAGTATTGTTTTTCAAGATACCAAATTCGACAACGGACTCCGTCGTTTCTATGATAGTATTTCTTTTCAGGTCGAAAATTATCGGAAGCCAGAAATTTTAATCTCTTCCACCACCAAAAAAAATGAAGTAACCCGAGGGGACCAAATAGATATTAATGTTACTGGTCAATTATTTTCTGGACAACCACTACCAAATATTAAGGTAAATTATAAAATCCAACGTGCTTTTTCATTTGACTCAGAATATTATTATCCTTTGACTGATTATTATCGCGCTTGGTATGGAGACGCTATTGATCAAGGTACTATTAATCTTGATGCCAAAGGTAGTGGTAAATTAACCATCCCTACTGACAAATTTGACTCAACTGGCAGAGATCAAATATTTACCGTCGAATTTACTTATGTTGATTTTACTGGTAATACTTCTGCTTCAGCCAACAATTTTTATATTCATGCTGGTCGGCTCTCTCTCTATCGGACGGACGAATATTATTGGTCTGGCAAAGTAAATCAACAATATACTATCCCTTTGATTCTCAAATCCACCTCTGGTGAGTCTCTCAAAAAAACTGCAACCGTCAAGGTTGAAAGAAAGTGGTGGGAAGAAAAATATGATAAAAATAAAAAATATCCAAGTTATGAATCCCACTCAGAAACTTTACCAGAAACCAAAATTAATTTTGACTCATCAGGTAATTCAGCAATAATTTTTACACCATCAAAAACAGGAAGTTACATCTTTACTGTCGAAACTACCGACTCCAAAAATAATCAAATTATAAAAAATTTTTATCTTTGGGTTAATGATTCACTATGGTATCGCGAATCACCTCAAAGCTATTCTTCTTTATCTGTTGCTGCTGATAAAAAAACTTATGCTCCTGGAGACACTGCAAAAATTCAAATAAATTCATCTTTACCTGATCGTGATATTTTCTTGTCAGTCGATCGAGGATATATGGATCGTTATCAAATTGTTCACCTAACTGGTAATCAAGCTACTGTTGATGTTCCTCTAAATGACCACGATATGCCAAATGTTTATATTTCCGTTTCTTCTTTTGGTGATGAACAACTTGATATGGATAGTACAAACATCACTGTTAGCCCTCAAAAAATGAAGTTAAACATAACTGCTACCACCGACAAAGCAAAATATGGTCCCGGAGAAGAAGTAACTGTCAATTTAACTACTACCGACATTAGTGGTAATCCTGTTTCTGCTAATTTAGCTCTTTGGACAATTGATAAAGCTATTTTTGAGTTAGCCGACAAAAATTATGGTGATGTCTTCAATAATTTTTGGTCAGAAAGATACAATGGTACTGTTACAAGTAATTCTCTCCAAGGTATTCGAATCAATGATGGTGCCGAAAAAGGTGGCTGTTTTCTTCCTGATACTTTAATCACTTTAGCAAATGGAACACTCAAAAAAATATCAGATATCAAAATTGGCGATAAAATTCTTACCAAAAAAAATCCTGATTCTAACAAACTCGTCACTGATATTGTCAAAGAAGTAAAAGTTGCCAAAGAATCTTCTTATCTCATAATCAATGGAAAACTTCGTGTTACTTCTGATCATATTATTTATCTCAACGGTAATTGGCACACTGCGGGGAGTGCTCAAATAGGGGACACTTTAATTGATCAATCATCCAGTCTTGTAAAAATATTTTCTATCGAACATGTCTACAATACTAACCAAGTTTACAATTTATCTCTAGAGAAATATCACACTTTTTTTGCTGATAATTTCTGGGTTCATAACGACAAAGGTGGTGGTGGTCGTGAAAATTTTAATGACACAGCCTACTGGAATCCTTCAATTAACACTGACTCTAATGGTCGGGCTCAAGTTCGTTTCAAACTTCCTGATAATCTTACTACTTGGCAAATTTCAGTCATAGGCAGTTCTCTTGATACTAAATTAGGGGAAGCTTATTCAGATATAAAAGTTCAAAAAGATTTAGTTATCAGACCAATATTGCCAAATCTTCTTCGTCAGGGTGACTCTTTTAATTTATCAGCTATTGTTCATAATTTTACTGATATCGATCGAAAAGTTACTGTTTCATTGATTTCTCCAGAGTTAGATATTCAATCTAATTCGCAAAATATCAATTTGCCCGCCAATAGTTTTCAACAAATTTATTGGCCAGTCAAAACTAATAAAACCAAGCAAAATGCAGTTTTAAATTACTCAGTCAAAGAAAAAAATGGACTTAGCGATACTATAATTCAAAAAATTGATGTCTTGCCTCAAGGTTACTGGCAACAAAATTATTATCAATCAGTTGTTGGTAATAATACTTTTAATTTTAGTATTCCACCAAAATCAAATTTAGATTTATCCACTATCAAACTTGATTTATCTCCTAGTCTTTTAGGTTCTCTTACCTCCTCAATGGAATATCTTATAGATTATCCATACGGATGTACCGAACAAACTACTAGTCGTCTAGCCCCCTTAATTCTTGTTAAATACAATAAAAAATTATTTTCTAAAGCCGTTCAAGGTAAGGACTTAGACCAAATGCTTACAGCTGGTGTCAGCCGTCTCAAAGAATTACAAAACATTGATGGTGGTTGGTCGTGGTGGCATGGTAACTCAGACCCGTTTGTTACTGCTTATGTTGCCAAAAATTTATATCAACTAAAACAGGTTGGTATTAATGTTCCTGAGGATTTGATCAATAAAACCATTGCTTATTTTAAAACTTTACCGAGTAATGATCCTATGGCTAATTACGGATTGTCTTATTTGTCTCCAAATGGAATTAAACCTATCACAGAAAAACTAGACACCCTAACTGATGATTATTTGGCCTTAACAGTCATAACCAACATTAGGCTTGGCGATAATAATCCAGTTACCAATGGTTTAGACCTACTTGTTTCTCGAGCTAATCATGAAGGCCAAACACTTTATTGGGATGCTGGAGCCATTGATCGTTTTGGTAGTATTGAAGCTTCAACTGCCTTAGCTGCTCAAGCTCTCATTATAGGTAAATCAGAGCTATCTCCTTCTGCAGTTATGTATCTAAACAATCATCGTGAATACGGTTATTGGTACAACTCTTTTGCAACAGTCCAAGCTATTAGTGCCATTGTTAATTATTCTGTCGATCACAACGACACTACCCCAAATTACAATTACATCGTCAAAATCGATGGTCAAAAAATAACTTCAGGGAATGTTAATAGTATTAATACTGTCATTCCTCAAATAACAATTGATCTTAAAAAATACAAAAACTCAAAAAATATTACCATTGAAAAAACAGGGAGTGGTGAAATTTATTCCAATTTAACTTCGAAATTTTGGATTGAAGATAATCAATCAGCCGAAATCGATAATGGTATTAAAATTACTCGAAGTTATTATAACCACAAAGGTAAAGAATATAATATTGTTCCAGGTGATTTAGTTGATGTTGTTTTAAATATCTCTTATGATCAAACTATTAATTATGGTGTAATAGAAGACCATTTACCTTCGGGTCTCATCCCTGTTAATGTTCATTTAGACAACGAATCAGTAAATTCGGAAAGACGTAATTATTGGCAAAATTATAATATTGAATATACTAAAGACGGCGTCGTTATCCCAATACACCGACTAAATAATAGGACTTTTACTTATCTTGCTCGAGCTATAAACTCCGGTGACTTTACTGCTCCTCCAGCCCTAGTTTCACTTATGTACAATCCTTCAGTCTATGGACAAAGTGGTTTTACAAATTTAACAATCGAAACCGATGTCAAAGTTAACCCACTTATAAATAATAGTTTTACTATAACTAACAAATCTACTAATAAAATTAGTTGGTTAATTGGTCTAATTATTTTTCCTATTATGTTTATTTTTATAAATAAAAAAGTTATTCCCAATGTCAAAAATAAGATTAATTCTTGGCGTCATCCTGGTAATTAGCCTCCTAATCTTCGGTTCATTTTTTTATTTTTTTGATCAAAAAAAACAGTCCACCAGTATGGTTCACTATTCTGGTGCAGTTCTACCACACCATATTTTAGCCAAAGATCTTATTGATGATTTCATTGCGAGATTAAGTTATATTCCAGACAAGATATATGTTATTGGGCCTAATCATCCAGAAATTGGTAACTCTTTGGTTATTACTAATCAAAACCTAGAGACCTTAGAACTCCTAAAACTTAGTTTCATTCAATCAAACGATCAAATTATCTCCCAAGAACATTCAGTTAATATCTATCAAGAAATTTTGACTTCAAAATATCCTCAGAGTCAAATTATTCCTTTAATAATTAGTTCCAACATTAACTTAGATAAAATGGAAAGTTTAATTAATTATCTTTCTCAAAATAGTACTGATAAAACTCTAATAATTTGCTCAACAGATTTTTCTCATTATCGATCTCTCTCCGAAGCCAATTCTTTTGATCAAAAAAGTTTGAATTTTATTACTAAAAAAAATTATTCTGAGATTTTTAACCTCAACAATGATTTTATTGATTCACCCAAATCATTAATAATTGTTCTAAAAACACTTGATAAATTAGGGAAAAATCATCTTACTGTTCTAAATCATTCAAACGCAGCAATCATCAATCAAGAATTTAATAGTCCTAGTACCACTAGCTATTTTGAATTAGGCTTTGAATAAAACTATTCTTCTTCTGGTGGCAAAAATTCTTCTCCGTTATCACTTACTGTTTGACCGGCTCTCAACCACAATACATAGTCACATCCAGTCGCTTTTTTGGCTTCTCGATCCCACCCAGAAGTTGAACATTTTTTCATTTTCTTTCCATTAGCGGTAGTGAATAAGACTAATTTTTCTCCACACTTAGGGCATTTTTCCTCCAAACTTTCTGAAGTTCCATTAACCCATTCCACATAATCGCAACCGATTGCTTTCTTTGCTTCTTTGTCCCATGAACCAGCACTGCATTTTTTCATTTTTTTGCCAAACCTAGTTACTTGAAGGACCAAACTTGCACCACACTTTGGACACTTTTCATCTAATTCTTTTGGCTCTACTTCCAACCATTTTACATAATCGCATCCCTCATTTTTATGTGTTTGCGGGTTCCATGATCCCTGACTACATCGCTGTAATCTTCTTCCAGTTGCTGTTTCAGTAACTGCACCCAATGGTGCTCCACACTTTGGACAGTTTTCTTCATTTTGAGTCATATTTCATCCTATCATCTTCACTCCACCAAAACCATTACCAGATTATTAGACAGAGACAGCAATTTTTCTGTATAATTAATTTATGAAAACATATTTTGAAAAAATTATCCCCGCTTTTTTGATCATTATTTTCTTTTTCCTTGTCGCTTCTGTCTATTCCAAACTTTCCAATCCTTTATCTTTATTAGTCAACAGTAATGTTACCAACAAAACTGACATTTTTACTGTCACTGGCGAGGGGACTTTCTCTGTCCAGCCTGATATTGCCTATGTTGATGTCGGTATCCAAAAAACTGCTTCTACTGTCAAGCAAGCTCAGTCCCAAATCAACGAATCTATGAATAAAATTATTTCTGGTCTTAAAACTCTCGGAGTTGATTCCAAAAATATTCAAACCTCACAATATTCTATTAATCCTAACTACGATTGGAGCAGTAGTATTCAAAAAATTACTGGATATTCAGCCAATACTCAATTAAAAATCAAAATCACTGACATCGACAAAATCAATGAAATTATTGATTCAGCCACTGCCAATGGAGCTAACCAGGTTAATAACATTACTTTTGATATTGAGAATAGGGAAGATGCCGAAAACTCTGCTCGAAAAGAAGCTGTCGCCGAGGCTAATCGCAAAGCCGAAGCTGCTGCACGAGCTGCCGGGTTTAAGTTAGGCAAAATAATTAGTTATTCAGAAAATTCCAACGACAATCTACTTCGTCCAGTCGCTTATGCTGTCAAATCCATGTCTGTAACTAACGAAGCTGCTTCAACTAATGTCCAGACTGGTAACGAAGAAATTAAAATTGTTGTCAATCTCAGCTATCAAATTAACTAATGGCCCCGGTCAAAATTATTGTCGCTAATCAAAAGTCCATTTGAATTATCAACAATATTAATTTCCTCTAACGTCTCAGTTCTAGTTGTTTTTTTGTTTATTTTTTTATTACTTCTCACTATTAATATTCCCAATAGAATTAACGACATACCAAAACCGTCGCTACTATCTTAGTACCAATATCTACTCCATTTAGCGAAAATAACCCTACTAGAGCATTTGTTAGTTTATTTTAAATTTGATAATATATCATCTTATGATTACAAAACTCGGCAAGCAAAAATTGGAAGAACACCTCCAAAAACTTCAAGACGAACTCAACCGCACTTGTGAAGACCGAGGTAAAGCCGCTGAAGAAGGGGACCTAAAAGAAAACTCTGCCTATATTTTTCTAGGCGAGAGAGCTTTAGTTTTATACTCTCAAATTGATCAAGTAAAAGCTGATTTAAAAGCCTCTGTTGTCCAACCAGTCCCAACCCAGGCTGAAACAATTGTTTTTGGTAGTCGAGTTAAAATTCGTTTCGATTCAGACAATCGCCAAATGGATATTACTTTAGTTGGCAAAAATGATTCCAACCTAAAACCAGGTTGGATTTCCTGCGAAAGCCCACTAGGTCTAGCCCTTTTGAATAAACACCAATCAGACCAGGTCCTAGTTAATGAACAACCAGTAACTATTCTCGAAATTTCTATTGGCGAAATTTAATTCTATTTATTCAATAGAGTAAACAAACTAACTTTACGTATATCTGAAGTCCCAAAAATATATTGCATTACTCTTTCATTACCAATACCGTATCCTGCATGAGGGTTAGCCTTTTCACTTTTAATGATATCTAGATACCATTTAAAATCATCCAAAGTTCCACCTCTTTTTTGATGTAGGCTATACATTGTCGACCCCAACAGTCTTTCTTTAAGTTTCTGATAATTATGTTCTCTTACTGCCGATCCAGTACTTTCGCCCGAATAAGGCAATATTAAATCAGCTGATAATACCACTCTTGGATCTTTCTGAGAAACCTTCATATTAAAAAACTTTATTTCTTTTGGATACTTGGTGATAAACACTGGCAATTCAGTTTTATTTTTATTCATTAGTGCTACTACTTTTGCTTCATGGCGAGCCTTCAAATCATCTCCAAAACTTAACTCAGGGTAGCCATTCTTTTGTAATAACTTTACTGCTGATTCGTAATCTATCTCCAAAAATTTTGATGTTGCCGCTTTTTCCAGTGCTTTTATATTCCGTCCATAAACTTTTTTTAATATTTCACTATTATCTTTCAATACTTCTCTCAACATCGACTGAATCGCTTTTTGAATATGACTCAAAAGCATTTTAAACATCTTTTCTTCATCATAATTATTTCTATCCATACCAGCAAAACTACAATCAAATTCTTCTTCTGTCAGCCTAAATTGCCTCAAATGTCTTTCATCTTCCATTTCTTCATCTCTTCCAGAATGAATCACCGTAAACACTCCACTAAAAGATTGCAATGATTGTTCCAATGATAATTGTCCAGTCTGACTAATATAAAGTGGCTCTCCACAACGATTACCTACTTTAAATAAAGTATCAACATTCTCACAAGCTCCAGTAATCCCGACAATCTCAGGAACATCAACATAGGTCAATCCTATTTTTCTATAGTTTCTGCTGGCTCCAAAGTTTAAACTTTGATTAATTTTGACCAAATTTGCAAAATGGTCATTAAAGTCCAAAGACACCTTTTTGTCTTCGATATTTAGATATATCTTTTTCATAAAACCTTTACTAATTAATAATTGAGCCCAAAAAAAAAGCCACCAAACGGTGGCTCAAACTTTTATAAAAAAAATACCCCTCAGCGGGGGTCTTGTTTTTCTATCTAGAGTTTTCATAAGCTCTAGAATAAAAGTATGACTTAAATTTATAAATTGGTCAATGTCTCACTAAAAATCAAAATATCTCAAGTTG
>CAZWZK010000009.1:0-20545 GCA_964638385.1 uncultured Gammaproteobacteria bacterium
GTAAACTCGCTCCTCAAACCAATGCTTCAGTTGTCGCTCAATATGGCAATACTGTTGTTTTAGCTACTGTTTTAATGGGAAAATTGGATGAATCCAAAGATTATTTCCCTCTTTCAGTTGAATTTACCGATAAATTATACGCCGGCGGTATTATCAAAGGCGGTAAATGGATGAAACGAGACGGCGGTCCTTCCGATACGGCTGTGCTTTTTGGCCGTATTATCGATCGATCTCTCCGACCATTATTTCCCCAAGGTTTTCTAAATGAAGTTCAAATTATCACTACTGTTTTAAGTAACGATAAAAAACATGATGTTGTTATTCCTGCTTTCACTGCCGCTGCCGCTGCTTTGGCAATATCAAATATTCCTTTCCGTGGTCCAGTTTCTGCTGTCCGTATCGGTTGTATTAATGATCAATTGATTATCAATCCTGATTTTGATGAATTACAAAAGTCCAAATTTGACTTATTAGTCTGTACTGGTCCAAAAGGCGTCAATATGATCGAAGCTGACGGTAATATCGTCCAAAACGATCTTATGTTGCAAGCCATTGAATTAGCCAAAAATACTGGTGATGAAGTCAACAAACAAATTGCTGAATTTACCGCCAAAGCTGGCAAAGAAAAAATCACTTTTGAACCAGCTGGTCCGTCTGCCGATTTAATCAAAGAAGTTGAGTCAAAAATCTCTTCCGATGTCAAAGAATTCTTTAGCAAAGGTGTTGATGGCGCTCACATGATTGGTCAAGAAGTCATTATTGACAAGGTCAAAGAACTTTATAAAGAAAAAATTGAATCTGAAGAAGTTTCTACTAATCATTTACTTGCTGCTGTTGATACTATTCTAAAAAATTATGTTCGTGCTCAAACTTTGGCGGGAACTCGTTATGATAAACGTCCATTAGATGAAATTCGTCCTCTCAATGTTGAGGCTGGAGTTCTCCCTATGACTCACGGTTCCGCCCTTTTTGAAAGAGGTTTGACACAAGCTATCACTGTTACTACTCTCGCTCCACTTTCTGAAAAACAATATTTAGAAGATTCTAATGGTGAAGTTACCAAACGTTACATTCATTATTACTCTGCTATGCCTTTTTCTACTGGTCAAGTTGGTCGAACTGGCCGTCCAGGTCGACGCGAAATCGGTCACGGTGCTTTAGCTGAAAAAGCTTTAGTTCCAGTTATTCCTAGCGAAGCAGATTTTCCCTACACTATCGTTTTAACTTCTGAAGTTTTATCCCAAAATGGTTCTTCCTCTATGGCTTCTACTTGTGGTTCTACTATGTCCCTTATGGACGCTGGTGTTCCAATTCTTGATAAAGTCGCTGGAATTTCTATCGGTCTTATGGCTGAAACTGACGATAAATATATTTTATTAACTGATATTGCTGGTATCGAAGATCACTTTGGTGACATGGATTTCAAAATCACTGGTACCCGAAATGGTATCACTGCTATTCAACTCGATATCAAACGTGAAGGTCTTACTCTTCAAATGATTCGTGATACTTTTGTGGCTTCTACCAAAGCTCGTCTCCAAATTTTAGACAAAATGGAATCGGTTTTGAGTGCTCCAAGAGCTCAGCTTTCTCAATTTGCCCCAAAAATTAAATTAGTCCAACTTCCAGAAGATAAAATCGGTGAAGTTATCGGCAGTGGTGGTAAAACCATCAAAGCCTTAATGGAAAAATATCAAGTTCAAATTGATATTGATGATTTTGGTGCCGCTTCTATTTCCGCTCAAGATCAAAAATCTATTGAAGACGCTGCTTATGAAATCGAATCTATGATTAAAGAGGTTGAGATTGGTGAAGAATATGACGGTATTGTTACCCGAGTTGAAAACTTTGGTGCTTTTGTCGAATTCTTACCTGGTCGTGAAGCTCTACTTCATGTTTCTGAAATGACTAGCGGATTTTTATCTGATCCATCCACTATTATCAAAGTAGGGGACAAGCTCAAAGTAAAAATCTCTGGTTTCAATGACAATCATCAAATTAAATTAAGCTCTCCAGAATTCAAGGCTGCCCACCCAGGACAACCTCGTGAGGCTGGTTCGGATAATCGAGCTCAATTCGATCGTCGTCCACAATTCAACAACTTTGATTCTCGAGGTGGTAGTCGTTCTCCACGTCCTCGCCGCTAAGTTATAATTGATTAATGTCAAAAGAAATTCCAAAATGGGTTGGTATTAGTGGTAGCTGGCGCGTCACTAATCCAGAAATTGAAAGTAACGTTCGAACTGAAGTTAGAAAAATAATTTCTGAAGGAAATGGTATTGTTACTGGTGGTGCCTTAAATGTTGATTACCAGGCCACTGATGAGGTTTTGATTGCAGATAGATTAAATCAATTAAAAATTTTTCTGCCTGTAAGTTTAGACCTTTTTGTAGCTCATTATCAAAGGCGGGCCAGTGAAGGAGTCGTCACTCAACAGCAAGCCAAAGATGTTATAAAGCAGCTTACTACTATCAAAAAATTAAGCCCAAACAGTATTATCGAAAATTTATCTGAAACTATCGTTGACAAAGATTCTTACTATCGCCGAAATTCTGAAGTTGTTAATGCTTCAGATAAACTATTAGCTTTTCAAGTTAATGAAAGCCAAGGGACTCAAGATACTATCGATAAGGCCAAAGCCAAGGGAATTCCTGTTAAGGTCTTTTCCTATAAAATTGACACTGAATAGCTTATACTCTTTATATGGATACTAATGTTTTGACCACCCAAGAGGCGATTGAAAATCTCAAAAAGAAAATAGAGACCGTAAAATTACCTGATAATTTGGTAAAAAATCTCGACGAACTTTTTGCTCAATTGGCTATTAATTCCCGAAACGAGCAATCTTTTTGGCAAAACTATCAAACAGCTTCAAAATATATTAGCTATCTAATCAATGTCCCTTGGTTTTCTCAAACCCAGGATATTTTAGATATGCAGTTTGCCAAAGAAAAGCTAAACGAGGGACATTATGGTTTAGACAGTGTTAAGGAAAGATTATTAGAATATATCTCTATCTTAGCTCTTCAAAAAAGTCGTAACCCAGAAAGACCAATGAAAGCTCCTGTTTTACTTTTTGTTGGTTTAGTCGGAACTGGTAAAACTACTATGGCAAAATCTATTGCTAGTGTTTTAGGCCGACAGTTAATTAGAATTCCATTTGGTGGTTTAGGCGACCCGCTTTATCTTCGTGGTCAATCTCGAATTCACCCCGAAGCTGAGCCGGGTCAAATCATAAAAGGTTTGATTAGTGCCAAGAGTAACAACCCGGTAATTTTATTGGATGAAATTGATCGTGTTGCTGATGATGCTCTTAATACTATTATGGGTGTTCTTGTTGAGTTGCTTGATCCAGAACAAAACAACCATTTTGTTGATCATTACCTCGATTACCCAGTCGACTTATCCCAGGCTATTTTTTGTGCCACCTGCAACAATACTTCTCGTATTGCCACTGCTGTGATGGATCGTCTTGAAGTTATTCAAATGCCTTCATATTCTGATGAGGAAAAAATTGTCATTGGTCGAGATTATATTTTTCCCAAAGCCATCAAAGAAGCTGGTTTACGTCCAGAAGAAATCCAAATTTCATCCTCTGTTTGGGATCAAATTGTCCGTCCACTTGGTTTTGATGCCGGTGTCCGTACTTTGCAACGCAACATCGAAGGTCTTTGTCGTAAGGTTGCTAAAATGATTTTTGAAGGCAGAATCAAGCAAATTATCGTTGACGAATCCAATGTCAAAACATTCCTACCTCAATGGTAGGAAATTTATTATTAAAATTAAAAAATTAAATTATGATTAAAAATAATCAAAAAAATATTAACCCAACCCCAAATTTTATTGGGGCTCCAAATCAAGTCAGAGAATATCGGTCAAACCAAGATTCTCTGCGTATTAGTTCATTAGGTGGTTTTGGGGATGTCACTCAAAACATGTTCGTTTACGAATTTATCCCTAATGGTGATACTTCCAAAAGCCAAATTATCATTGTTGATTGCGGTGTTGGTTTCCCCGAAGAAGACGCTTTTGGTGTCGATCTCCAAATTCCTGATACCCAATATCTTCAAGATAAAAAAGATCGTATCTTAGGCATATTTATTACCCATGGTCACGAAGATCATATTGGCGCCATTCGTTTTATTTTGCCAATCCTTGGTCAAAACATCCCTGTATTTGCTCCAAATTTAGCAGCGGCCTTTATCGAATCTCGTTTAGCCGAAGTTAATATCCGGGCCAATTTAACTATTTATCAAGACAGTGTTCCTATCCAAAAAGGCGTTTTTAATGTTGACCCTGTTCGTGTAACTCACTCAATTCCTGACACTTTCCATTTTGCTATCACTACTCCAGTTGGTATTTTTTATCATGGCAGTGATTTTAAATTTGATGTTTTCCCTCTCGATGGTAAAGGTGCTGATTTTTCCCATATTGCTCGTATTGGCGAAAAAAAAGTTGTCGCTTTAATGTCTGATGCTCTCGGTTCTGATCATGAAGGTTTTTCTCCTTCAGAAAGTTCCATTGCTGAAAACTTCAAATACGAAATTACTTCAGCTAAAGGTCGAGTTTTTGTAACTTCAATCTCTAGTAATATTATCCGTTGGTCTCAAGCTATCGAATATGCCAAAAGTGTTGGTCGAAAAATCGTTGTCGTTGGTTTCTCTGTCGACAAAGCTATTAGTATTGCCAAAGATCTGGGCTATATTACCCTTAACGATAGCGACATAATTCCACCAGAACGTACCAAAAACTTTCCTGAAAACAAATTGATCTTCTTAGTTGCTGGTTTTGCCGGTCAACCTGATTCTGCTCTTAGTAAAATGGTTATGGGTAAGCACCGCGTCAAAATTAAATCTGGTGATAAAGTCATCTTTTCTTCCCCTGATTACATTCCAGGCACTACCTCCAACATTTATTCCATGATTGATACTCTCTCTAAACTTGGGGCTGAGGTTGTTTATGGTGAAAAAGAAGAGCTCCATGTCTCCGGTCACGGTTATCAAAAAGAACATGCCTTACTTATTAACTTACTTAAACCAAAATATTTATTACCAATCGGAGGTAATTTCCGCCATCTCAAAAAATATCAAGAAATGTCCAAGAAGTTAGGCTATACCGAAGATCAGGTTATTTTGCCAGATTTTGATGCCTCAGTTACTTTCACCAGTAACGGTAAATTCGATACTAATTTTCATATTCCTATCAGAAAAGTTCTTATTGACGGTTTCGGGATTGGTGATGTTGGAGCTACAGTTTTGCGTGATCGAAAATTATTAGCCGAAGACGGTATGTTCTCAGTTGTTCTATTAATCGACAAAGAAAGCGGTAAATTAGGAAAAGATCCAGTAGTTCTCAGTCGAGGTTTTGTTTTTATGAAAGAAAACACTGATCTTATTAATTTCTTAAAACAAGAAGTAATCATGAAATTTAATGAAGTTACTAGTAGCCCCGCTAATCTTGATTTTATTCGTGAACAAATCCAAGGATACATTGAGGAAATTATCTACCAAAAAACCGGCCGTCAACCAATGGTGCTACCTTTAGTGATCGAAGTCTAAAATACGCTATAATACGTTCATGCGATATTCACAACTTTTCGGTAAAACTACTAAAACTGTTATTTCTGACGCTGACAGTATTAACGCCAAACTTCTCACTCAGGGTGGCTTTATTCAAAAAGAAATTTCTGGTGTTTATAATTATTTACCTCTCGGGTTGCGTGTTCTGAGTAAAATTCAAAATATTGTCCGAGAAGAAATGAATAAAATTGGCGGCCAAGAAATTTTAATGCCTGCCATGACCCAAGAAGAAAGCTGGAAAATCACCAACCGAAATGGAATGGATGTTCTTTTCCATTTCAAAGGTCAGGGAGACACCGAATTAGTTCTTAACCCGACTCATGAAGAAGTTGTTACTCCTTTAGCCCAAAAATATACCTTCTCTTATCGAGATTTGCCTTTTGCTGTCTATCAAATTCAAAACAAATTTAGAAATGAAGCCCGGGCTAAATCTGGCTTAATGCGTGGTCGTGAGTTTAATATGAAAGATCTTTATTCTTTTCATACTGACGAAGAAGATCTAAATCGTTACTACGAGATCGTCAAAAAAGCTTATTTTGAAATCTACAAAAGAGTTGGACTTGGAGACATAACTGTTTTAGCTTTTGCTTCTGGTGGCGCTTTCAGCCAATTCTCCCATGAATTTCAAACCATAAATTCAAATGGTGAAGACACAATTTATTTGTGTGAAAAATGTCGTGTCGCTATTAATAAAGAAATTATCGATACTCAAAAAACTTGTCCAGAATGCGGCAACGAAAAATTAGAAACTGTCAAAGCCACTGAAGTCGGCAATATTTTTAAATTAAGAACCAAATTCTCTCAAGCTTTTAATTTTTATTATTCTGACAAAGATGGTCAAGAAAAAATTGTCGAGATGGGTTGTTACGGTTTTGGTCCATCCCGAGTTATGGGAACAATTGCTGAAATCTTTAATGACAATAAAGGCTTAATCTGGCCAGAGTCAATTACTCCATACCAAGTTCACTTAGTTGGATTAGATCTCTTTGATGAAAATATTAAAAAACAAGCTGAAGATCTTTATCAAAAACTTTTAAACAAAAATGTTGAAGTTTTATTTGATGATCGACTTGAAACTACCGCTGGAACTAAATTTGCTGATGCTGATTTAATCGGTATTCCTACTAGATTAGTCATTAGTAAACGAAGTTTAGAAAATGGCGGAGTTGAACGTAAAAAAAGAAATGAAGACAAAAGTGAAATTATTTCTCTCGACAAATTATTTTAGAAATTAGTCATTAGTAATTAGAAATTAATTTTAAATACTATATACTGTATTCATGGCTAAACGTGGTCGCAAGAAAAAACATGTCCTTCCTAGTTTACGGTTAAAACCAGAAACTGTTCAAACTATCTTTTTTATCTTCTTTTTGATTCTGACAGTTATTTCTGTTTTTTCTTTTTTACAAACCGGTCCAATTCCCATCCGTCTCAACCAATTTTTAGTCGATTACTTTGGTTTTGGGGCTATTCTTATTTCTTTTTTGCTTTTTTTAGCTGCTTTTTTATTTGCCAAAATAAAAACTCCATTAAAAGACTTAAATGTTTTTTTGGGTTTTTTAATTATGTTTATCGCTATGATCAGCCTTTTTCAACAGGGGATCACTGGTGTTTTTTTCTTTGAGCAGTTAGCTTCTCTTTTTGGTCGTCTTCCCAGTACTTTAATTTTTATTTTTTCTTTCATTGTTGGTTTTGTTATTCTTTTTGACACTTCTGTGGCTCAAGTTGTTAAATTTTTTGTCATTATTTTTAACTTAATCAAAAAATATTCCATTGGCGGTGCCAAGAAGATCAAAGCCAAAGCCGAAGAAAAAAGCAAAAATAAAGTTTACCAATCAGAATTACCGCTCAACAATAAATTAGATCTCAAAAAAGATTCTAAAGATGATCCTAATGTCGTCAATGTTCCTCCCGTTCTTAAACCCAATACTGAAATTTTAGCCCCAACTAGTGCCCTGAGTTCTTCTGGTCATCAAATGTGGGAATACCCATCCATCGATTTGTTTGATAACACTCCTGGGGCCAAAGCTGACCGAGGAGATATCCGAAAAAATGCGCAAACCATTGAACAAACTTTAGATTCGTTTGGTATTACTGCTCGAGTTGCCGAAATCAATGATAGCCCTTCAGTTACTCAATATGCTCTTGAAGTTGCCCTAGGTACAAAATTAGCCAAAATTATGAGCTTAAGCAACGACCTTGCCATGGCTTTAGCTGCTCCTGGCGGTATGATTCGTGTCGAAGCTCCAATTCCTGGACGAGCTTTAGTTGGTATTGAAGTCCCAAATCGTTCTCTTGAAGTTGTTCCTATCAGAAGGATGCTTGAATCTGAGGCTATGAAGAACGCTAAAAACAAAATTACTGTCCCGTTAGGTTTAGACGTCGCTGGTAACCCCAAAGTCGCCGATATTGCCAAAATGCCTCACGTTCTTATCGCTGGTCAAACCGGATCTGGTAAATCTGTTTGTGTTAATTCATGGATCACTAGTATCCTCTTTAGAGCTTCACCTGATGAAGTTCGTATGATTATGGTCGACCCTAAACGAGTCGAACTTACACCTTACAATGGTATTCCTCATCTTTTGATTCCAGTTATCGTTGAACCAGAAAAAGTTATTTCTGCTCTCAAATGGGCCGTGGGTGAAATGGAACGCCGCTACAAAACTTTTACCGAAGTTGGAGCCAAAAACATCGAAGCTTACAATAATCTCTCTGGTTTTCAATCCATGCCATACATTGTTATTTTCATTGATGAGTTAGCCGAAATCATGTTGTTTTCTCCATCAGAAGTTGAAGACAACATTTGTCGTTTAGCTCAAATGGCCCGAGCTGTTGGTATTCATCTTGTTCTAGCTACTCAACGCCCATCCGTCAATGTCATTACCGGTTTAATCAAAGCTAATATTCCTACCCGTATGTCTTTTGCTGTTGCTTCGGTTACTGATTCTCGAGTTATTCTCGATTCTCCTGGAGCTGAAAAATTATTAGGTCGGGGAGACATGCTTTATATGCCTCCGGAATTAGCCAAACCAGTCCGGGTTCAAGGATGTTATGTGTCTGATAAAGAAATTAATGGTTTAATTGATTATTTGAAAGTCCAAAAAACTACTGAATATGATGAACAAATTCTTAATCAGCCTGTCAATGGCGGTCGATCATCAGCCAAAAATGCCCCATCCAACGGTGCTTCTCTCGAAGAAAAAGATCCTATGTTTGATGATGCCGTAAAGTTAGTTCAAGATTTAGGCAAAGCTTCGTCTTCGTTAATGCAACGCCGTTTAAAACTTGGTTATGCTCGAGCTGCTCGAGTTCTCGATCAATTAGAACAAGCCGGCATTGTTGGTCCAGCTAATGGTGCCAAACCAAGAGAAATTTTAATTGCTCACAACAGTCCTAGTGACAATAATCTCGAATAATTCTATATATGTTTTACGCCTCTTCTTTACTCAAAAATACTCGTCTCGACAAAGAGTGGGATTTGTCTGATATTTCAAAAAAGATTAAAGTTCCAACAAAGTATTTAGAAGCTATAGAAAACGAGGAGATTATTTGTTTCCCTCAAGAGCCTTATTGTTCTTTGATTATCAAAGATTATGCTGATTATCTCGGTCTTAACGGAACT
This sequence comes from uncultured Gammaproteobacteria bacterium, assembly GCA_964638385.1. Classification (GTDB taxonomy): domain Bacteria; phylum Patescibacteriota; class Microgenomatia; order UBA12405; family UBA12405; genus WARW01. The sequence continues at coordinate 9,202 of CAZWZK010000009.1, forward strand.
GATGTTTTGGCTCTTTTCCGACGCGATTTTGAACAAAAATGCAAAACAAAAAATACTCAAAAAACAGGATTTTATTTTACTCCCAAATTTACTTTTACTATCTCTATTATTGCCATCGTTCTTCTGTTTTCTGTTTATCTAATTTCTGAGTATTATAAATTTCATCAACCACCAAAATTAAAGGTCAACTGGCCTCTTGAGGCAACCGTTTCTAGTTCTATAGTTGAGATTAATGGTATTACTGATCCAGAGTCAACCATTCGTATTAATGATGATTTAATTATAGTTGACAGTAATGGTCGATTTGAAAAAAAAATTACTCTCAGTTCTGGTGAAAACAAAATTACAGTCGAGTCAACTTCTCCCAACGATAAGGTAACAACTGAAGAGAAAGTAATCAATTCTTCCCTCTAAAAAAAATTAGTTTATACTAATTGTATGGATATTACACAAATAATCATTGTCGTTAGTTTGATATGTATTACTGGAATAATAGTTGCCTCAGGGATTTGGTTAATCAAAGTTTTTAAAGAACTCAGAACCACTATTATTAAAACTAATGAAATTTTAGATGACACTCACCTTATAACTAGCTCTGTGGCTAAACCAGTTTCTTCAGTTTCTGAATTTGTTATGGGTTTCAAAAACGGCTTTAGTTTTTTTAATAATTTGTTTGATAAAAAAGACAAAAAAGATGAGTAATTGCGATTGTCAAAAATCAGACTGTAATTGTGGATCTAATTCTGGATTTATCTTTGGTCTAATTTGTGGCGCAATTATCGGTGCTGTTATTGCTGTCATTATCTACAAAAATAACAAAACTGAAGTTTTTGAAAAACTTCAAAATAAGATCAAATCATTTTTTGAAGATTTAATTCCAAAATCAGAGACTCCTAATAACCCAAAACCTTCTCCCAAAGTTTCTACTAGTCTAGAAACCAAATCTGAAATCACTCCAATTTTTGTCAAACCCAAAAAATCCGTCCCTAAAACCTTCATTAAACCCAAGAAATAAATTTGTTTTTAGAAAAACATCAGTCTCATTTCTATCTGATTTCTATAAAAACTCCCATTCGGATGCTATAATCATAACTATGAAAGCACGCCAACTTAAGGATAAATTCATCAATTTTTTTGTCTCCCAACAACATGTTGAGATCCCTTCAGCCGGTGTTGTCCCTGAAAATGATCCGACCACTCTTTTTATCTCCGCTGGTATGCACCCGCTTGTTCCTTTTCTTTTGGGTCAACCCCATCCCTTAGGTAAGCGTTTAACTGACGTCCAAAAATGTGTCCGTACTGGAGATATCGATGATGTTGGTGATGGTTATCATCACACTTTCTTTGAAATGCTGGGTAATTGGTCTCTTGGTGATTACTTCAAAGAAAACATGATTCCTTGGAGTTATCAATTCCTTACCCAAATTCTAAATATCGACCCCAAAATTCTTCATGTCACCTGTTTTGAAGGTGATACTGATGCTCCCAAAGACACCCAATCACACGATTTATGGATTAAACAGGGGATTCCTGAGGATCGTATTCATTATCTACCCAAGAAAGATAATTGGTGGGGTCCGGCAAGTAGTGTTGGTCCTTGTGGTCCAGATACTGAGATGTTTATTGACACCAAACCAAATGAGGGTGAAATTGATTTTGTTGTTGGTTGTAAACAAGGTCGAATTATCGAAATCTGGAATAATGTTTTCATGCAATATTACAAGGATGCCGAAGGTAAATTTTCCGAGATGAGCCAAAAAAATGTCGACACTGGTATGGGGGTTGAAAGAACTACTGCTATTTTATCTGGATTTTCCGATAATTATATGTCAGATATTTGGCAACCAATTATTCAAAAAATTGAACAAATTTCTGGCAAAAAATATTCTGAAAATACTAAATCTATCCGTATTATTGCCGATCATATTCGCAGCGCTGTTTTTATTATTGCTGACGGAGTAGAACCTAGCAACAAAGAAGCTGGTTATGTTTTGCGTCGTCTTATCCGTCGTGCCGTTCGTCAAGGAAAAATCTTAAGTATTGAAACTAATTTTGTTTCTCAAATTGCCGACACTGTTTTAGATAATCAGGATAATTATGCTGGAATTTATCCTGAATTAAATGAAAATCGTGACAAAATTATTGCTGTTTTAGAAGGTGAAGAAAATAAATTCCGCAAGACATTAAATAATGGTCTTCGCGAAATCAACAAACTTATTGAACGCAATAAATCAGTTTCTGGCAAAGAAGCTTTTACTCTTTACGAAAGTTTTGGTTTCCCAGTTGAAATGATTCAAGAAGAACTCGAAAAAAATAATTTATCTCTTGATCTCAATGAATTTAACCAAGCCAAAGAAGATCATCAAAAACTTTCTCAAACTCTTTCTGCTGGAAAATTTAAATCCGGTTTAGCTGATAATTCGGAAATTATTACTAAATATCACACTGCCACTCATTTACTCCACCAAAGCCTACGAAAAATTTTAGGGGAACATGTTCAACAATCTGGTTCCAATATTACCTCCGAGAGATTACGCTTCGATTTTTCTCACAATGACAAATTAACCGAAGATCAGCTTAAACAAGTCGCTAATTTAGTTAACCAACAGATCCAATTAAATTTACCAGTCACCAAAGAAACCATTCCTTTTATTGAAGCCCAACGTCAAGGGGCAATCGCTTTTTTTGGTAGCAAATACCCTGAAGTTGTCAGTGTTTATACTGTTGGTTCTCAAGAAAATTATTTTTCCAAAGAAGTTTGTACTGGTCCTCATGTCAACAATACTAGTGAATTGGGTACTTTTGAAATAATCAAAGAAGAATCAGCTGGTAGTGGTAAACGCCGCATTTACGCCATATTAAAGTAATCCATTAAGATCCTTTTTATAGTATCCTTATACTATGGAGGACAATAGTTTTTGGTTAATTTATATTCAAGATGCCAAAGTTTCGGTTTCTTTAATTTCTTGTGCCAATAATACTTATCGGGTTTTATCTGTCGGTCCCCAAAAGTCTTGGGATCAAAGCGATGGTTCTTCTTTGATTACTTCTGTCGATGAATCACTTTCTATTGCTTCGCTCAATGCTAACATTACCGAAGATCAAGAACCGTCATCTGCGGCTTTTGTTGTACCCCCGTTTTGGATTAGTAATGATGGTAAAATTTTACCCGCCAAGGTTAAATTTATAAAAGATATTTGCAAAGAATTATCCTTAAAACCTTCTGGATTTTTAGCCGAAGATGATGCTTTAGTTGAGGAGTCAAATCAGTCAGATGGTTTTCCTAGCAGTTTTATCTTACTTCATCTCTCCGAACATGAGTTCTATCTTTCCTTAGTTTATCTTGGTCATGTCAAAGAAAGAATCAAAAAAGGCTTTGATGGAGAATTCACTGGTCAGATTTTAGAATCAACCTTAGTTGAACTCAACTCTGAATCAGCTTTGCCTCCACAAATAATTATCTTTGGTCAAGTTGATAACTTTACTCTAAATTCTCTAAAAAATTTCCCTTGGATTGGTAAAAAGAACATTGAAACTTTCCTTCATCTTCCAGATATTAAACTTTATTCCGACAATGATATTGTTAGTATTTTTACCAAAGTTATTTCAGCCCAACTCAATCACACCCAAAAAATATCAATTGAACCCCAACCCCAACCAGATATTGACCTGGAAGACGTTATTGTCGATCCTCAAGAAAACATTGATTCGTCATCAAACTCTCCTGTTCAAGAAGCAATTTTAGATGAAGTTCCGCCTCAAGATCTAGGGTTTTCCTCTCCAACTATTCCTGTTGTTAGTATCAATGATCTTCCTCCCACTATTAATACTCTTCCTGAACCTAATCTTGATCCATTTGAACCACCAATAGTTTCACCTTTACCCAATTTAGAAAAAAAACAAAAAATAAATTTTTCTTTCAATTTCTTTAAAAAAAATAAATTTCCCAAACTCAACTTTAATTTTCTTTGGATCATTCTTATCATTCTTCCTTTTGTTTTTTTTATTCCCTTCTTTTTCATCAAAAGCCAAATAACTCTTTTTATGACTCCTTATGAATTCAACAAATCAGTCCCAGTTACCTTAAAAACCAGTGCTTCTCCGGATGACTTTAGTCAATCAATTATTCCTGTTCAAAAAGAATCTTTTGAAGTTGAAGCAAAAGCAACCATTCAAACCACTGGTCAAAAAACTATTGGTGAAAAAGCCAAAGGAGAAATTATTGTTTACAACAAAGTCGATAAAGTTCAAAATATACCCAAAGGATCAATCATTACTGATTCAACTGGTAAAAAATTTGAGCTTACTACCGCTATCTCTATTGCTGCCAGTAGTTCTAACCTTGACCAAGGCGTTATCACTTTAGGTCAAACTAAAACTGTTATTATTGCTCTAGATATTGGTTCTGAATTTAATATTGCATCAGATTCCCAACTGAAATTTAAAGACTACCCCGACACCTCTCTCATTGCCAAAACCGCCTCGACTTTTTCTGGTGGTAGTCGCCAACAAATAAGAGCAGTTAGTCAAGAAGATAAAACTACTATTCAATCCAAAATCGACGAAGAAATTTCCAAAAACATTGAAACCAAAGTCACCCAAACTCTTGGTAGTGTCTCTGGTATCATCAAAGAAACTATTCAAAGCAAAAAAAACAATCTTGAGCTTAGTCGCGAAATTGGAGAAGCCGCCGATGAATTAACTGGAACCGTTAATGCTTCGGTCACTGTTTTTGTTCTGCCATCTGAAACAAAAAACCAACTATTGAGTCATTTCCTTTCTAGTGAAGCAGATTTTAATAACGCCGAATTTAATCCTAATGATTTTACTGTCTCTTTCAAAATTAACAAAACTGAAACTTCTCAAGCTACAGGAACCCTAACTATTTTTGGTAAATCACTCCCCAAAATTGATATTCCAAAAGTTCAAAAATCTTTGACCGCCAAAACTATCAAGCAGGGGAATGAAGTCATAAAAAAAATGATTCCTAGAGCGTATAATTTCCACATTAGTACTAGTTTTCCTCTTTTGCCTTTCAAGGCAGAAAATATCAACTTCGAAGTTAAAACAGAATCATTGTGAGCTATATTTATCTTAAAAAAGAATCTAAAAAGACAACTCGGTTGGCCAAGCAAAAAAAAATAATTATTGGCTTACTTTCTCTTTCTGGTTTCGTCTTTTTTAGTTTTGCTTTTTTCCCTATTATTAAGTTTCAACTAACTTACTCGAGCAAGCTTAAACAAATCATTGATCCTACATCTTCAAAATCATATAACCAATCAAACATTCTTGGTCAATCATCTGTTGATTATACTCAGCTTTCCAATTGGTTCGTCAATTCTTCCGATAACACCAGTCTCACTAGTCAGATTATTGATAGCAGCAGTTCTACTTATTATATTTCTATTCCTAAACTAAAAATAATCGATGCTGTTGTCACTATTGGCAGTATGGATTTGGAAAAAAGTCTAATTCAGTATCCTCAAACTGCCCTTCCAGGACAACTTGGTAACACTGTTGTTTTTGGTCATTCTGTTTTACCTCAATTTTTTAATTCTAAAAATTATTTAACTATATTTTCTACTCTCTATAAACTCGAACAAGGCGATGAAATTATTTTAAGATACGACAAATCAACTTATAAATACGTTGTTGAAGAAATGTACGAAGTCCAACCAACTGACCTTTCTGTTCTTGAGCAAAGGTTTGATTCAAAAACATTAACTCTTATTACTTGCAGTCCTCCTGGTACTTATATCCGTCGGTTAATCATAAAATCTCAACTTGCCTTATAATACTCATATGAACGCTCTTTCAATCGATTATGGTAACAAGCGAATCGGTATTGCTATTTCTATAAAAGGAATTATTCAACCACTTACTGTTATCCAAAACGACTCCAATTTTATCCATCATTTAGAGCAAATAATCGGCGACTATTCTATTGATAAAATTTATGTCGGAATCAGTCAAGGTTTATTCGCTCAAGTCACTCAAAAATTTGTCGATCAGCTCAAAACCATGGTAAAATTACCTGTAGAGACAGTCGAAGAGGCTGTTAGTACTATCGAAGCTGACCAGATTTATTTGGCCAATAAAAAGCCAAAAAAAGACTACAAGAAAAATATTGATGCTATCGCTGCCGCAGTTATTTTAAAACGTGTTATTAGTTCATAAAAAAACTTATGATTAAAGATCTAATTGCTCCAATTCAAGCCTGGTTATTATCCCAAAAAAAATGTGTTGGTTGTGGCACTCCTTTATCCAAAGGTATCCGCAAAGAAGTTCGTGGCAAAATGACAGTTACTTGTAAATGTGGCCGAATTTTTATCCACGATGAATCCAGTAATACCTACCGCCGAGCTTTATTTGATGAAATCTAAATGCTCAAGAAAATTCTTATCTCATTTTTTGTCTTGATTCTATTGGTCTCTGCTGCGATTTTTGGTTTTATTTATAAAAATAATCAGCCAGTATCTACTGACGAAACCTCTAGGATTTTTACTATCAAATCAGGCGAGGGGATTAAATCTATCGCCCAAAAACTTCAAGAAGGCAAATTTATTAGAAATAAATATGTTTTTCTTTATTACAGTTATCGACTTTCTCTAAACCAAAAAATTCAGGCTGGAAATTTTAAAATTTCTTCTGATCTTTCGACCAAAGAAATTGCCATAAAACTTACCCAATCTGGAGTTACTGATTATTGGATTAAAATCCTTGAAGGTCTGCGAACCGAAGAATTATCGGATATTTTTCCTAGTGATTCTCAAATCAAATCTACTGATTTTATTAAAGCCGCTAAACCAAAAGAAGGTTATATTTTCCCAGATAGCTATCTTATTCCGCAATATTTTACCTTAGACCAAGTTTTTTCCACTATCCAAAATAATTTTGACAAAAAATTTTCTCAAGCCAAAGAGGGGGCTACTTCTGACATTTCTGACTCTGAAACTGTAGTGTTAGCCTCATTACTCGAGCGTGAAGGTAAATCTCTGGAATCAAAAAAAATGATTGCTGGAATTCTTTTTAATCGTCTTGATAGTAATATGCCTCTTCAAATAGATGCCACAGTTCAGTATGCTCGTGACAGTCAAAGCAAATCAATCTCAAAATATTGGCAACCGGTTACTGGTGTTCAAATCAAAGAAACCAATTCTTCTTTTAATACCTACCAAAATCAAGGTTTGCCTCCACGTCCTATCTGTAACCCTGGATATAACTCTCTTTATGCTGCTTTCCACCCAACTGAGTCAGATTATTTCTATTACATCACCGGCAATGACGGTAAAATGTATTACGCCAAAACCTTAGATGAACACAACTCGAACATCACCAAATATCTAAAATAATTATTTCTCAGAAATTTTTATTAATTAGCTCGTTCAGTCTCACCCATCTTTCTTTCTTCACTTTCATTGGGACATCATCTTTATATAATTTTGCACTTACCGTTCCGGGTCGGGGAGAGTACTTATTTAAATAAGCTATTTCAAACCCAACCTTTTGGCAGATATCTACTGTCTCCTCAAACTTTTCATCAGTCTCTCCTGGAAAGCCAATAATAATATCAGTACTGAACCTGATATCTGTAATTTTATTTTTGATCTTTTTTACTAAGTCTAAATATTCTTGTTTAGTGTAGTTTCGGTTCATCTTCTTAAGTATCTCGTCGTCACCAGCCTGAAAAGGTAAGTGAATTAGTCGATCAATATTTTTATATTTTGCAATTACTTCAATTAAATCGTCTGAAAAATCCCAAGGGTTATTACTTACAAAAGATACTTTTTCTAAATCTTTTTGGGCTACCTTCTCCAATAATTCTGGAAACAGACTTTTGAATCTTTTTTTACCCATCGACACATAACCACAGTCACTCAATTCTGCCCCGTAAGAATTAACATTTTGACCTATCAATAGAACGTTTTTATTTCCATTCTTGATAGCATTATCCACATCAGCCAATATTTCTTCCATTTTTCTTGATACTTCTCGACCTTTAGCTTGCGGCACAATACAATACGAACACATATTGTTACAGCCATAACTTATTGGGATTAAAACTACGCCATTAAATTTTTTAATTGGTTCCCAATCAGTCTTAAATTCATCAAGCGATTTAAATTCAATTCCTGGAAAGTTTTTTCTTGTCTCCATATTCTTTTGGGCATTCTTATTCATCACTCCGACCAAACATCCAGTTATTATTATCTTTTTACCTAACTTCTGAGCATTTCTCAAAAAACCATAAGCTCTGTTCTCGGCTGATTGACGGATCATACAGGTATTAATTACCATAATATCTGCCTCTTTCCAGTTTTTAGCCTCTTGGTTTCCTTCGATCAAAAAATAGTTTTTTATATTTTCCGAATCAGAAGTATTTTGAATACATCCAAAAGTTTGAACAAAAAATTTCATTTCCCATTTTACCAAATCAATTCTTCTTCGCTATCTTTTTTGCTACCAACATCAATCCTGCTCCAGTACTTGACAATAATATTGTCGGGAAAACGACTCCTACCGTTGGTAAGGTTGTTGTCCCTGCATCTGCATTTACTGCTTCCCAATTCACATTAGCCGCGCCTGTAGTCAAAGTAAAACTTATTGTTGAACCGTTATTGGCAATTGTTACAGTATGATCTCCGTCTGACAATGACCCTGCTGAGTAAGACCAATTATTTTCCGAATCAGCTGTCACTGTGCTTTCGCTACCATCAACTGTTATTGTTACTGTACTTCCACTTGGAGCTTCACCATTCATTACTGCATTCGATCCTGAATACCACCAATGAGAAATTTGCCGACTACTTGTATCCACTGACCCGATTGATTTTAAATTAAACCCAGCTGCTAATACACTTTTAGTCCCGACACTCAAGATAACCGCCAAAAAGAAAAACACTATTACTAGTCTTTTATTCATAATTAAATAATAAAGATTAATTTTAAATTTGCAATATTTTTTCGTAAATGAGAATATTATTTATGGACGACAACAACAATAAAAATCAACCAGGTCAAACCGCCAGTGATTACCAAAAAATCCTTGATGAATACGCTGCCTCAATCAAACCAGAAACTACCCCTGATACTGCAGCCCCAGAAGAAGTAACAACAGTAAAACTTGATGAAGTCAAAGATACTGCTAATGAAAAAGCTTTTCTCAAAGATATCAATAATCCTCAACTTGAATCTCCTGTCCATCCTTCATTAGCCGCCAATCTAGAAGCTGATGATGACTACCCTCAAATGCCCTCAAATGAACCCGAAAAAATCCCTCTTATTAACCCACCAAAAAACGATTTTGTTCCTCCAACTCCACCAACTCCTGTCCAAGAGCCAGTTAAAACTCCAGAACAAATAAAATCTGAGATTGACAAAATTTTGGCCACCGATACCACTCCTGACCAACCATTCGATGATGCTCATCAAAGTCCTAGGCTAAATATTTTTAAAATCCTATTTATTATTTCTCTCATCACTTTTCTTGGTGTTGCCGGAGTTTTGGCCTATACCTTATTTCTAAATCCATCAACTAGTGATAAAAAAGTTGACTCGAACCAACAGTCAACTGTCACTCCTACTTCGACCGTTTCAAGTGGCTCCTGTGAACTCAATGGCAGTGTTTACCAAATTGGTGAATCTTTTGCTTCAGCTGATGGTTGCAACACTTGTTCTTGCCAATCAGCCGATGTTATTACTTGCACTGAAAAAGCTTGTAGTGTCACTCCTGAAGTTATCCCTGCCACCAAATCAGCCAGCATAACACCAATAAAAACAACTATTTCTCCAACAAAACCCGCCACTTCTTCAACAAAAATAAGTCCGACAACTAAATTATCAAATCCAGCAATTGGCGAATAATTTTACCCCAAAACCTACCTGTTGCTATCACTTGACTTAGGTAGTAAAATACCTACATCTTGGCGAGCGGTTGGTACATAACTCGTCTTTTAATTTAGTAATTAAAAAACATTGATGCCTTCCGTAAAACGAACTTCATGGGGTAAAAAATACCCGCAAATCCCTAAGTTAGATCTCATTCAAATCCAAAAAGAATCCTGGAAAGATTTTCTCGACCGCGAACTCAAAGAAACCATCCAAGCCATTACTCCTATCAGTGATTACACTGGTAACAACTGGCAACTTGATCTCGGCGAATTAACCTACGATCCAATCACTGTCACTCCTGAAATTGCCAAGAAAAAAGGCCTTAATTACACTATCCCTGTCCGTATCAAAGCTACTCTCACTAACAAAAGAACCGGTAATGTCCGTGAAGAAGATGTTTTCTTTTTAAATCTTCCTACCATGACTGATGAAGGAACTTTCATTATTAATGGTATCGAGAGAGGCGTTATTAACCAACTCGTCCGCTCTCCTGGTGTTTATTTCACTGGCGAACGTGATGCTGCTACTGGCAAAACTCTTTATAATGCTGAACTCCGTCCTAACAAAGGTTCCTGGTTGGAATTTTTCGTCGGTAAAAAAGATGTCATCTTTGCCCGTATTGACCGAAAAAAGAAATTTCCTGCTACTATCCTCTTAAGAGCTGCTTGTCAGATGAATGACAAACAACTTACCTCCGAATTTGGCGATTTTATTTCTCCTACTATCCAAGCTGATATTTCTAAAACTCCTGAAGAAGCCATTTTAGAGTTTTATCGAAAACTTCGACCTGGTGAACCAGTCGTCTTGGAAAATGCTCAAAAATTCTTTGAAGAAAGATTTTTTGATTTACGTACCTATGAATTAGGTAATGTTGGCCGCTATAAAGTCAATAAAAAATTTGGTTTTAAATTTGATGATTCCAATAGAGAAAACTGGACTTTAAAGAAAGAAGATCTAATTGCTACTGTTAAATATCTTGTCCAATTACAAAAAGGCGAAGTAACTCGTATTGACGACATTGATAGCTTAGCTAATCGCCGTCTCCGCCGCTGTGGAGAGATTGTCTCTCAAATCGCTATTCGTCCAGCTATGGCTAGATTTGAAAGAATGGTTAAGGAAAGAATGTCATTAATTTCTACCAAAGAAAAACCAGCTCCTAGCCAGATGATCAATCCTCAACCTCTTATTTCTACTCTTAATACTTTCTTTAGATCAAACCAATTGTCCGCTATTTTGGATCAAACTAATCCTTTAGCTGAGCTTGATTTATTACGCCGTGTCACTGTTGTTGGTATTGGTGGTTTAACTCGAGATCGTGCTGCTTTCTCTATCCGCGACGTTCACTCTTCTCAATATGGTCGTATTTGTACTGTTCGTTCACCTGAAGGTCCAAATATCGGGTTAGTTACTTACTTAGCTCTTTATTCAAAAGTTGATAAATACGGATTTATCC
>CAZWZK010000010.1:0-3800 GCA_964638385.1 uncultured Gammaproteobacteria bacterium
TATGAGTTTATAGTTATGTAATTAATTTACATATAAATACATCTCAAGTGCGGAGGAGGTGGGATTCGAACCCACGAGTCCTTTCGAACACACGCTTTCCAGGCGTGCGCCATAAACCACTAGGCGACTCCTCCCTGAGTGACTTATTGTATCAAACTTGGTTATCGATTTCTCATTATGCTTTCTAGTTTTATCTTTGCTTTTTTTAGTAACACTTTTTCATTATCATATTCCAATTTTTCATTAGCTTCTTCAAAATCATACCAGTTTCTTTCAATTACCATTTCACTATCGTAATATTTAAGGTTACTTTGACCCGTATATTCCATCAAAAAGAAAGTTACCTTTTTAATTATCTTTTTTTTATTTTCCTGGTCCCACAAAACGTAATTATTTGACCCTATTTTTGCCAAAACATTAGCCTTTACTCTAGCTTCTTCTTCCACTTCTCTTAGTGCTGCTTGTTTCAAAAATTCATTATCTTTCAAGTGACCTTTTGGAAACTTATAGACCGGTCCTTTTGTCTTTTTTTTACCCGATTTAAAACTGGATATCGTTCTGATTAAAAGCCAATAAATTTTACCTTTTTCTTCTTTAAAAACTAATCCGCCAGCAGATCTCTCGTCATAATACAAATTATCCTTAATTTTAATCACATCATTTTTCATTAGTAAGTGATTATATCCCGAAATGGTAAAATTAATTACCCATTAAAAATTATTATCACTCCCTAATGAAAAAAAACTTAAGTCTCAGCCTCATTTTAGTTAGTTCTTTATTTTTGTCAGCTTGTGGTGTTAAGGATAATAATTCATCAACAAAGACTGACTCTCCCAAAGAGAATAGCCCAAAATCATCTTTCTCAATTCGAGACTTAATCGCTCAAAATATCCCTCAAAAATGTACTTGGTCTGGCCAAAACGAAGATGGTTCTTTTACTACCGAAATGGTTATCAGTGGTAAAAAATTTAATCAAGTTATTACATTTAGGTCTGCTGAAGGTGAAGAAAAAATTAATTCCATTAGTGATGGTGAATATGTCTATACTTGGGGAAACCACTCTACTGGAGGAACTTTTGCCACTAAATTAAAAGCTGATTTTAGTGAAAACGCAACTAACACTCCCGAAATTAAGGACAATGCTGAAACTATTGATAATCTTTCCGAAACTCAAACTGACCTAGATTCAAAATTTGAAGGGGATTGTTCTCCAACCATTGTTACTGATGCTAATTTTCAGCCACCAAAAGATATTAAATTTGAAGATTATTCTAAATTTCTAGACGATATCAAAAGTAGTATGCCAGCCATCGATCTTAGTGATCTCGAGTAATTATTTCAATAATTCTTGAAGTTGACTGGTGAGGAATTAGTTTTGTTACCTGAACTATTCTTGCTCCAACTTCTTTAGCTTGAGCTGTTTTATTTTCAAGATTAACATCGTTCTCTGTAACAGCAATTACTTGAGGATTTATCTTTTTGATTAAATCTAAATAACCATCACTTTCCGCTATTTCTGATAGTTTTACTACATAATCCACCATTTTTAAATTCACCAAAAGCTTGGCCCTGTTTTTTTGATTATTGATTGGTCTATCTTTACCTTTATTCTTTTCAATATTCTTATCAGATTCCAAAAAAACCACCAATACTTCTCCGTTACTTTTTGCTTTCTTTAAAAAAGTTATATGTCCCAAGTGAATCACATCAAAACAACCGCCAACCAAAACTATTTTTTTCTTTCCAATAGTTTCTTTTAATTTTTTTATTTCTTTGTCTTTCCAGATTTGTTTCATTCTGTGTTCCCGGTGAGAATCGAACTCACATCACTCCCTTCGGAGGGGAGCATTCTATCCATTGAAATACGGAAACTAAAAGTCCCCTTATTCTATCTCAAAAGAAGAATTTTAACTCAAAGACAATCTTTTTATCTGACTATTCCCAGACCCATATACCAAGTAAATGGTTTTTTACAAACCGGACAAGTTGTCGGTGGTGTTTTACCTTTATGAATATAACCACAATTTAAACATTTCCATTCCAGCTCAGCTTCTTGGTTGTAAAGAGTGTTGGCATCTAAATGTTTTGCCAAGATAATATATCTTTCTTCATGTTTTTCTTCCACTTCTTTTACTTCTCTAAATAACCTCTCTGCTTCCGCATCCCCATCAACTTTTGCCTGTTCTTCAAAAGAAGGATACATTTCAGTCCACTCATGATGTTCACCTGCTGCTGCCATTTTTAAATTTTCTACTGTATTAGTACTAAAAGGTTCAATTGAAAAACTGTCTGTTACTACTACTTTTTCTTTGATCAATTCAAATTCTTCTTCGGCATGGGCCTTTTCTTGATCTGCTGTTTCTTCAAACACTCTAGCAATCCATTCCAGATTCTGTTTTCTCGCCATCTTAGCAAAGGTAGTATAGCGATTTCTAGCTTGACTCTCACCGGCAAATGCTTTTAAAAGATTTTCTTGAGTTTTTGTCATATAAAACATGTTACCACAAAAATGTTCTCCTTAAATACGTTATAATCACCTCAAATGGTCGAAAAAGCAGAAACAATAGATGTTGCTAGATTTACTCAACATGTTCAAGAGATAAGAGATATTATTGCTGCTGATGGGGTTCAAGCCGCCTTTGTTGGTGGTATTGCCCTTCGAGCTGTTCAAGGCAAAGAACCTACTCCAACCAGAAGTAATGGAACAATTACTGACCTCGACATAGTTGCTCTTGGTCCAGACATTGAAAAAATTAAATTAGCCCAAAACGATATTGCTCAATACCGAAAAAACTTTTCCGACTGTCCTCCTGTTAGTTTAGAGTCTGTTAAATTTTCCGACAAACCAACTCATCATTATCCTTTATTTGAAATGCTTTCTGGAATCCGCCAGGATAGTAATGGTCGATTCTTCCTGACTTTTAGAAGTGTTGATCAAGAAATTGACTCGTCAACCATGTCTTTGATTACTCGAAATTACGGCCAAGCTAAAATAGAAACTTTTCCTCAAGAAACTATTCTTCATCGATATTACGTCCGTATGGGTTATCTCAAACCAAAAGATATTCCAAAAGTTGAAGAATTCAGAAAATATATTGAAGATAATGGTGGCGACCATATCGACCCAAAACTTTACCTACCATACACAGAATTTTGCCAGCGGATTCAAGAAAAACATCCCCACATCATCAACTTGACCAAATTTTATTGGAATTTTGACCAAAAAATAGGTGGTAAATGTTCCGGATCTAATGGTCTTATATACAAAGCCACCAACTTATTCCATCGTTAACTAAAATTTTCCGGTTCCAAAAATCAAACACGTTGCCAGACCATTCACCCCAATCCCTACATAGTTCCATTTATTATTTAACTGGTTATCATTATGTGGTTTATCGCCGGCGTACATCCATTCAATAGTATGTACTCCATTTAGTTTGTAGCCAAAGCTTATATTTTCTCCCAAAGCTGTAAACCCTAGCTTGTTAAACCCGTCTTCATCCTCCATAAAATTACTAAATCCTTTATGTCCATCTACGCTTTTAATTGAGTTTAAATATACTGCTCGACTATTAGCATATTCTCCTAATCTATTATCCCAGGTTAAAACTTGAGAATTATATCTTTTTCGATATTCATTCAAGGCTTCAAATATTTCTTGAGGTGTCGCCATTTTTTCATCTTCACCAATTTTCATTGTCCAAGTGACTTCGTCAATTTGCTTAGCCACTCCCCAAGGTTCATTATCTGGAGTTGGTGTCGGTATTATGGTTTTAGTTATTACTCTCACTGTAGGAACA
>CAZWZK010000010.1:3900-20005 GCA_964638385.1 uncultured Gammaproteobacteria bacterium
CCAAAAACACCCACCCAATTTTTTTTATCATCTCTTTATTATAAATTATCTGTTTTTTTCAGTTTTAATTCAGTTAATCATCATAATATTTATCTATGAACCAAATAACCAAAGTAATTATTCCCACAATTCTTGTCTCTTCAGTTGCTTTTGTTTTATTTCAAATAAAAAATACTCCAATTAACTCATCTAATTCGTCTCCAGATAAACCTAACAATTCTGATAAAAATCAAAATCAAACCGATCAGAATACTTCAGAAATTAAATATACCAAGCTCTCTGTCTTAAAAAATCGTTGTTTGGGTTGTGGTAAATGTGTTCGTATTGACCCTCAACATTTTGAAATGTCCGGCAATAAAGCTATTGTTATTTCTTCTTCTGATTTAAATTCTTCTCAATTAACTCTAGCTATCAATAATTGCCCTGGTCAAGCAATTACTTTAGAATAAGCTATGTCTAGCTATAATTTTTTAACTATTTTTACCATTACTCTTATTACTTATTTCTTTAGCTTATTTCTCGTTAAGCTTAAAAAAATAAACTTAGTTCAACACCGCCGTTTTTGGAACATTGTTCTTTTGGTCACTTTTTTAATTTCTGGAATTTTCGGTCTGTTCCTTGCTTTTTCTATTGACCAAAAATTATCCCTCCGATGGTATTTACCCTTAATTTGGTATCACGTCGAATTTGGTATCGTTATGGCCCTTGTTTCTATCTTTCATATTCTTTGGCACCTCCCTTATTTTTCATCTCTTCTCAAAAAGTCCCTTAATTCTAAAAACTAAATTTTAGTGTAAAATAAGCCTATTAGTTTGTTTTTATAATTATGGTTCAAAAATTTTCCGAAAAAGTTTATCTAAAATCTGATATTTTAGTTGGTTTATATGTCTTTTGTATTGTTACCGCTGAACTCATGGGATCAAAAACTTTTCCTCTCTTAAAAATTTTTAATTTTAGTCTCAACGGTTCTGTTGGTATGTTCCTTATGCCTTGGATTTTTTCTATCAATGATATTTTTACTGAAGTTTTCGGTTTTAAACGAGCCAAGAATTTAGCTAAGATCTCACTTATTATCGTTCCACTTTTAATTTTACTCGCCGCTTTCGCTGTTGCCTTACCTCCAACTGCTCGATTTAGTTCTATTAATAATTCTTACACCACCATTTTTGCTTATTCTATCCGTATCTCTATTGCCAGTATTATTGCTATGGCTGTTTCCAACTTTGCTGATATCAATTTGTTTTGGCACCTCAAACAAAAACTATCAAAATATGGATTATGGTTTCGTAATAATCTTTCTAATATTTTAGCCACTCTTTTGGACACCGTGGTTTTTATGACACTAGCTTTTTATGATCCGACTCATGAATTTTCTAATAATTTCCATTTTTTAATTGGCTTAATTACTCCATATTGGCTACTTAAAGTTTCCATGTCGGCCATTTCCACGCCTTTCGTCTATATGGGTATCAAGTGGCTCAAAAAAGATGATAAAAAACTATAACCAGGCCATTTCTTATCTTCGCAAAACCATTCCTAACAACAAAAATAGATTCCCTGGGGGACTAGGTTTAAACCGTCAGGCTGAAATTCTTCGGCTTTTAGGAGATCCTCAAAATAAAGTTAAGGCTATCCATGTCGCTGGTACTTCAGGCAAAGGTTCCACTGCTTTTTATCTTAGTTCACTTTTGGTCAGCCAAGGTTTCAAAGTTGGGCTAACAGTTTCCCCTCATTTAATTGATATTCGGGAACGTTTCCAAATTAATAACCAGCTAATTTCCAAAAAAGAATTTATTGATCAGCTTAATCAAATTATTCCAATTATCGAACAAATTAAAATATCAAAATTCGGTAAACCAACTTTCTTTGAAATTTTGATTGCTCTCTCATTTTGTATTTTTTATCAACAAAAAGTTGATTACATGATAGTTGAAACTGGGCTTGGTGGGCTTATGGATGGAACCAACACTATCACTTCCTCAAACCAAGTTTGTGTTTTTACTAAATTTGGTCTAGATCATACCGCTATTCTGGGTAAAAATATTACTTCTATTGCTACTCAAAAAGCCGGAATTATCCATCCTCAAAATCCGGTTTTTTCTATCAATCAAATCAAATCTGGTCGAAAAGTTCTAAACCAAACCGCTCAAAAAAATAACACTTCAGTCATCTATATTTCTCCCAAAAATAATTTTAAAAATATCCATATTCAAAACACTTCTCTTATCTACGATTTTGTTTTTGATGATCTAACTATCCCTCAAGTTAAAATAAATTCTATTGGCCTTTACCAGATTGAAAATAGTGCCCTAGCTTTATCTGTCGTTAAATTTTTGTCCTTTAGAGATAAATTTAATCTCAATATTTCTAAGGCTAAAAAATGTCTGTCTTTCGTTAAGTTCCCTGGTCGGGTCGATATAAAAAAAACACTAGGGGATCATTATCTTATCCTTGATGGTGCCCACAATCCTCAGAAAATGGCCGCTCTTATTAAGAGTCTTAAAAAATTTTTACCCAATCAAAAATTTACTTTTGTTTTAGCTTTTAAGCAACGCAAAGATTTTTCTAAAATGATTCGTAGTCTAGTTTTAATCGCCAATAAAATCATTATTACCAAATTTAAAGTTGCTTCTGATTATATGATTCAAACTTCTCAACCATCTGCCAGTATTATTAATACTTTCAAAAAACTAAATTTTACTAATTACCAATATCTTCCCAACAAAAGCCTAGCTCTCGACACCGCTCTCAAATCAAAAGATAATATCGTTGTTACTGGTAGTCTGTATCTTCTTGGCGAAGTTTACCCAATTTTAAAAGATAAAATTAACCTTTAGTCTTTTTATACTCTGCAATTTCCTTCAGTAATTTTTCTGTTGGTTTTCGGCAGTCACAGTTCTGACAATGTTCTATATGCCATTCCATTCGTTGTTCTTGGGTTGGATTTTTTGGCATTTTGTTTTTCAAATGCCATTCTCTATTTATAGCCATAAATTTTCTTTTTGTTCCATTATTGATTTATAACCCAAGTCAAATAAAAATTGATAATTTTTCTTTCTAAAATCCAAAATAAAAGTCTCCTCATCTTTCAAAACTATTTTCACTATTTCTTTATCCTTTAATTGTTTGGCTTTTTCCCATGACAAATTCTGTTGCATTATGGCAAACGAAGAATAAAGAATATCTGCTCCCAAACTTTTTTCATCTACTTTCTTGATTGGTCCGCTGATATCAGAAACTATTATCTTATCTGATTTTTCAATTAAAGTTATTGGTACATTATTACTAATTCCACCATCAATCAAAAACTTTCCTTGATATTTTACTGGCGGAAAAACTCCCGGGATTGAAATTGAGGCGATTACTGCCGGATAAATTTCTCCACTATCAAAAACCACTTCTTCTTGTTTGTTAATATCTGTCGCTGTAATTCTAGTTTTGATTTTTAAATCTTCAAAATTATTAACCCCAATGTATTCCTTCAAAAAACTTTCAATATCTTTTTTATTCTTAGACCCCATCCCCAAAACCATCACTCGACTTAATTTAAAAAAGTCCATCTTTTTGGCAATTTTTTCAAAATCAGCTTCAGGATTAGCCGCAAAAATCAACCCAACTATCGCTCCAATTGAAGTTCCACTTATTTCTTCAATTCTAACCCCTAATTCTTGAAGGCCCTTTATCACCCCTAAATGAAAAAAACCTCTCGCTCCACCACCTCCCAAAACTAATCCTTTTTTGTTGTTTTTAAATAATTTCATTTTTCCTTTCTAATCCAATTAACTGCAATTAATGTTGTAATTGGTACTGCTAATATTAATCCAATACTTCCCACCAATGTTCTAATTATTTCTTCAGCCAAAAACTCATAATTAATTATTTCATTAAACGAGTGGGGATTATCAACAAATATTAACAATAATGGTAGGGAAGCACCAGCATAAGCCAATACTAAGGTGTTTACCATTGATGAAATATGATCTCTTCCTACATTCATTGCTTGTTTATAAATTAAATTACCCTTTGGCTTCTCTGTTCCCTTAATCAATTCGTTAACAATGGAAGCTTGAGAAATTGTAATATCATCCAAAACACCCAATGCTCCGATAATAATTCCACAGAGTAATAATCCCTTCATATTAAAATTACCCGATCTTTCAACCAAAAGCATCCCAGCCTCTTCCGAAGATAAACCAGTCAGTTTTCCTAAACCAATAAATATCAAAGCTAATACTCCTGTTGCCCCCAGGGCGACTATTGAACTAACCACTGCCACTGTTGTCTTTTGACTAATTCCGTGAGCCATATAAAAAGATATTGGAATAATAATTATTGACGCTATTACTGCTACCAATATTGGACTTTTACCCTCAGATAATTGGGGTAAAACATAAGCAAATACCACCCAAAAAGTAAAAATCATACTCAAAATTGACATCAATCCTTTACCTTTTGCCACCACTAAAGTCAAAACCACAAAAAAAATCAACAACAAAAACAGGCTATCTCTCCTTACAAAATCAGTAATCGAATAAATATTGTTTCCAGTTAAATCTTGCTCTTGAGTGACGATAACTCTATCACCTTGTTTATATTGAATTACATTTGCCAATGGTTGGTTCCCATTTTCTACTATTATTTCTGAATCTTTTTTTTTACCACTAGTAATTTTCAACTCTATTTTTTGATAAAGCTGATTTTGTTCTCCAATATCTATTTGTTTCTCTTCAATAATTTTTTCTACTTTCGCCTCAAAATTTACTCCATTATTACCTTGAGCATTAACCGATTTTACACCCAACAAACCCAACAATAACAACCACAAACACAATTTCTTTACCCATTTCATACTAATATTCTAACCTAATTAGATTATTTTTTAGTAGAAAGCCACTCCCATGCTTTGGTAGGGAATTCTGGAGGAACAGACGACAACAATATTAGTTCAGTCGATGTTGGTACTTTTACTCTAATTCTGTCATCTTTTCTATCTTCAGCCCAAGCTTGTCCGTTTTTAACCCGTCCTTCTGTGTATGTTTTGAATGTCTCAAAACTACACTCTCCTGAAGCAAAACTAGTTAAATCAAATAAAAACTGAATCATTCCAGAGTTTTTTCTTCCGCTTGGTTTAAGTTCAGGTAATTTCTTATTGTCCAAATTCGATTCATATTCATCAATAAACTCCTTTGTCCAACTCTTATAACCATCCACAAACTCATCACCCCAAACCGCTCTTACTCCTGGTCCTTTTTCTTTTTCAGAATAACCCTTTAAACATTCTCTTGCTTCTTTGTCTAATCCTTCAAAATTTGCTCCACAATGTTCCAAAACATCAACCAATATTTCCCTTGGTATTTCATTAACTTCTTGTTTAGTGACAATATTTTCCATCCATTTACCCACTATCGCTACTTTTGACTCCATTGTCTCTACAAAACTTGGTTTTTCTGTCATGGAAAATTATATCACTCCTGAATTAACCGTCAAAATAGGCAAAATAAATCTTATTTTCTCTTTTCTAATAAATCCAAGATCTTATTCAATTTTTCATTCTCAATTCTCGATAATGATTTTTGTAAATCTTCAATTTCTCTTTTTGCTGCTCGATTAGTTTCATAATCACTTTTTGCCTGAACTCTATCTCGTTGATTTTGTCTATTTTGAGCCATCATAATAATCGGGGCCGAATAAGCCGCTTGAGTCGAAAAAAGTAAATTTAATAAAATGAATGGATACGGATCCCAATGATTTATATAAGCCGTCAAATTAAATCCAATCCAAAAAAAAATTATAACTGTTTGAGTAATAATAAAACTCCAACTACCCATTACTCGGGTAATTGCATCAGCAATTTTTTGCCCCATTGTTAATATTTGTCGATGTTGTTGGTGCCAAGTCAAGTCAATTTTTTCCATAAATTCACTATACACTATTTTTTAGCTCTTACTTATTCAAAGGCTTTCTTAACATTAAATATACCCGGCCGTGATTTTTAGAAAGTGTCAAAGTCGCTTCGAAATCATCATCTTGCCACTTCATTGTCCCTGTTTTTTCTTCATAAGAATATTTTGGTTTATCTTTATATTCTTTTTCATATTCAGTCTTTAAAATTAAAAATTCATCTACATCATCTTTACCGTCTTTATCCTGATCTCCACTATCAATCACCGTAAAATATTTTGTATATTCAGTTTCACCACCTTTTTGATTTAATAATCCATACGATTTTTCATGTTCAACCATACTAGAATTCTCTTTCAAAATTTTAGGAAAACTCACAAAATATTGTTCTATGGTTTCACTTTTATAATCAGGCAAATAAACTTGTAGATAACCAGTATCATCACCATAATGACTAGCAGAAACTTTATATTCTCCAATATTTCCTTTAACCATTTCTTGGTTTTCATACTCTTCGGTAATTTGGCTATCAAATATACCTTTGTAATAATTTAAAAATTCCTCCTGGCTAGCCTCTGAATTAAAAACTACATTGTAATAAGTAAAATTTTTTTCTCCAAAAGTTGAAGTATTTTTTGGATCAGTATTTACAAAAATCTTACTTGAACTGATTTTGTTTTGTTTGTACAACGGAACTTTATTTATAGGAAATCCACTCAACAAAAAATCTGAATTATTCTTTACTTCAGAAGAAATCGTTTGTTTTGTCGTTTCTGTCGTCTTTTTAAATCCTTCTTTCAAAACCACCGTAAACACAACTATTAAAATAATTAATCCAACAAAAATTATCAAAAATTTTTTATTCATAAGCGATTTTATCAAATTGCTTAACTAGTTTTTCATCATTATAAAAAATGACACTAATAACGAAACATATTCAATACCAACAAAGCTAGTAATACAGATAATATACAATTAACACCTAAATTTAATAATGCTATAGAACTTAATCCATATTGACCAAACTCGTTTGCTCTAAAACTAACTTTCCAACCACTTTTTATTAAATTAATAAAATTTTCCGTGTCAACTTTTTTTGCTTCATCAAAAGATTCTGTTGTTTTATTGACTAGAATAAAAGAATTTGGCCAACCGTAATATCTCGAAGCACTAAACATACAACAAATATCCGATCTATAAATTAATGTTGACATTAACAAAAAGAAAAGACCCAAAACAAATACTCTTTTCCTGTTTTTAATCACCAACAATTATATCAATCAATTAAACACTCTCTGGCGGAGGGTAGAGGATTTGAACCTCTGCGGACTTTCGCCCACACGCTTTCGAGGCGTGCGCCATAAACCACTCGGCCAACCCTCCAAACTAATGTGTACCCGGGAGGGATCGAACCTCTAACCTTTGGTTCCGCAAACCAATGCTCTATCCAATTGAGCTACGGGTACAAGTACATGTATTTTACCGTTTATTTACTAAATTTGATTATTTAGATTCTATCTAACAATTCCTGTCCGCCTCTGGCGGAAGCTACCGGTACATTGAAGTGAATTATATCAGAATTTAGGCTTTTTTCTCAGGTTCACGTTTTTCTAGTGGCAACCTATCAGTAAACCACTTAGTTAATTTATCTACAAAATTTGGGGAATCTTCAACTAAAGGCAACTTCTTCACCACAATTTCTTTGATTTTCTCTTTATCTTCTTCTTTTATCACTAAAGATATTTGGCGGGGAAACCGTAATACTGTTTCAAAATGAATCATCTCACTACTCAGACTTTTCTTAAACCAAAACCTACTGAATAAATCCCATTCGTACCTGTCTTCTCCAAAATAAATTCCTCGATTGGTAATCTTGTACTTTATCTCTTGTGGGGGGACTGTTGATAAAACATAGTACAAAAAAAGCACCGAAACCAAAGAAATTATTAAGAAAAATTCTTTAATAAAGAACAAAATTACCGAAACTAACACCAAAATAGATATCACTGTAATCCAAAAATCTCTATCCCTTTTCTGATAAGACCTTTCCGGGGCCATCCATTCAAGTTTGATTCTCTCTTCATTCCAATCTTTTTCTTCATTCGCTTTGATTGTTTGATCTTCTTGTCCTATTTGATCCATACTATATATCAATAATAAAGCAAATTTAAAAAATTTGATATACTTGAACACAAGTTAAAAAGAATTATTACTAATTCTCTTTAATCACCCAGGAAGGGTGCGGCGAATGGTAAGCCACAGGTTTGCTAAACCTGCGTCAGAAATGGCATGTGGGTTCGACTCCCATCCCTTCCGCCTTGCCAGGCCAAAGTGAAACTTAGAAATGGGGTACAAATAATAAAGATCGACGGAATAGACATCTACTTTATATAGTCAACATTAATCTTCGAGATGGTAGTCGTGAGAGATAGATGAAAAAAGTGAATTAACAGTGGATAACTTATTTTTTAAAATGATTAACGATTGCCGATCTTCAGGGGTATACAGTTTATAGAATTTGTCTTCTGGTTTATTGAGAGCTTCAATATATCCAGATAATGTTCTAATTACCCGGGGGACAATATATTGACGTAATTCGTAGACTCTGGGTATTTTACCAGTAGTCTTAAGTTTTGGGCGAGTATATTCTTGAATCCATTGACGAATATTAACATCAGGATTTTCGCGCGTTTCTAATGACCAATTGCCCATTTTTAAATAGATAAATGGAGATTGGAGATTGGGACACCAACCAGAACCATCACGATTAAATCTTGATCTACCTTTTTTAAGTTTTAAGTCGATACCTAAATAAATCATTTGGGACGAATCAGTAATTAGAAAATCCACCCCCTTTTTATCAACACCAGATTCGATATTTTGAGGTGCAAGATGTAAAAAAAATCCCCTTTCTTCAAGGGGATTTTTAAGAGCCACCCGGACTAATTCTTCGGCCAAATAAGCCTGAGACATTTCATATCTATTATCTTTTATACCTAAGATATGATCACTTACTAGTGAAACACGGGAAGAAATAAAATTTTTATTTGAGGTTCCTATAATTAAAGTTCCAGAACTATCGGTAGTAAATCTATTTTCTGGAGGGAAATCCATATAATATCGATTAACTAATCCTATTTCTGAAACTTCGATACGTTGTGACATGGCTTATAGAAAAGTATAAAACATCTCTATATTTAAAATATATATATCAAAAATAAATCAAATTTAATTACTATTTTAATTTAAAATAAATTGATTCCAAACTAGTTGTAATTGCGACAATGTCGCATTATAATAGCCACTGTGTCCAAACCATCAATCGCTAAAAATTCTATTTTAAAAATAATCCAAGACGCTTCTGGTCCTATCAGTTCAACTGATATTCAAACCAAATGCAAAGATTTTAACCGGGCCACTATCTATCGATCTCTTAATGCTCTTAGACAAAAACAACTAGTTCGTTTAGTTGAACTTGGTGACGGTTCACTTTATTACGAATCTGTTGAAGACCACCACCATCATTTAATCTGTCTTAAGTGTAAAACTATCCAAAGAATCGATTTACCCCAAGACGAAGAAAAAAGATTGATCGATATTCAACAAAAATTCCAACAAGAAACAAAATTTATTAGTTTAGAACATTCTCTTGAGTTTTTTGGGCTGTGTTCTCATTGTAAAAATATATGATCGATCTTTTTTTTGATGCCCTTATTGATAGTTTTAAAACCGTCCCTTTATTACTCATAATCTATATTGGAATTGAAATATTAGAATATAGATTTGGTGACAAAATCAGAGAAAAAGTCCAAAATGCCGGTAAGGCTGGCCCTGTCTTTGGGGCTATTGCTGGGGTTCTCCCTCAATGTGGTTTTTCGGTTGTCGCCACTGCTTTATTTACTCAAAGATTGGTTACTATTGGTACTTTATTGGCCGTTTATTTGTCCACCTCTGACGAAGCTATCCCAATAATTCTGTCACAACCCAACAAAGTCCATTTATTATTACCCTTAATTAGTATAAAAATTATTATTGCTCTTCTTGTTGGTTACGGAGTTGATTTATTTTTCAAAAAAGAAGAACAAAAAGTTGAAGCCCATATCGAATTGGTGGAGAGTGGTCATGATAGTAAAAACCATCATCACGAAACTATTCTCAACGAAACTGCTTGTTGTGGTCATTCAACTTCATGTATCTCCAAAAAATTTAATATCAAAGAAATATTTTGGCACCCCATAGTTCACACTTTTAATGTTTTTATTTTTATATTTTTGGTCACCTTATTTATCAATTTTATTGTCTTCTATATCGGCGAAGCTTCTATCACTGAATTTTTCACCAAAAACATATTTTGGCAGCCATTTTTAGCCGCTATCATTGGGTTAATC
Source organism: uncultured Gammaproteobacteria bacterium (assembly GCA_964638385.1). Taxonomy (GTDB): domain Bacteria; phylum Patescibacteriota; class Microgenomatia; order UBA12405; family UBA12405; genus WARW01. The sequence continues at coordinate 14,190 of CAZWZK010000010.1, forward strand.
CCTAATTGTGCCGCTTCAGTCGCTATTACTGAATTATTTATAAAAAATATAATTGGTTTAGGTCCGGCTGTGGCTGGTTTATTAGCTAGTGGCGGTTTGGGTTTGTTGGTTCTTTATCGAGAAGAAAAAAATAAAAAAACCTTCTTTAAGGTTTTAATTTTACTCTACAGTTTTAGTGCCTTATCTGGTTTAATAATCCAATTTTTCTCTTAACCCTTCAATCTTGCCACCGCAATTTTTCCATCCGATACATATTTTCCTATTTTAAATCGACCTGGCTTATAATAAGTGATTTTACCAATACTTCCAGTTTTTTTTAAAGAATTAAGAATATATTTTCTCTCTGTATCTACATCAGGATTAACTTTGTGTGAAATTTGATAAGTAAGTTTAGTAAAACCAAACCCCACATCTTCGCTTCCAGCCCCAATCCAAGCAAATATTTTATCTGGTTTAATTTTTTGTTTTTTATTCCAAAACTTTGCATCCAAAGGGTCAATTATTTCGTTTACATTCGTTGCCCAAAATCTAATATGGTGCCGTTTTCTTGGACTATTATTTATCGGTTCTTGAAAACCAATATCTTGTTTCCGTCCAAAAAGAAACAAAGCACTAAACGGAGCCTTGGGATATGGTTTGTTTCTCACAAAAGTATCAACCATCTTCAAAGAACTTTTTATTGATATTTTATCTGCTTTATACCAATTCATTTTTGCAAAAGAATCTTCCAAACTTTCTTTGGTCCCCAATAAAATTATGTTGACTGGGTCAACAGATAAACCATCCTTACCTCTAGTAAACCTTGGGATTCTTCCTTTTCTTGAGATCAATAATGTCACCCAAACCACCCTTGGTAAAAGTACGTAAGCTGAAATAAAATAGGTCAACATTACCGCCAAAAACAGAGGTAATCGTTGGTCTAGTCGGCTAAATATTGGAAAGATAATAAACCATGCCACTGATATCCCAACAACAGCGATCATTATCCTTTGTAATAGATTCTTTAAAATCTTCATAACTTACCTAATTTTATCAGTCTTATGTTTTTTCTATTAAATCCAATAATTATTATGGTTTAATTAACTATGTCTATTAGAAACAAACTTAATGCTCAGCTTCAAAAAGTTCAAAAAGAATTATCTTTGTCCAACCTTTCCTTTTCCAATCTAGAGAAATTTAAAAACGAAACCAGAAAAAACTTTGATGATGCTCTTGAGCGTCTTATGAATAAAAAAGGGGTTTTTCGAAGAGTTAACGCCCGCCGCGACTTTCTTAAATTATGGCGTCATCGTGGCAAACAATTATTTTTACCAATTAATTGGCGTTATCTTTTAAGTGCTCCGTTTATTTACGGTATGATGATTCCAGCTATCGCCTGGAATATTAGTATCGAAATTTATCACCAAATTTGTTTCCGTCTTTATGGAATCCCTACTGTTAACCCTCGTGATTATTTTGTTTATGACCGCCAATTGCTCTCTTGTCTTAATCCGTGGGAAAAACTTAATTGTTATTACTGTTCCTATGTAAATAACTTAATCCGCTACAGTGCTGAAATTGGTGGAAGAACTGAACGATATTGGTGTCCTATTAAATACGTTCGTCGAGTCAAAGATACTCATTCTCAGTATGCCAAATTCATTGATATTAAAGACGAGAAAAAGTTTCGTCAAGAATGGGACAAGCTTCGTGATTTTTCTGATATTTCTAAAGAAAAATAAACCATTATATTTTTTTGATCGGCTATTCCTAATCATGTTAAAATTAACCCATGATTTTGGCCAAAAACATCTTCTATTCCTATGGTAACAATGCCATTTTCAAAGATGCCAGTTTTTTTGTTGCCAAAAATAGTAAAGTCGGCTTAGTTGGCGCCAACGGTTCTGGTAAATCAACTTTGTTTAAGTTACTTACCAAAGAAGATTTTCCTGAAGACGGCAAACTTGATATCAGTGGCCAAATTATGTCTGTCCCTCAAGAAGTCAAACGCGATGACAAAATGGAGCACGCTACTTCTATTCGTAACTATCTTGACCCTAATAATTCTCACGAAGATTATGAAATGCTAAAAATTCTCGCCAAATTAGAGCTGCCTCAAGTTTTACTTGATGATGCCCCGCAACATTTCAGTGGTGGTCAAAAGACCAAATTAGCCATCGCTCGGGCTTTATTAGCCGAACCAGACATTTTACTCCTTGACGAACCAACCAACTTTTTGGATGCCGCCGGCAAGGCTTGGATGATGAATTTTTTGGGTCGTTACCCCAAAACTTTGATCATTATTTCTCACGATCTTGCTCTCCTCGACAAAAACATTAATAAAATTTTGGAAGTTAATTCTCTAACCAAACAAATCGAAGAATATAATGGCAATTATTCTTTTTATGTCAAACTAAAAGGGGAACGCGAAGAAGTTTTGGTTCATCAAATTCACACTCAAGAACGCCGTATTGTCGAAATGAAAAAAGGTTTACTTAAAATTTCTGGTAATCGATCAGAAAAAGGTGTCCGTCAAAAACTTAATTTAGCCAAAAGAATCGAAAAACTCGTTGAGGCTTTACCAGCCATGCCTCCAGAAGCTAAAAAAATAAAAATGAAATTATCTGATCCTGCTTGGATAGGGGAAGTCCCCATCATGGCTATGGGTATTTCCAAATCTTTTGGTGATAAAAAAGTTTTAAATAATGTTGATTTTGATATTAAACGCGGCGAAAGAATTGCCCTAATTGGTCAAAATGGCGCAGGTAAAAGTACTTTAATCAAAATCATTATGGGTATGATTTCTCCTGACAGCGGGGAGATTCTAAAAGATGAGCGTTTAAATATTGGCTATTATTCGCAAGAGTTTGAAACTTTTGATTTCAACAAGACTCTTCTTGATACTGTCAAAGACAAATGTCAGATGGACGAAAAATCGCTTCGTTCTCTTTTGGGAAAATTTCTTTTTTCGGGTGACAAAGTTTTTCAAAAAGTCGCCTCACTTTCTGGTGGAGAAAAGACTCGCCTCTCTATTGCTACTCTTTTGGCCAAAAACTATAATCTTTTAATTCTCGATGAACCAACCACTTATCTTGATGTTCTCTCTCAAAGATTAATCCTTGAAGCTCTAAAATCCTATCAAGGAGCTATGGTTATCGTTAGTCATACTCCAGAATTTATCACTGAGCTCAAACCTAGTCGCCGTTTTCTCCTCCCCGAAAACAAAATGGAGTTGTGTCAGTACCCCAAAATTTAACCAAAAAAAAGAGCGCCTTTCGACGCTCTTTATTTCATTTACTAAAAAATTAGTATCTGCTGCTACCACCTCTATTACCACCAAAATCATTTCGTGGTCCTCGAGAGAAGTTATCTCTGCGTGGAGGTCTATCTTCCATTGGTCTGGCTTCGTTAACTTTGACAGTTCGACCATCTAATTCTTTACCATCAAATAAAGAGATGGCTTGATTAGCTGATTCTTCGCTATCCATTTCGACAAATCCAAAACCTTTTGATTGTCCGGAAAATTTATCTTTAATAACTACAGCTGATACAACAGTACCGGCCTGAGCAAAAGCTGCTCCTAATGTTTCGTCAGTGGTTTGATAAGACAAGCCGCCAACATACAATTTCTTGATCATTTTTCTTGTAAGAAACTATTAATATTCGTAGCGACCTCTTCTCAATTATCTTGACAGAAACCCACCTACATCATAGATTATACCCTAATTCTAGGTAAATTGATATAAATCCATATATTTGTAGCTTTTGGGGTAAAATCATCGTAATGAAGATAATTTTATTCCGACATGGCGAAAAACAAAAAATCGATTCTGCTGTGGTTAGTGATAAACAATCTGTTCATCTGACTGATTTTGGTATTAGTCAAATTGAAAAACTGGGTAAAACCTTAAAAGAAAGATTTCCTCAATTAATTAACTTCCCCATTATTTATTCCAGTCTCTATGCTCGGTCTATTCAAAGTGCTCAAATTGTTCAGTCGATTCTTAACATAAAAGATATTATTCAGATTCCAGAATTCGGTGAATTTAATGCTTATAGTAACTACCAAAACCCCAAAGAATTTCGAGACCAACTTCAAGCATTTGCCATGCAAAATCCCAATTGGATTTCTCCTGAAACCAACACTTCTCTTAATCAAGTCATTTCTCTCTTTAAAAACAAATTAAAAGAAGTTTGTTCTAAAAGCTCCGATAATTTAGTCTTAATCTCTACTCATAGCGGTATTATCCGTAATACTGTTTATGCTTTAGAACCAAAATATCGCCCTAGTGACGATCTTATTGGCCCCACCAAAATCCATGAAGCTGGTTATACTATTCTTGATTTTGATGGCCAGAATTTTTCTGTCGATCAGTTTGATGTTCACGATTTTCTCGACTAATATTAATTATGGATTTTACTTCAGTCAAAACTATTGCCATTATCGGTCTTTCCGACAAACCCGACCGACCTAGCTATCAAGTCGCTCAATATCTTATTAACCAAGGTTATAAAATCATCCCTGTTAACCCCAATATAGTTGAAGTTTTTGGCCAAAAATCTTATTCCAACATTGCCTCTATTCCTTCAGAAATTACTATTGATATTTTTGATATTTTTCGCAAATCCGAAGATGTTGAATCAGTAATTCAAGAAATTATTGATTCTGAACGTCTTGGTGTTATTTGGCTTCAAGAGGGTATTGATAATCAATCAGCTGTCAATTTAGCTACTTCTCATGGCTATCAAATTACTTCTGGTTTATGCCTCATGAAGTATCACCAAAACCAAAAGGCTTGACAAAAATGTTAACTAGATCTAACATACATCAGTTAGAAATAATTAACATTATTCATGACCATCAAAAAATATCAACAAATCAAATTGGCAATAACTGTCATCATTGCAGTTATTTTTAGCCAAGCAATTCTTTACCAAAATTACTTAATTCCATTAGCTACTTTAGTGGTTACTTCATTAGTTTTAATTTATCTTCGTCACCAAGTCAAAGAAGTTATTGCTGACGAACGAGATTATGCTTTAGCTGGTAAATCAGCCTCTTGGGCTATTCAAATTTATTCTTGGATTGCTGTGTTTGCTATGTTTGTTTTGTATGCTTTCAAAAATTTAAATCCTGCTTACGAACCGATTGCCCTCACTTTGGCTTATTCTACTTGTACTCTTATGGTTCTTTATAGTTTTATTTTTAAGTTTCAAAACAAAATCAAATTTACTCCATCAAAAAACAGATCTTTAATTCTTATGATAATTTTATCTGTTGTTTTAGGAGTGTTTACTATTCGTCTTTTTTCCGGAGAAGACAATTGGGTTTGTCAAAATGGCCAATGGGTCAAACATGGTAATCCTTCTTTTGCTGCTCCAAAATCAATTTGTAAATAACTTATGGAAACTAAAATTAAAGAATATCGCACCAAATTAAATTTAACTCAAGATCAGTTGGCTAATTTAGTCGGAGTTCGACGTGAAACTATTGTCTTTTTGGAACAAGGGAAATATAACCCTAGTCTTAAACTGGCTCATGATGTTGCTATTGCACTTAAAACATCTATCGATAAATTATTTATTTTTTAAAAATATGATTGCTAATCCAAAATGGTTCAATTTAAGAAAATATAGTGGTTGGGGACTTACTCCAAATTGTTGGCAAGGTTGGGCTTATGTTTTCGCCTATACTATCCCTGTCATTATTATCAATTGGCTTCCCCTAAACCAAGATTTAAAAAATATTCTTTCTTCTGTAGTCATGGGTGTTTTAGTTATTGATGTTCTTCATACTATGACCAAAATTCAAAAGGATGAAAGAGAAAAACTCCACG
>CAZWZK010000011.1:0-3454 GCA_964638385.1 uncultured Gammaproteobacteria bacterium
CTTCTTTAAGTTGGCTAAGGATCAATCCTATATCTACTTTTCTAAAAGCAAAATAAATAAGTACCACCGAGACTAGTACTTTCAATAATTTCGAATTAATTATTTTCTTGAACATAACTTGATATTAGGATAACACGTATAATATTACTAAATATTCATGAGCAAAATCCTTTTAATTAGTCACATTTTCCCTCCAGCTATTGATGGGGGATCGAGAGTAGTCTCTAAACTAGGCCAGTACTTGGAATCTCAAAACCATCAAACCTTATATCTTTCTTCTGATTGCTCTAGCACTGACGACTTCACCAAACCAAAATACAAAAGAATATCTAACATCTATCATCCAAGATTTAATATCTATCTACCTGTTTATCATCATCTTCGCCGACCACTTAAATTCATTAATTTATTCATTCCTCAAAAATTCTACCTCCACCAACTTTTAAATGTTTTTCAAAAAGGCCCTATATTTAAATTTTTACCTTTCATTAGTACTGTCATAAAAATAATCAAATTCAAACCAGATTTAATTGTTGCCGGGCCTTTACCAACTACTATTGTTTTGTATGCCAATTTCCTTAAATTTATCCTAAAAAATTTCATCCATTATCAAACTAAATTATTAATCAATTCATCTTTTCACCAAACCGATCCAGATTTTCATCAACAACCCTTAATTAAAACTCTTCAACAAGCTGATTACCTTTGGACTCTCACTCAATACGAAACTGACTATTTTATTAAAAAATTCAAAATTGATTCCAACAAAATTATCCTTGCCGGCAATGGTGTCGACCCAGAATTTTTAATAAAAAAAAATAAAGTTAAAAAATCTACGATCTACGATCTAAAAACTACGATCTTGTTTATTGGTTCTCTTTCCGCCCACAAAGGAGTTGATACTCTCATTAGTGCTTTTGACGAAATCTGCCGCCAAAGATCCAATATCTCACTTATCATTGCCGGTCAAAAAACTCTTTTTTACCCAAAAATCAAAAACCAAGTTGATCACCTTCCAAAATCGACTAAATCAAAAATAACCTTCATTTTCGATTTTCCTCAAAAAAATCTATTCAAACTCATCGATAAGTCCAATTTTCTTGTATTACCTTCACAACAAGAAAGTTTTGGTTTGGTATTGATCGAAGCCTGGGCTAGACTAAAACCTGTTATTACTAGTGACATTCCTGCCCTCAACGAAATAGTTCAAAAAACTCAAGGCGGACTAATTTTTAAAACCAACCAAATAGCCGACCTGTCTCTTCAAATACTAAATTTAATCGATCACCCAAAAACTTGCCAACAACTTGGACAAAACGGTTTTAATTATGTTAAAAATAATTACACATGGCCAATAGTAGGAAAAAAAATCTACCAAAAAACATTATTATAGGAATAATCATCTCTGTTTTGACGATAACTATTCTAATTGTCTTTGGCCGTCCCAAAGAAAAGTCATTGCCCAACAGTATTGGATTAACCATCAAACACCAAGATTACTACCTTGAAATTGCCCAAAGTTCACGACAAAGATCCAAAGGTCTTTCTGGTCGTGACCAAATTTGTTCCAATTGCGGCATGTTATTTGTCTTCAAAAAAGAGGGGATCTACCCTTTTTGGATGAAAGATACCAAAATTCCTTTAGACATGATTTGGATTGATTCTGATAATAAAGTAGTTAAAATTGCTACCGCCTTAGAAACAAATTCAGAAAAAGAATATACCAACGATAAACCAGCCAAATACGTCATCGAATTAAACGCCAATGAAGTTTTTAAACTTGATCTAAAAATAGGGGATACTATTCCAATCCCTGGCATCAATGAATAAGTCCTTATCAAAATCAACTTCAAAAATAAATTTTTCTATTGTTATTCCTAACCGTAACGGAGCCGATTTTTTACCCAGTTGTTTAACTAGTTTAATCATCGCCATTCAAAATTGTCCTCAGTCTAATTTTGAAATCATTATTGTCGACAACGCCTCCACTGATGAAAGCATTTCGTTGGCCAAAAAAATCTTAATTAAAAAATCCAAAAATCTATCATCTGAGATCTATCATCTAAAATCTAATACCGGTTTTGCTGCCGCTGTTAATTATGGAATCAATCAAGCAAAACATTCTTGGGTTGCCGTGTTGAATAATGATTTAACTATAGAAAACAATTGGTTTGAGATAATATCTCAAGAAATTAAACATCGCAAAAATTCCCAAGAAACCACCTTCTTTGGTACTGTTTTAAACAACGATGGTACTAAATTTGAGTCCCAAGGGTTTAAATTTGATTACTCCGGCAAATGTTTTAATATTTCCAACGGTAACAAATTTGTTCTATCTGACATCTGCCATCTTACATCTGCCATTTATATCTGGGGTGCTCCTGCAGCCCTTATTGTCTACCAAAAAGAAGTTATCCAAAAAATTGGTCTATTTGATGAAGATTTTTTTGCTTATGAAGAAGATGTTGATCTCTCTTTTCGATTACATACATTTGGATACAAAACCGTTTATATTCCCACTGCTCTTTCATACCACCTAGGTGGCGGGACCAGTAATAAAATGGGTAACCTCCGCTATCGCATGGATGCCAAAAATTGGTTTTATATTCTAATCAAGAATTACTCTTCAAAAGATTTTTGGTCAAATTTACCGTCAATTTTTATTCAAAGGCTTTCCAATTTATATTCTTTGATCAAAAAAACTATTGAAATATATCGTCTAAAATCTTTATTTTATTTACCAATAGCAATAATCAAGGTATATGGAGAAGTTATTATTAATCTCCCTAATATGTTCCAAAAACGCCACGAAATTAAAAACCTGTTAAAATCCATTAATAAACTTTCTACTTTATAACTTTCTACGTTATACTCACTTATGATTATCGGCATTGACGTTTCCTCTGTCAGCTATCAAACAGGAGTCAGCAATTACACCTTAAATCTAGTCAAAAACCTAATCAAAACAGACAAGACTAATCATTATAAATTATTTTATTCATCGCTTAGACTGCCTCTTCCTTTAGAAATAAAAAGTCTCGGGTCAAAAACTAATGTCTCTCTTTATACTTTTCGTTTTCCGCCAACTTTACTCCAAATAGTTTGGAATCAATTGAGACTACTTCCGATTGAATTTTTAATCGGCAAATGCGACATTTTTCACACTTCTGATTGGACTCAACCTCCCACTATTTGGGCCAAAACTATTACCACAGTCCATGATCTTACTCCTTTTCTTCATCCGGAATGGCACCACTCCAAAGTTGTCAAGGCTCATCGAAACAAAATGTACTGGGCTGCCAAAAAATGCCATCGTTTTATTTGTGTTTCCAAAAATACCCAGTCCGATCTTTTTAAGCTTTTTCCAAAAATTGATCACCAAAAAACTAGTGTTGTTTATGAATCAGCCGAAACCAAATATAGCCAATTCTTAAAATTACCAGCAACTATTCAA
>CAZWZK010000011.1:3464-19320 GCA_964638385.1 uncultured Gammaproteobacteria bacterium
GAAAAAATCTGTCATCAAAAAACAATATGGTTTAGAAAATTTTATCCTTGCTCAAGGAACCAGAGAACCGCGCAAAAATCTAGACCGTTTAGTTCAAGCTTTTTTAGTTTTCAAAAAAAAATACCCTAAAACCAAAATTGAATTAGCTATTACTGGTAAATACGGTTGGGGAAACGACGTCTCTACCCAAGACTCAAATATAAAAATATTAGGTTTTATCCCAGAAAAAGATTTGGTGGGTCTTCACGCTAGCGCCATTTGTTTGGCGTACCCATCCCTTTATGAAGGATTTGGTCTACCTATTGTCAAATCTCTCAAAGTTGGTACTCCAGTTATCACCAGCAACAACTCTTCCTTAGGAGAAATATCCCAAGGTGCGGCTATTTTAGTCGACCCAACTTCAGTTGTCCAAATCGAAAAAGCTATTGAAAAAATGGTTCATTCTCAAAAACTACGTCAAGAACTCAGACAAAAAGGACTTGAACTTAGCCAAAAATTTAGCTGGAGCAAAACCGCTCAACAAACCTTACAAATTTACAACTCTTTACTTTCTACTTTATAACATTCTATTTTATACTTAACTATGATAATTGGGATTGATGGCAATGAAGCAAATATTCAAAACAAAGTCGGTGTCGGCCAATATGCTTTTCAACTTATCTGGCATATATACAACTTAGATAACCAAAATCGATACATTGTCTATCTCAAAGATCAGCCTTCAAATGATTTACCAAAACCCAGAAAAAATTGGGAATATCGTGTTTTCGGCCCAAAAAAAATGTGGACTAGGGTTGCTCTTCCATTCCACCTCTTTACCCAAAAAACACCTCTAAATTTATTTTTTTCACCCAGCCACTATTCTCCTTCCTTTTCACCATTTCCCACTGTCCCCACCATTCACGATATTGGCTATCTCCAATTCCAAAGCCAATTTACCAAAAAAGATCTTTATCAACTAATTAACTGGACCAAAGAATCTCTCAAAAAAGCCTCCCATATTATTACTGTTTCCGAATTTTCCAAAAACGAAATTATCAAAACTTACCACATTGATCCAGAAAAAATTAGTATTGCCTATAACGGCGTTGATACTCCACCCAAAATAAATTCAAAAACTCAAAAAGAAATCTTGTCTTCCTACCATCTAACACCTAACAACTATTATCTGTATTTGGGGACTCTTAAACCCAACAAAAATATCCCTTTTTTAATTAAATCATTTGCTTTATTTCTACGATCTACAAACTACGACCTAACTCCTAATTTAGTTATAGCCGGCAAAAAAGGTTGGCTTTTTGATGAAATTTTTGCCACGGTCAAACAAGAGGGGATTGAAGATAAAGTTGTTTTCACTGATTTTGTCAGCGAAGACCAAAAATGGACTCTTTATCAAAACGCTATTGCTTCAGTTTTACCTAGTACTTACGAAGGTTTTGGCATCCCCGCCATCGAATCAATGAAAGTCGGTACTCCTGTAATTGTTTCTAGTATTCCTCCATTCAAAGAAGTAGTTCAAAACTGCGGCCTTTTTATTGATCCAACCGACACCGCCGATCTTTGCCAAAAAATGATTGACATCAGCAAGCCTACAACCAATCAAAAATATTCCGCCTTGGGTCAAAAGCAAACCAATAATTTTAGTTGGGATTCCACCGCCAAATCAGTTATAAAAGTTTTTGAAAAATTCAATAAATAGTCTTGTAAAGGACACAAGGATTTCTTTTTGTTAAACTAACACTATATGAAAGATCGTACTGGTAAGAATCTGTCCTTAGACGATATGATTAAAAAAATACTAGTTCGTCTTCAAACCATTTGTCTTGAATTTTGGTTAATGGTTTTGCGTTTTGTTGGATTTATTCCGTTTCATTTTGTCCGAAAATTTTTCTATATTATTTCCGGAATCAACATGCCTCTAGATTCCACTATCCACATTGGTGCCAATTTCTTTAAACCATCAAACATTTCTATCGGTCACGACACCATAATAGGAGATCATTGTTTCATGGATGGTCGTGCTCCTTTAAAAATAGGTAATCATGTTGGCATCGCCAGTCAGGTTTTAATTTACAACGACGAACACGATATTAATTCGCCTAACTACGGGAACTCTTTTGGGCCTGTTGAAATCGGGGATTATGTATTTATTGGGCCTCGTTCTATTATTTTGCCAAATATCAAAATCGGCAAGGGGGCCGTTGTTGCCGCTGGGGCTATTGTCACCAAAGATATTCCTGACTTTGAAATCTGGGGTGGTGTCCCTGCCAAAAAAATTAGCGACCGCAAAATTGACAATCCAAATTATAAACTTGGACGTCCTATGCTTTTTCAATAATGACCAAAAAAATATTTATCCTTACCCTTATCATTTTCAATTTTCTAGCGGTTTCTTACCTTATCAAACCAGCCCCTATTCTGCCAGATTTACCCAGTAGTGCCAAATCAAATCTTCCCGGAGATACAACCCAAATAAGTAATGTTACGGCCTATTTCACCAACATGACTCGAACCGAGGTTGTGAATTTCTACAAAGCCTATTACACCGGAATTTTTAGAATTAATCTAAATCATCCGCCTGAAAAAGCCAAAGAAATCATTGTTAACACTATTCCTAGTTATTATTTTGAAGAGTTTGTCCTACCTTTCAAAGAATCACTTTATATCAATGGTTTTGAATGGGAAAATGATGTTTTTACTAAACCAGAAAACCGTAGTAAAAACAAACTTGTTTATCAAAATATCGAATACAAATCCAAAATAACTATCAGAAGATTCCCGGTCAGTATTCCTTCCAGACTGGCTTCTTTCTTCATCACCGAAACCGGACTAATCGTCGCCTTTTATGTTTTTAAAACTTTTATCAAAAAGTCATGAAACCGATTCTTTCTATTATCGTTATTTCCTACAATACTGCTGATATTACTATTAACTGTCTTAACTCGATTTTAAAAGACAAAGGTTTACAACAAACTCCTTTTGAAATCATTGTCGTTGATAATAATTCTCACGACGACAGTGTTAAGAAAATTGAAGAATTAAAAAATAGTTTAGAAAATGCGAAGCGAAGCGAAGTCCGCCTCTGGCGGAAAAACTGTAAATTAGAGATTATTAAAAATACTTCTAATCTTGGTTTTGGTAAAGCCAACAATCAGGGTCTTAAAATAGCCCAAGGTAATTATATTTTGTTCCTAAATTCAGATACCATTATTCTCCATTCAGCTATTAGTCAATCTCTTGATTGGCTTTGCTCTCATCCCGAAAGCTCTACTTGTACCGCTCAATTACTTAATTCCGATAAAACTATCCAAGCTTCAGGAGGATTTTTCCCAAATTTATTGAATATTTTTACTTGGTGTCTCAGTCTAGATGATCTTCCTTTTGTTAACAAATTAGTTAAACCAATCCACCCTCATACTCCATCTTTTTATACCAAAGATAAATTTTATCTCACCGACCATTCACAAGAATGGGTCACCGGAGCTTTCTTTTTGACTCGTAAACCTTTATTGGACAAAGTTGGCGGATTTGATGAAAACTATTTTATGTACGGCGAAGAATTAGAGTTATCTTACCGAATCCATCATTCTACTCCAAACAACCAAGTTTGGTATTTGGTCGGACCACAAATCATTCATTTAGGAGGGGCTTCGGCGGTAAACCGTCTTGATCCGATTCTCAATGAATATCGGGGCTTTCTTTCTTTTTTCAAAAAACACCGCCCCAAATGGCAATATCCTGTTGTAAAATTTCTATTAAAGACGAATGCTCTAATCAGATCCGTTATTCATTTTTCTCCTACCTACATCCAAGCATGTTCAAAAATATAAACATATTCCGTCCCATCATTGCCATTCTGTTACTCTTCATCCCTCTATATCCAAAGTTTCCTTTGGTTAGTGTCAATGGTACCTATGTTTCTATTCGGCTCGACGATATTGTTGTTGCTTTAGCTGTCTTTGTTTGGCTTATACACCAAATTAAAAATAATTTTCCTGTTTTCAAAGTTAAAATCACCAAATTGTTTTTAGTCTATTTTTTGGCCATAACCATCAGTGCTGTTAATGCCTATTTAATTTACCAAACAGAACCTACAAATATCCTTCTTCTCCATCTTTTCCGCCGCTTTGAATATATGTCTTTATTTTTTATTGCTATTGATTCAGTCAAAAAAATCACTGATTTTCGTTTTGTTTATACATTTTTTCTTATCTCCACCGCTTTAGTTACCTTTTATGGTTACGGTCAAAAATATCTTGCCTTCCCAATTGTCTCAACTATGAATTCAGAATTTTCCAAAGGTCAGTTGATTCAAATGAATATTTGGACTCGAGTCAGTTCTACTTTTGCCGGCCATTACGATTTGGCTGCTTTTCTCAGTGTTGCCTTGATTATTATTCTTGGTGTCGCCCTAATCAACAAAAATATTTTTGTCAAAATATTCAGTTTTATTGTGTGGTTGCCAGCTTACCAAATATTTACTTTTACTGCTTCGCGAGTCTCTACTTTTGCTTTTCTCGGAGGTGTTTGTATTGTTTTATTTCTTCTCAAAAAATATTGGTGGATATTACCAATTTCTGGAATCGTTGTTTTTAGTATTTTCAACTCAGATGATCTTAATCAACGATTACTTGCCACAATTCCAGCGTTAAAAAATCAATTTGCTCAATCAACAAACCAACCTACAACCCCGACTCCAACTTTTATAGCCGTTACTCCTACCATAGTCGCTACTAATCAACCAACCTCTATCCCTGGTCAAGTGGTTAAACCGACTCCCACCATCGTTCGCCACCAACCCGAAGAATATCCAGTTGTTGATGCTGATGTTGGAGTCGCCAGATCCGGAGAAATTCGTTTCAACGCTGAATGGCCCAGAGCTATTACTGCTTGGAGAAAAAACCTTTTAATTGGTAGCGGCTTAGGCTCAATTACTTTAGCCACAGACAATGATTATCTCCGATGTTTGGGTGAAAGTGGCCTTTTTGGTTTAATTTCTTTTGGCGCCATTATTTTATTTTTCATTATAAAAACTTTACCTTTACTTTTCAAAAGAAAATCTAGCATCTATGATCTGATATCTATCATCTTCTTTGGCGGTCTTATCACCACCCTTGCCAACGCTGTCTTTATTGATGTCTTTGAAGCATCAAAAACAGCGTACCTTTTTTGGATTATGATGGCTATGTACTACAAATCATTAACTATTAAACAAACAAAATGAAGCAGACTAAACGAAAAATTTTAATGATCACTCCTTACTTACCCAGGAGAGCTCAGTCTGGTGGTCAAAATAGTTCTTACTATTCCATAAAATATTTGGCTGCTGAAAATGATATTACTTTAATTTGTTTTAGCCGCGATCAAGAAGGTTTAGAAGAAATTAAACAATTTTGCAAAAAAGTTATTGTCGTTAAACGCGGTAAAACTTGGGAGTTAAAAAAGATTCTTTATACTGGCTTTAGTACTTACCCTTTTTTAGTCACTAATTATATTAGCAAAGACCTCAGACAAACCATTGCTGCAGAATTAAACCGCCAAAAATATCATCTTATTCACTGCGAATGTTTTTATTTAATGCCCAACATTCCTAAAACAGATATCCCTATCGTTTTAGTCGATCAAACTATCGAGTTTGCTGTCTATCAACACTACGTAGAAACTGTCAATGGCTGGAAAAAAATTATTAAACCTTTCCTTTGGCTTGATGTTTTAAAACTTAAATATTGGGAAACCTATTATTGGAAAAATACCCATACTGTTGTCGCTTTTGCTCAAGAAGATCAAAAAATTATTTCTTCTATCACCGGACGTAACGATATTAAGCTTTTTCAAAACGGGGTAGACAACAAATTTTTTGAATCAAAACCAAAAACAAACAAGAGCAAATTTCCATCCCTACTATTCGGCGTTTCCAATATGAAGTGGATGCAAAATCGAGAATCAGTTGAAATGATTATTAAAGATTCTTGGCCAATAATCAAAAAAACTATTCCTGATTGCAAACTTTTTATCATTGGTCGTTCCGCTCCAGAATATTATGGTCACTATCGCTCAGCAGACATTATTGTCGAAGAAGCTGATTTTGATGGTCAAGCTCATGACCCTATGTATTACTATCAATATTGCTGGGCTTTAATTGCTCCTATGGGAAGTGGTGGTGGTAGCCGTAATAAATTCCTCGAGGCTATGGCTTGCCGCCTTCCTATTATTACTACCCCCGAAGGTATGGGTGGAATCAAAATTGAAAATTACAAACAATCAATTGTTTGTAAATATGAAGATATTGCTAACAATACTATTGACCTATTAAAGAATGATAAAAAAAGAATTCTTATGGGAGAGGAAGCCAATAAACTCATCAGTGGTAAATATTCCTACCAAAATAGTGTCAATGGCTTGAATAAAATCTACCAAGAAATAAACAAAAAATAGTATGGACTTATCAATAATTATTTTAAATTATAATTCAGGGGATTATCTCCGACAATGTCTTGAAAGTATTACTAATTCTGATTTGGGAAAATATCAAACAGAAACTATTGTTGTGGATAATTGTTCCACCGACACTAGTATTAATCTGGCTCAAAACACTAGTTTCCCCAACACTAAATATCTTATCCTTGATAGTAATAAAGGTTTTGCTGCTGGTAACAATCAAGGAATAAAACTAGTTCACTCTGACTCCAAATATGTTTTATTCCTTAATCCAGACACTATTGTTGAAAAGAACACTTTCAAAAACATGATTGAGTTTTTCCAAGCAAATAATGATGTTGACGCCGCCACTTGCTATATCAACTTGGCCGCCACCAATCAAATGCAACCAGAATGCCACCGAGGTTTTCCTACTCCGTGGAGATCATTTTGCTATTTTAGTGGTATCTCTAAAATTTTTCCCAAATCAAAAATATTCAATGGCTATTTCCTTGGGCATTTAGATAAAAACATGAGCCATCCAATAGAGGCTTGCGTCGGTGCTTTTTTGATGGTCAAAAAAACTGTTGGTGAAACCATTCATTGGTGGAACGAAAAATATTTTTTTTATGGTGAAGATCTTGACTTTTGCTACCAATTACACCAGCTCGGTTTCAAATTATATTTCAATCCAAATTGTAAAATAACCCATTTTCAGGGAGTTTCATCTGGAATCAAAAATCAAAGCCGTAAAATTACTCAAGCCAGTCGACAAACCAAAATAACTGCCGCCAAAGCTAGCACAAATGCTATGAGAATTTTTTACCAAGACAATCTTTTCCCAAAATACTCACCACTAATCCAACATATTGTTTTGTTTGGTATAAAACTACTTGAATTTAAAAGGCTAATTAAAGCTAAATATTTATGAAAGAAAATTCTTCAAAAAAACTCCATATCGTTATTGATGCTCGTCTTTATGGGCCAAAACATACTGGTATTGGCCGATATACCAAAAATCTACTTTATGCTCTGACTAAACAAAACGGATTTTCTAAATATCGGTTTACTTTAATAATTTATAAAGAATTAGAATCAGAAATCAAAAAAGACTTAGGTGATAAATTTAACTATGTCACCACCAAAATACGTCACTATTCCATTAAAGAACAACTGATTTTGCCTTTCATTTTGTATCAACTCCACCCAGACATAGTTCATTTTACCCATTTCAACAAACCTATACTTTATTTAAAAACATCAGTTGTCACTATTCATGATTTAATCAAACATTTTTTTAAAGGCCGCCTCAATACTACCAAAAACGCCACAATATATTGGATCAAACATTTTTTTTACATGATATTGACCGATATTATTATTAAAACAAATACTATCATCGTTCCTAGTGATTTCTGGCGTGACTATATCATCAAGAATTTCAATATTCACCCCGAAAAAATTACTACTACCCACGAAGCCGTAGACCCAAATTTCATCAGTAAAATTGATCAATTAAACAAAAATAGTGATCAAAATAAAAACCACGAAAACTACATCATTTATACTGGTAATTTGTACCCCCACAAAAATGTTAATGTTATCATCGAAGCTTTGCGTTACTTACCTGATGTAAAATTAAAAATAATTTGTGCTAGAAACTTTTTTACCGAAAGGATAGAAAAACTTGTTAGTAAGTACAAGATAAAATCCCAAGTCGAATTCTTGGGATATATTCCAGATACTGAATTTAAAAAGATTTACTCTGAAGCTATTGCTTTGGTTCACCCTTCACTTATGGAAGGGTTCAGTCTTACCGGGCTTGAAGCTATGGCTTTAGGTTGTCCGGTTATTTCATCAAACAGCAGTTGTCTTCCCGAAATTTATCAAGATTCTGTTCTTTATTTCAATCCAGAAGATCCTCAAGACTTAGTCAGCCAAATCAAAAAGATTCAACAATCGCCTGATCTCAGAGAAAAGTTTATCAAATTGGGAGCCAGCCAAGTCAAAAAATATTCTTGGGACAGTACTGCTCAAAAAACATTCTCTGTCTACAAAAATTTACTAATTAGAAATTAGAAATTGGATATTAGAAATTTAAGAATTGCTATCTTTTATGACTGGCTTAATCAGTGGGGCGGAGCTGAAAAAGTGTTACTCGATATTATTAATATTTTCCCTCAAGCTCAACTATTCTCTTTAATTTACGACCAAAAAAAAACATCGTGGTTACCAACAACCATCAAAGTGACTACTTCCTTTATTAATCAACTGCCATTTCATTGCAAAAATCCGATCTTTTACACTCCACTTTACTCCTTAGCTTTAGAAAAATTTGATTTTTCTCAATTTGATATTGTTATTTCCACTACTTCTACGATTGGTCATTGTCTTATAACTCCTCCTTCCATTCTTTCTATTTGTTATTTTCATAACGTAAACCGTTATCTTTATCAAACGCCAGCACAATTCAAACTACTCAAACCGTTACTCAAAAAATATCAAAAAACCGATTTTATCTACGGACAAAGACCAGACCATCTTCTCTGTAATTCTAAAACTGTCCAAGAGAGAATCAGTCACCACTACCATCGAACAGCCCAAGTTATTTATCCAGGGGTTGATACTTCTTTTTTTGTCCCTAAAAAAAATGAGTCGTCAAACCCTTATTTTTTAGTTGTTTCCCGCCTTGTCCGCCACAAAAGAATTGACCTTGCCATCAAAGCTTGTCATCAACTTGATAAAAAACTTATCATTGTTGGAGAGGGGAGAGACAAGCAAAAACTTTTACAACTTAAAAATAAAAATCCAAAATCAAAAGTTATTTTCCTTGGGAAAGTATCACAAAAAAAATTACTTGTTCTTTACCAAAACTGTCAAGCTTTAATTTGTCCCCAAATAGAGGATTTTGGACTGACTCCTGTCGAAGCCCAATCTTGTGGCAAACCAGTTATTGCTCTTAATAAAGGTGGTCTGACAGAAACCATAATTAATGGTAAAACAGGAATTCTTTATCCACATCAAACAACCAAGTCATTAATAAGCGCTATCAAAAAATTTGACCCAAAAAAGTTCTCTATCGATGATTGTGTTAATTCCTCTATTAGGTTTTCTCAATCTAATTTCATGTTACACTTTAAACAAACCATTAACCAATTATGGCAACAGCATCAAACCACTATATAGTAATTCTTTGCGGCGGCACCGGGCCTCGTCTTTGGCCTTTATCATACGCCAGCCAACCAAAACAATTTCTTCCTCTTTTTAGTTCCAAAACTATTTTGGAACAAACTCTTAGCCGGGCTCAAAAAATCTGCCCTTCAAAAAATATTTTTATTCTTTCAAATCAACGTTACCAATCAAAATTAGAAAAATTGATCGGAAAAAGAATTCCTTCTTCTAATTTTATTTATGAGCCAGACAAAAAAAATACCACCATGGCTATTGTTCTGGCTTTAGCTCACATCCAAAAGATCAACCCTGACGCAGTTATCACCACCACTCCAGCCGACCATTACATCAAAAAAAAGATAAGTTTCAAAAAGACTATCAATCAGTCAGTTAGTCTCGCCAAAAGACATCACAAAATTCTCACTATCGGAATCAAGCCTTCTTTCCCAAATATTGCTTACGGTTACATAATTCCTCAACAAAAAAATAAATCGGTTTCTAATGTTAGTCTTTTTATTGAAAAACCAGACAAAGAAACAGCTCAAAACCTAATCAAAAAAGGTGCTTTTTGGAATTCAGGTATTTATACTTTTACTTTAACCGATATGGTTTCAGAAATAGAAAGGCTTCAACCACAATATTTTGCCCTGTATCAAAAACTAACCGCTCTTAAAAACCTTGAAACCAAAGAACTCACTGCTATTTACAAACAATCACCCGATCTGCCTATAGACCGATCAATTTCAGAGAAAAGTGACAAAATGTTTGTTATCCCGGCAACTTTTGACTGGAGCGATATTGGTGAATGGAAATCTATTCATCAAAAATCTCTTTCTGACAAAGAAGGCAACTCTATTATTAATCGTCAAACTGAATACCTTTCTTTTAACTCTCAAAATTGTTTAGTTAATGGTCCAAAGGGAAAATTAATCGGACTTGTCGGTGTCAGTAATTTAGCTGTTATCGATACCCCTGACGGTCTTTTGATTTGTAATTTAGACCAAAGCTATCATGTTCGTGATTTAGTTAGTCTTATGGTTAAAAACAAAAAATATAAACAATATTTTTTAAAAAAATAATGAAAAACAAAACCGGTTTTAATATCTTTAAAAGATGTCTCGATATTTTTAGTTCCATTTTTCTTATCATCCTTTTTTCCCCAATCTTTTTGATTACCATCATCCTTGTAAAAGTTACTTCACCTGGACCAATTTTCTTCAAACAAAAACGAGTCACTAAAAATAACCAAGAATTTTGGATGTACAAGTTCCGTTCTATGTACACCGGAGACAATGACAAAAGACTTCGAGAAAATTATCCAGAACTTTGGAAAAAATATAAAGAAGCCGGATGGAAATTACCTATGTCAGAAGATCCTAGAATTACTCCTATTGGAAAAATTATTCGAGCTTCGTCAGTTGATGAATTTCCTCAACTTATCAATGTTTTAAAAGGGGAGATGAGTTTGATCGGTCCAAGAGCTTATCGTGAAGAAGAATTGCAAGAATACGAAAAAAAATATCCTCACACCAAAAAATATATAAACGACATCCGCTCTGTCAAACCAGGCATCACCGGCCTTTGGCAAACATCAGGACGCAATGAGCTTAATTTTGAACAACGTGCCAAACTCGATTCTCAATATATTCGACACCAATCAGTTGGCCAAGAAATCTTGATTATCCTCAAAACACCTATGTCGATGATCTCTCGCTGGTAAATCTTTCTGTTTTTGTTTAAAATTATCTATGGATCTAATCACTAAAGCCGCTAATACTAAACCTGGAAAAAAAGTTAAAAAAAACCAACACAAAATACTCAAGGTTGTTGGTGTTATTTTTTCAGTCATCATCCTTCTTGCTGTTGGGTTGTTTTTCACTGCTTTTCTGCCAGGAAAAGAACTTATAGCTCAATTAGAATCAACCAAAATTGAAGCCAATAAACTACAACAATCAGTTAACGATAAAGATTTAGATCAAATCAAAATCAACCTTGATAATCTCAAAAATCATTTAGGCTTAATCGAATCGTCTTACTCTAAACTTAAATTAGTCGGCTCATTACCCGTCATCAATAATTACTATAAAGATGGACAACAAGCTTTAATTATTGCCAAAAATGGTCTAGAAACAGGAGATATTTTAATCAAAGCAGTTGAGCCATACAAAGATTTCTTGGGTATCAAAGGTGGAGCCACCAGCAGTACCCAAACTACCGAAGATAGAATTGAGTTTTTAACCCAATCCATTGAAGGATTAGTTCCATATTTTGATACTGTCGAACAAAAAGTTTCCCAAATCCAAACCTCCCTCAACCAAATTAACGCTTCACGTTATCCAGAAGAAATCAAAGGGATTAAATTAAGATCAACTATTACTCAAGCTCAAGAAATGGTCGATCAAGGTTACAAACTAGTCAAAGATGGAAAACCATTAATCTCCAAAGTTTCTTGGCTCCTCGGTAAAGATAGTCCTCGCAAATATTTAATGGTCTTCCAAAATGACGGCGAACTTCGTCCTGGTGGTGGATTTTGGACTGCTTATAGTACTCTCACTATTTCCAATGGGAAAGTTACTCCAGGTAATGCTAGTAATATTTACGACCTTGATGACAAAATTAACAGCCGAGTTCCAGCCCCAAGATTAATCAAGAGCTATCATATCAATGTCCCTTATCTCAATCTCCGAGACAGCAATCTTTCTCCTGACTTCCCAACCAATGCTCAAATTTTTTTAGAGCAATACACCAAAGCTATGGGAAACAAGGACAAATTTGATGCCGTCGTTGCCATCGATACTCAAATTTTAGTTGATTTAGTCAAAGTCTTAGGTAAGCTAGACACCAGAGTCGGAACTTTTACTGCCGAACCAGACAAAAGATGTAGCGGTTGTCCTCAGATCATTTATGAACTTCAATGGATGTCTGGACGTCCTCGAGATTATATTGAAAAAAACCGTAAGGATTTTATGAATCCATTAATGTCTGCTTTGTTGGCTAATGTTATGGGATCAGAAAAAAACAAAATGGCCCCCATAATCCAAACTTTTTTTGAAGATATTAATAAAAAACACATTATGGCTTATTTCCCCGACAAAGACATGCAAGAGATAGGGAATTTAGCCAATATTACCGGTAAAATAGTCGATACAGACAAATCAGTCGACTATCTTCACCTTAATGACGCCAACTTTGCTAGTGCCAAAAGTAATATTTTTATTACTCAAAAAATCAAACACGATATCAACATCAAAAATGGTACCGCTGAACATAAAATTTCAGTAACCTACACCAACCCAGCCGCTGGATCAAACTGTAATCTTGAAAAGGGTGACCTTTGTCTCAATGCTTCTACTTATAGAAATCTTTTCCGATTTTATACTCCTATCGGGTCAAAACTCACCAAAATGACAGGATCTGAAGTTGAAACTGTTCAATATGAAGAACTCAATAAACAAGTTTTTGAAGGATTTTATGGTAATAAATTTGGACTCAATCCACAATCAAACATAAAAACCTCCATTGAATACACTTCCGGAGCCACTATTGGCCAAACTTATACCTTAGTTCTTCAAAAACAACCTGGTACCAAACCAGTTGATTACGACCTAACTATAAACGGCCAAAAACAACCAGAATTTCAATGGGTTGCCGATAAAACCATTAAACTATCGCTCTAAATGGATCGATACACCTCAACTGTAGGTATTGTTATTAATAAAAAAACTTCAAAAGAGTCAGATTTATTAATAACAATTTTAACCCCAAAATTAGGCAAAATAGTCGCTCTTGCTAAAGGGGCTAAAAACATCAAAAGTAGTCGACTTGGGAATCTTCAATTAGGAAACACTATTAAAGTTCAACTTTATCAAAAAAATGATTTTACTTGGATTTCTGAATCTCAAAACCTTATCCCTTTCATGCAAACGGATAAAAACTTGGCTCAACTAAATCTTCTTTTTTATTTTTTAGAAATAGTAAACTTATTTGTTGCCGAAAATCAACATATCGAAAAAATGTTTGATATTTCCCAAAATATTATTACCGCTATTAACAAAAATCTTATTAGTCAATACATCCAAAACGAAATTAATTTTTTGGAGGTTCTGGGTTTTGGTGTTCCCCACGACATCAAAGAAAATTTTGCTAACAAAGATTACAAAACCAGTCAAAAACTTATCAAGCGATTTTTTGAGTCAATTATCGAAAAACCATTAGAAAGTAATAAACTATTTAGATGAAAAATAATTTCATAAAAATATTAATTTTAATTTTTGTTTCTCTAACTTTTTATTATTCCCGACAAGTATTTTCTTACAGATATGAGCCGGAATATTACGAAAACTGGTATTACCATTCTCAATGGAACATTCCCAATAGTATCCGAGGTATTGGTGATGGAGATCTGTATAAGTTTGTTGGTTATCGGTTGGCCTTTGGAGAAAATCCTTTCAATATTAATTACGAAGTACCTCCTTTTGCTAAATTACTTTATGGATTAGCCGAAAGATTTGTTTCTAATCCGTATGTGTTAAGTATTGTTTTGTATCTGGCATCTTTTTTTGTTCTTTATTTAATCTCTAAAATCTTTTTTAAAAAAAAATTAACTCCAATACTACTTACTCTGTTACTTTTTGGGTCATCTCCTTTTGTTTCTACTCAAGTCCGAGAAACTATGCTTGATTTGCCTTTAATGTTCTTCTTTTTACTTCATTTACTTTATTTTCTCCAATATTTGGAATCAAATAAATTTAAAAAACTAATTCTTGCTGGTATTTTTTTAGGTATTGCCACCGGGTGTAAAATCGGTGTTTATTCTCCTTTAATATTCCTCATAGGAATTACCTTTATCCTAACCAACAAGACACAAAAAATTAAAAATTTTTTAGCCTATAGTGTCAGTACTTTTACTGGCTATTGTTTGTCTTTTATTTCTTATTTTATCCAACACCCAAATCCAATTCCCTGGATCAAACTTCATCAAAAACCCTTCTTTTTTTACCTCGGGCAAAGTAATAGCCAAATAGATCATTTCAATCAATTAAAAGGTATTTTATTTAACCAATATCATGGTTTTTGGGCCGGAGCCCAACCTGGGACACTCGGTGATTGGTCTCCCATGCTCGCTGTCGGTCTTATACTTTTAATCAGCTTAATCATTTTTTCTATTAAAAAGAAACAACGTTTACCTCTTTATTTATGTTTCTTCTCCTTATCATTCATTGTAATAAACTGTTTTTTACCATTCTTCCCGAGGTATCTAATGCCAATAATTCCAACTTTCTGTCTTTTAATTACCATTTGTCTTCAGAAAAAACCTCTTCTAATTTATCTTTTAATTCTTTTAAATCTTCCTTTTTATTATCTTTCTATTATCAAACAACCATATCAGGGTACCATCGAAAGTACTGTCAGATTCATTAATACTAGGGATTACCGCGAACTTTATCGAGCCATATCTCCCCAACAAAGGAAATCAATAGATGAAGAATATTTTATAAATTCATATGAAAATTTCCTCAATCAAATTGGTACCAGAAAAATTGAATCTGAAATAACCGACATTCAGCTCAACAAAAACATTGTTACTGGAATTCTACATACCAGTTATCAAACCCGATATGGCCATCTTGAAAATACCAGTAATATAACTTTTCAAAAAATGAATAACCAATGGAAATTAATTTGGGATTGGGATTATTTATTTGATGGATATCAACCAGAATATCAAATCAGTGTCGTTCCCAAAACCAATTCAAAGCCAATTATAGAAGCTTTTATGATTCCCCGACTTATGTTTGATTGGGGTCTAAATCTCACTCAAATTCAAGATATTATCCATATACCCCAAGATACAATCAACGACAGAATCAGATTTAGTGTTCCAGATAAATACCCTCGCTGGGTAGGGGATATTACTGCCAAAAACTTCGATAAAACCCAAAAAATTCCCGGATTAGAATTCTTCCATTATTCACCTAAAGCAGAAGTTTATTTTGTGAATAATCAACAACAAAAGATATTCTTGTTTAAATAAACATCCTCTTAGTGTAAAATATACTCATCGTCAATTATGACCGAACTGGCACTTCGCGAGTTGACAAGTAATCTTGAATCAAGTGAATAGATTATTAATCTATTAAATAGGGTGGAACCGCTCCAATATCTCGGAGTCCCTAAAAGATATTAATTATTTTTTAGGAGAACACATGGCAGACAATCAAAACGATCTCGTCAGTAAAATCACCAGTCTTTGCAAAAGACGGGGAAT
>CAZWZK010000012.1:0-19277 GCA_964638385.1 uncultured Gammaproteobacteria bacterium
TTCTCTCGCTTCCACCATCACGTCCACTAGTTTTTTCAAAACAATTGCTACAATAGACCGGTTTTTCTCCGGTTGGTTGAAAAGGCACTTGGCAGTCTTTGCCACATTTATCACAAATAGCATCATACATTTGTCGATCATTTCGATTTCGATCAAATCCACCTCTGTTTCCACCAAAACCACTTCCACCTCTGTTTCCACCACCAAAGCTTCTGTCACTAAAATTTTTAAATCCACGGTCATTATTAAAGTTTCTCATTGTTTTTTTATTAATTTTTTCTAATTTTAATACTAAGTATTGTATCAGTTTTCCAAATTTATTGTTGCCGATGTCGTCGCTACTCCCTTGTTCTTAATAAATTCCTGTATTTCACTCCAATTATTTTCTCCTGCCTTTGGCGATAAAATGAACTGTCCGGTACTAGCCTTAGTATTCATCAACACATTTTTGTCGGTCAAAGCTATAGAAATTATTTTATAATCAGCCACTTCTGGAAATTTAGTAATTAGTTCACTCATCGTTGAAAAATCAACATCAGTAGTAATATGCCTGGTCAAAGTTTGTATTGTTGGAATTATTTTTGAAATAAATCCAATATTTATCACTTTATCTCTAATAGCTGTAATTACCAACTTTTGTCTTTCGGCCCGATTAAAATCTCCACCGCCAATATTTGAATGTCTTGATCTTGCAAATTTTAATGATGTTGCCCCATCCATATGCTGGATTCCTTTATCAAAATGTAAATTCTCATATCGGCAGACATATTGTTGTTCTAATTTATCTCCTGACATGGTTGCCTCCAAAGCCTTCATTTCTTCTTCACTTTTTCCACAAGTATCATTTTTAAGTTCTTCAATAGGGTAGAAAGGATCATCAAAAGTTTGATTAACCTTTACATCGATCCCACCTAAACTGTTAATTATTTTCACAAAACCATCAAAATCTATCGCTGCAAAATAGTTCGGTTTTATTCCAGTTACTTGTTCAATTACATATTTTGCCATCTCTCCACCACCGGCTTTGCCTGTAAATTCTATTTTTTTATTGGGATACTTTTTATTATCAAAACCAATTGCATAAGCCTCATTTATTTTTTTGTTTTCTGTTTCTTCTCCGTTGATTTGTATTGGTGCCCACAAATCCCTTGGGATAGAAATCAGTTCTACCTCTTCATTCCTAGGGTCAATTTGAGCCAGCATAATTGAATCAGTTAACGACCCTCCGTCGTGAGTTCCTCCACCGTAGCCCAACAGTAAAATAGAATAAGCCGCCAATGGATCAGGTGTTGGTGTGGCTGTAGGTGTTACCTCAGTGTTGGTGTTTTGGGTTTTATTAGGTTTTACTACCATATTGTTGTAGTTAAAATAAAAAACTACCAAGACAGCCAAAATTAACGCCAGTATTCCAGCCAAAATCCACCAAAAAACGGTCTTATTTTTCATGAGTTAGAGTATATAACAAAAACCACTGATTTTCTTTCCCCTTATCTTCACCCCTTCATTTTCCAACAGTTTTATTTTTCTTTCTATATTTTCTCCACTAGTCTTACCAAAATACCCGCCAATATCCCCATTACTTTTAATTACTCTATGACAAGGAATATTTTTTACATCAGGGTTATTTTTTAATACTTGTCCTACTGCCCTGTAGGCAATTGAATTCAATTTTTCCGCTACTTGTTTATATGTCATTACTTTCCCTTTTGGGATCGTTTTTACCACAGCATAAACTTGTTCGCTAAATTTCATTCCTAAATTATACAGTTTATTTTTTATCGAATTCTGGTGCATTTCGTTTCCAAACGCATTTCACATAGTATAAAAATTGGTTGATTTTTATTACACTATTTCATATGTCAAAACCATTAGTTGTTCTTACTTATGCTCCTGCTGGACTTGGTCATTTAAGAGTTACCGATGCTCTAAAAGACGGTTTACCTTCTGATTTTGATTGGGTAATTTTTTCTCCGGGCGATCCAACCATAGAAACAATTCATCGCTTCACCAGTCTTAACAGTTTTGCTCGGCGAATTATGGAATGGTTTCAAGGTGGTGCTCCTCAAAGAATTTTTACCAAATATTATCGAAAATATTTAAAAACCCACACTGAAAATATTTTTCTAGAACTTACTTCTCTAATCAAATCCCAACCTTCAATCCCTTCAAAAATAATCATTGTTTCAACTCATTTTGGGTTGGCTTATCAAATTGGTGTTTTAAAAGAGTCTCTTGAAAAAGAACTCAAAACTGAGATTAAATTAGTTGTTCAGGTTACTGACGATTCGCCTCAATATATTTGGTATGTTGATGTTGCTGATTTAATTATTGCTCCTAGTCAATACACTGTTGATGAACTAAAGAAATATGGCAGTCAAGAAAAGCTCAAAAAAATTCCATTTTCAGTTATCCCATATCCGGTTAACCCAGTTCTTTCAGAATCTTTATCAGATTCTAAAATTTTTCAACGTCAAGAACAATATAACCCTGAATCAAAAAGTAGGATCAACATTATCATTCCCATATCTGGAGCCGCTGTCGGCACTGATTTTTTTATCAACTTAACCAAAAAACTTCATCGTCTTTCTCCTAGATTTTATTTCCATATCGTTTGTCGTCAAGCTCCGTTTACTAAAAATTTTATTAATAAAATTCAAGACAAAAAATATATTAGCCTTTATGTTTCAGAAAGTTACAAACAAATTGTCGATCTTTACAACGATATCTATAAAAATAACATTATCGCCGCTGAGATCACTAAACCTAGTGAGCAAGCCTTCAAAGCTTTACTCAAAAGCAATTCTATCGGTGGATCTTTTTTGTTTTTTGCCCATCCTGTCGGCCGTCAAGAATATGATAATTTAAATTATCTCAATCGAAACAATTTACTCTCTATTACCAAAAGGGGAGTCAAATTACCTTTTGGGAGTTCCAATAGCGCTGATTTTATCGCCAGAGTTTTTTCTAGTGGTTCTCTTTTTGAATCATTCAAAGAACACCAAAATGACAAAGCCAGATCTATTAATACTGTCGCTTTGTTTTGGAAAGAAATAAAAGATAAATTTTGTTAAAAAAAAGGCCCTGGAAAGATGTTTTGGTTTTTACACCAACATCTCCTCCAGAGCCGTTTTCTTCTTCTTGCTTTGATTGTTGTTATTGGTCTTGATCTTGATTTACTTTCAGGTAGCCGTGGTCTCCATCGACTGATTTCTTTGCTTTCTCGGATAGGAACAGTTCCGCCCTCGAGAGGAACACTTCAGCGATGAATTTGTCACGTAGACTGGTAGATCCGGAAACAGAGACCACTATCGCGATCTTTCCCATGACCCTTGTCGCTGAACCTTCCCAGAGACAGGTCTTTTCCCTGGAAAGCAGGTATAACGGGCTATGTCTGGCGACAACATCGCCTGAAACACCTGTCTCCCAGACAATTTCAGCCTTATCCATGGCCACTTGTCTGCATTCGTTATCCGGCGTTCCAATTGCTCTCTCAAAGATGATTAGTTCGTTACTGAAATCATCTTTTTGTTTGCCATAGGCCACAACCAGATAGACACCTTTGTTACCGTCATTCAATTCTCGGAGAGCCGCTTCTGCCATCTGGCATCCCTTGACAAAGGCCGTCTTGAACTCCATACCATACCCTCCATTTTTTTTAGTGTGCAAGAAGAAGAAAATTAAAAGACATTTCTATCTCTTAAACGAAGAAATTATAGCATAAAAACGTATATATCAAAATATTATAAGAAAAAACTTTTTTTCATCATCACACTTCAAAAATTCTTTGGTGACCCAAACATACAAGGTGGGGGACTCGGTTATTCTAGATTTAACTCAGTATTATGAATTATTCTCCCAAGACTTATTTAAGTATAATTTTATACCCAACAACTACTCCTTAAAGGTAATATAACTAATTATGTACTATTGTTGAAGTGGTAAAATAAGTTAATATAAAAATATGAAACTAACTAAATTACATTTTGCACTATTTTATTCATCACTAAATATAAGTAATAAATTACAGTTAGCAACTCAAATAAGTGAAAAAACAGGAAAATTTGATGGCGAACCTTTAATTCTACCAGTTCCAGAAGATGCTCCATCTGATGTACCAAGAATAATTCTCAAAGATAGTATTGAATCATTACAGCTTGTTATTTCTAAATCAAGAACAGATTTTCCTATTAAAATAGAAGCTGATTTTTCTGAATTTTCACCAATAGCCACCAGCTATATTGATGTAATTCAAAGTGTTTATAATATAATGAAACCAACACTAGTCAAGCTTGGTATTGTATTAGAGTTTTCAGATTTAAAAGATGACTCTATTGATTATATTTCTAAAAATTTTTTAAAAGAAAAGATAGAGAAAGAGGAAATAAATTTAGCAACGAGAGATATTGTTCAGATAGATGATAAAAAAACGAATGTATGGTTTAGAATTCAAAACAATCCAGACGACAAAGATAATAAATCAATAATATATACTTTTGACATCAATACTGTAAATAATGAAGAATATACATTTGATAATTGTATGGATTTTTTCAGTAAAGCTATTGAATTTATCACAAATAAAAACAATAATTATATTAAATAGATATGAAACCTTATATTTATCCAACTGATAGGTCAAAATTTTTCTTTTGCTATTACACAACTGATGAAAATAAAGAAAATACTCTTATGGATGAGTTTGAGAACTCAAAGTTTATTAGTTATATTAACCAAGTTTATTATCGATTTAACTCAACTGATAACGAAACATATAGTTTTAGTTTATTAAATAAAAAAACCAGTTCTTTATTTGATATTTCGTTGCTGAACAAATCTCAAAATTTTGGAAAACTTGACCAAATTATATTAAATAATAACTCATATAAAAAACTCATTGATTTAATAAAGAACCCACCAGAGCCAAATTCAAATTTAGTAAAACTATTCCAAGAATATGGAGAGTGTATCTAAATTTTGTTTTTCTCCTATCTCAAATATCACTTCAGAAAATATAGTCTCTTTTAAATGCGAAGAAGAGGAACTTAATTTATATTTTCAATCACTAGCAGCAAGAGAAGAAAAAGAAGGACTCTCGAGAAATTTTATATGTCAAAACGAAAACAAGGAAATCCTTGGTTTTTATAGCTTATCTGCTGCAGAAGTTAGTAGGGAAGATGTTAAATATGAAGGTCAAGCAATATATCATAAGGTTCCAGTTTTAAGGATTGGTCGTTTGGCTAGAGACATAAATTATAAGAGACAACAGATAGGTAACACTCTTATGTTTCATGCACTTAAAAAAATTTTAGATGTGTCAAAAGAAATTGGAATAACTGGCGTTATAGTAGATGCTAAAAGCCAATATGCAATAGATTTTTACGAAAGTCTTGGTTTTTATAAACTCACTGGTAAAAAACTATTTCTTCCAATGAAAGTAATTGAAAATCTACTATGAATTATTCCCCCAAGACTTATTTAAGTATAATTTTGTACCCAATAACTACTCCTTAAAGGTAATATAACTATTATATTATTGCTATAATAGACCTAAATTGTGACTGAAATAAAAAAATATAACTATACTTCGATTTTTGGAGAAGAATATGAAATTTCTTATTATGGCAGACTTGATAAAACAGGAGATTTTGAAGCAGTAGGTTTTACTGTTGTTGAAAAAAAATTAAATAGTGAGAACACTTTTGATGTTGTTATAAAAATATCAGGAACTTTATTATCGGTTTGGGAATTAAGAGTTGAAGAAATAGAAAATTTACTTTTTGAACTCGGGCTACTTAAAACCTTTTTATTAGCAGAAAACAACGAGTTGGTTTCTGAAAGACAGGAATTTATGTTCAGCACTTATGGTATAAGTGAAAATGCTGAAATTGAAAAGGGAAATCTCAATAAACAACTTCAAGAATTAAGAGAAGAACATAAAAAATGGATTGAAAATACAAGAAAATCATATTTTACTAATAGTGATTTAATTTTAAAAATTCAAAAAGAACATGCTGAATTTCAAGGGTCAAATGCTAAAGAGTTACGCTCATCCATGCTTCAATTATCTTCAATATCAGGTGCAATTATTGGTGCTGTCGTAGCATTAAGTAGTAATGGAGCAGGTCAAAATTGGTTTATTTTAGTTTCGTTAATTTTTTTATCAATATCTACTGGTTTACCTTTTATTTATACTACAACCATAACTCAAAATATAATTATTGGAACATTTAAAAAATTTAAATCAATAACATCTAAATTGGAAGAAATTAAAGAAAGTGAGTTTAATTTTATTAGAAATCAAAGTATTCCAAATTATCGCAATACAGAAGATTTATGGAAAACACATTCAAATGATATTAAAGAAAACATGAATGAAATTACTGAAATTAAAAAAGATAAAATGTTAGCTTTTATTCAAATATGTTTTACTTTGGGTATAATTTTTCTAATTTTATCTTTTATATTTAACAACTTTAATAAAAGTAATTTATCTTCAAACATAAAAGTGCCTGAACAAAATTTTAACAATAGTAAACTAGAGATAGTTGGTGATAAAAGATAAAAATACTATCCAATAAATTAGCTAGTAAGTCTGAGATGAATGTGTTTTAAAAAATTTTAAAAGGTTCAAAAAGTTTGTTTTTATCAGTCAAAACTGATAAATCGTTTAATAAAAATGTTTTTCCTTTCTGAAAAGTCCAACCAAAACTTTTTGGTTTTTTTACAAGAAAGTATTTTGAGATAACCATTCCTAATTCAGAATTTATTAAACCAATTACAGCAGTCAAAATAAGTAAAAAAATACCACCAACGATATTGCCATTAAAAATTCCATAGACACCAAAAATGAGAGCGAAAAAATCAACCATTGTTAAACCTACCGAAGTAAAAAAAGTTATTTTACTAGACCATATAAAGTTTGTATATTTTTTTAATTTAGTTAAATTACCTTCTTTATCCACTTCATTAACGCTTTTTATTCCAGAAAAAATATAACCCCTATTCTTAATGTCAAAATACTTTATATATTCAGCCACAACCAAAAATTCTTTTTCATTTTTTTTATAAAAATAAGGAATGTTGCAAATTTGATATTTAATTCTAGCCATATTTATTTAAATAATAATTAACTTATATATAAAAAATAATAGTTAATAAATGTTAACATTTATTTTTAGTTTTATTTTTTAATTCTAAAGATTGATTAAATTACTTATTCTATGATAACTTTAAATAAGTTTAAGAGATTGGTAGAGAGATAAAGTTGTTTTTTTATTCTAATTGACATGGGAAGGCCTTCATTGATGACTCCAAAAACTATCGATAAATTAAGACAGGCTTTTATGATGGGTTGCAGTGACAGAGAAGCCTGTGTTTACGCTGATATTGCAAACCAAACACTATACAATTATCAACAAGAACACCCAGAGTTTTTAGAGCAAAAAACCACCTACAAAACTAATCCATTATTGAAAGCCAGAAAGACCATTTTTGACAACCTAGGAGAGGTTAAAACAGCTCAATGGTATCTGGAAAGGAAAGCCAATCAAGAATTTAACCTACAGCCCTCAGTAGTGTCTGCTACAGAAAATGAAGATAAT
This sequence comes from uncultured Gammaproteobacteria bacterium, assembly GCA_964638385.1. Classification (GTDB taxonomy): domain Bacteria; phylum Patescibacteriota; class Microgenomatia; order UBA12405; family UBA12405; genus WARW01. The sequence continues at coordinate 7,602 of CAZWZK010000012.1, forward strand.
ACATTAGTAAATGAAGATGTAGTTGATGAAAATTTAATCAATAAATTAGAAAATCTCTTAATAGAATGTAAAAAAGAAGATACAATTCGTATTGGTAAAAGAATTGGAGTAGGTGGTGTAATCCTTAAACAATCTTAACTATTCAAAGCTAAAAATATCATTTATTTTTACCCCTAATGCCCTTGCAATTTTATTAGCAGTTTCGACAGATGGACTTCTGTCCCCTTTTTCAATATAACCAATAAAAGTTCTATCTAAATTAGTTTTAATCGCTAATTGTTCTTGGGTAAAACCAGCTTCTTTTCTTAATTCTGCAATCCTTTTCCCAACTTTTTGTTTAATGTTTGACCTTTTATCCATAAACATAAGCTATGGCATTGTCCTTTCAATTTCATCCGACACAGAGTAAGATTTACTATTGACAAAGACCTTATTTTAGGTAAACTTGATTATCTTACTTATAGTCACATTATTATTTAAATTAAAATAAAATGAAAAAATGCAAAAGTTGTCAAACAGAAATCGATAGTAAAGCTAAAAAGTGTCCACATTGTCAAGCGGACCAGAGAAATTGGTTTATTAAACATAAAATCTTAACAGGGATACTTGTAGTCGTTGTTATTGTAATAATTTCCAATATGTCTGGTGGAGAGAAAAATTCATCTACTACTAAAACTAACAAAAATAAAACAGAAATCACCCAGACTTCAACTGTTATCACAGCTAAAGAATTAGCAGATGATTTTGACGCTAACCAAGTTTCCGCAGAGGCAAAATGGGATGGAAAATTAGTCGAGTTTTCAGCAAAAATTACTAATATCACCGATTATGGTCTTAGTTTTAGTGATGTTGCTTCAAAAGATTTTTCTATGGCTCAAATAGCTTGTAAAATAACAGATAAACAACAACTAATGTCTTTGAAAAATGGTCAAACTGTAAAAGTCAGAGGGATTGTTGGAAAACAAATGATTGGAGTAATTGATGTATCTAGTTGTGAAGTTATTCAATAATATAAACGGAACAAAGAAAGTGTTTAGAGCTTTAATAGTTTGGGACTGGTGTCCAAAACTATTACCCAATGATAGGGAATATCTTATTGATATTTTTTATTAAAGTGTCAGAATAAACATGTCATACGCTCCCCCTTTAAAATAAAAAGGGTTGGTTGAAGATATAAAAAGAGAGTCACAAAAACCAATGATACTCCTAACAAATGTTGGCAGTATTTAATTTGTGACTCATGACAGTACAACAAGCCAGAAAAATTTTAGGCTCAACTAGTGAAAATTATTCTGATGAAATTATTATTGATTTTATTCAGACAGCAGAGATGCTTAAAACACTTTTTTATGAATTTATTCATGAAAGCAGTAATTATGAACTGTGTAATAATAAATTAAATAACAATGATAAAACCAAGAGCGGTTGTTTACATTAGAGTATCTGAGAAATCTCAAGTTGAGAATAATAGTCTTGAGACGCAAGAAAAAGCATGTCTAAATTTAATAAAATCAAGAGGTTATGAGTTAGCCAGAGAACCATTCAAAGATGGTGGTTTTACTGCAAAACGAATAACAACCAGACCATCTTTACAAGAATTATTGGTCTATTGTACAAATAAAAAAAATGAAATTAGTTATGTTGTAGTCTATAAATTAGACAGATGGGCAAGAAATACTCAAGACGGATTAGCTGCTGAGGCATTATTGAGTAAATATGGAGTAGAGCTTGTCTCTGTACTTGAAAATATCTCTAAAGACCCTACTGGTACATTTCTCAAAACTATATTTCTAGGCGCAGCACAATGGGATAATGAAATGAAAGGGCTTCGAGTCAGTGATAATCTCAAAACGATGTTTAATGACGGAAGATGGGGTTCGAGAACTCCAATAGGTTACAAGAGGCCATCTGGTAGTAAAGAAGAAAGAAAAGGTAAAGTGTGTGAAATTGATGAAAATCTTGGACCAATAATTAAAACAATTTTTCAAGAAGCAAGTAGGGGAGTAAGAAAAAAAGTAGAATTAGCTCAAATAGCTAACAGTCTTAATTTTGGAAAATTTAATGGGAAAGAGGCTGATTGTAATTTAATTTCTAAAATTGTTAAAAAAACTTTTTATTATGGATACATGTATTCACCAAAATGGAAAGTTTATGCGTGGGGAAAACACGAACCAATTATAGACGAAGAAACATGGCGCAAAGCAAATGTAAATTTATTTGGAAAAAGAAGCGTTTATCAGTTTCAAGACTTGGAACTATATCCATTAAAAGGGTTAATAAGATGCGGAGAGTGTGGACACATTCTAACCACAAGCAACCCAAGAGGTAAATTTAGATATTATGAATGCAAACAGAAAAAATGTATAAAGCAACAAAGATTATTAGCGGATAGGGCAGAAAAGCAATTTATTGCTTTATTGCAATCAATTAAACCAAGTGAGATGGTAATGAAATTGTTTAATCATTCGGTATTTGCAGAATGGGACAATGAAATAAACTTTCAAAGACAAAAAATAAAACAATATCAAGAAGAAATTGAAAAACTTGATGAACTAATAAGCGGATATTCTATTTCAGAGAACAAAGGTATCTTGACTCAAGAAGAAGCAAAAAACAGAATTGAAACAGCAAGGACAAAAATTACTGTGTTAAAAATCGAGATGGGTGATATAAAGATTGAACAATACGACGGAGAGATAACTAAAAACTTTACAGAGATATTTTTAACTAACTTAGATAAACTTTGGCTAAAGCTAAATCTTACAAAAAAACAGTTATTACAAAATAAAATCTTTCCAAAAGGGATAACTTGTCAGAATATGATAATTCGGACTGATACATTATCCCCATCTTTTGAGTATATCCAGCAGTTAAAACAGCAAAATTCCCCGTTGGTGACCCTACGGAGAATCGAACTCCGATTACCAGGATGAGAACCTGATGTCCTAACCGTTAGACGATAGGGCCTAGTTTGTTGTAGAATTAGCTAAGATGTATTTTACCAAATATAAGTCTCATTTTAAGCTAATAGCTTTAACTCTTTTGTCAACTCTTTTTTTCTGGCTAATTTTCTATTTTAATCTTCCAGGGAAAATTGGTTTTGGCAATGTTTCTTTGGAGACTATTTTTGCCAACTATGACGGTCCAAACTACATGGTTATTGCCAAATGCGGCTACAACAAAGACTGTATTGGTCCTAATTTTTCCCTACCTCTTCCATTAGAATATTACCCAGCTCATTTTCCTGGATATCCAGCTTTAATTAAATTTTTCAATAACTTTACTACTGGTCCAAAAGCCATGATCTTTTCCACTATTTTGGGTTCAATCTTCTTGAGTCTTATTTTATTTGAATTTTTAAAACTTTATCTAAAAGAAAAAAAAGCTTTTTGGTTAACCGTTGTCTTTTTATTTTTCCCGGCTAGATTTTTTGTTCTGCGCCAAGTAGGCGCCCCAGAAACTTGGTTTTTAGCTACTACTATTGCTTCAATATACTTTTTCAAAAAAGACAAAATTTGGATTTCAGCTATATTCGCCGCCTTAGCTCAAAGCTTCAAAACCCCAGCGATTTTACTTCTAGTTGCTTACGGAATTATCGCTCTTCATGATTGGTTTGTTAACAAGAAATTTTTACCTGTTTTAAAAAAATATTTTCCTTTTGTTTTGGTCCCAATTACTATTCTTTTAACTTTTTCTCTCTACTATCTTCAAACCGGTAATCTTATGGCTTATTTCCAAAGCGGGGATAATTTTCATTTGAATTTCCTTCCTTATTTAGTTTTTATTAGTACCAAATCTTGGATTAATACAATTTGGCTTGAGGATATTGTTTATATTTTTCTTTTTGCTATTTATGGTGTTTACCGATTGATAAAAAAATACAAATTCGACATTACTGCTATTTATCCTTTAGTCTTTACTTTAGCCACTTTGTTAGTGGCTCATCGCGATATTAGCCGCTATATTGCTCCAATTTACCCTTTCTTACTCCTCGCTTATCAAAAACCTCTTAATCGCCGTTCTGTTAAAACAATATTAATAATACTTATCCCAGCCATAGTTTTATACGCCATCAATTTTGTTTGTGGTAATGTCGCTCCTATTTCTGATTGGACTAACTATCTCTAAGAGATATAGAACTTTCCCTCTTCTTCGGTCAACAGGTCTTTCATTAGCATCATTGATAAGTTAGTTGATATTTCTGTAATACTTTTCTTAGTTATTTGGCAGATTTCATCTGTTGTCATAGCCTCCACCTCCAGCAGATCAATAATGATTTTCTCTATCTCATTTAAATCACTGTAATCTTTAAATAATGTTTCTTGTTCTGGAAAACTTATTTTATCCTCAAAAATATCCAAAGGCACATTAACCATCCTGGCTGCTCCAGTTTTGATCAACCAGTTTGTCCCTTCTGATGTTTTTGAATTGATTTGCCCCGGAACTGCTAATAACAATCTCTTTTGTTCCAAGGCTAGTTTTGCTGTAATCAAACTACCCGACTTAATTCCGGCTTCAATTACTATTACTCCAATAGTAGACAAACCAGACACTATCCTGTTTCGTTGAGGAAAACTCCAGTTTGTTGCTTTAAAATCTGGTTCATATTCAGAAATTATCATTCCTCCGGTCTCTAAAATTCTAGTACATAACTTATCATTATCTTTTGGGTAAATTTCGTTTAGTCCACTTCCCAAAACAGCGATTGTTTTACCTCCATATTCCAAACATTTCCAATGAGCTTCACTATCTACTCCATACATAAATCCAGAGACTACAGTTGTTTTTCTTTTAAGTATTTCTGGCATAATTTTTTCCACCACATCTTTACCATAGCGACTAATTTGTCTACTGCCCACTATTGCCACCACTTTTTCAAAAATTTCTTTTTGCCATTCCCCGCGATAATACAATTTGTCTGGACACTTCTTAATACTTTTTAAGCTTTCAGGAAAATTATCTTTTTCAACTATTTTTATCGGCCAACTCTTCCATTCATTCATAATCAGTATAAATTTTCGTAATGTTGTATTCTCTGAATTGAATTGTCTTGGTTCAAAACTATACAAACTGCATCAATTCTGTATTTTTTATATTGTTGAACCGTAGGTGATTCTAATATTAAAAAAGATTCCGCTGTCCTTTTCACTTGAGACAGTTTCTTTTTTGAGATCATTTCCTCTGGGGTTCCAAATTTATCTCCTATTTTTAATTTTACTTCCACAAACACCAGCCAATCTTTATCAGTCATAATCAAATCTATTTCCCCTAAATTGTTTGAATAATTTGATTCAATCAAATTAAAACCTTTTTTAACTAATAACTCTCTAGCAATTTGTTCACCCTCCTTACCCTTATTATAATTTTGTACTTTACTATTAGTCATTAGATATTAGAAATTTTTATTTAATCTTCGTTTCTCAATCTATATTGCAATGCTTCCGCAATATGGCTTGATTTTATTTCATCACTCTTATTTAGGTCGGCAATTGTTCGTGCTACTTTAACCAGCCTAAAATAAACTCTTGCCGATAAATTAAACTTATCCACCGCTTGTTTCAGTAATAAATTAGCCTCACTTGATAAATTAGCAAACTCTTTCAAGTGCCGGTTTTTCATATCAGCATTACTATGGATATGATTTAAATTTTTAAACCTTTCAGTCTGAATTTCTCTCGCTTCTATTACTCTTTTTTTAATTATCTCTGATTTTTCATTATTATTAATTTCATTTTTACCAATCATTAGATTATTTACATCAACAGCTGGTACAGTTAAATGTAAATCAATCCTATCCATTATTGGCCCTGATAATTTTTTACGATAATTCAAAATTTGAAAACTGCTACACTTACACTCTTTTTTTGGATCGTTAAAATATCCACACGGACATGGATTTGCAGCTGCTATCAACATAAACTGAGCCGGAAAAGTAACTGATCCTGCCGCTCGGGAAATATTTACTAATCCATCTTCTAACGGTTGTCTTAATGCTTCCAAAGAATTTCTTCCAAATTCAGGGAATTCATCCAAAAATAGTACTCCTCGGTGAGACAATGAAACCTCTCCTGGACGGGGATTACTGCCGCCACCGATCAATCCAACTTGAGAAGTCGTATGATGTGGTGATCTAAATGGCCTTTGTCGAATCAAAGATCCTCCTGGTGGAATATTTCCGGTAATTGAATAAATCTTGGTCACCTCCAAACTTTCTTTTTCAGTTAAATTTGGCAAAATACCCGACATGGCTCTCGCCAACATAGTTTTTCCACTTCCTGGTGGTCCCATCATAAAAACATTATGTCCACCAGCTGCTGCAATTTCCAAAGCTCGTTTTGCTTGTTCTTGTCCTAAAATTTCAGCAAAATCAAACTCTGGAGTAATATCATTCAAAATATCTTCACTTTTAACTTTTTTTAAAGGTTCGATCATCTTCATACCTTTAAAATGCCTTATTAGATTTTTCAAATTATCAACCGGATAAACATCTATTCCCTCAATTACACTTGCTTCATTAGCGCTCATTCTTGGAACAAATATTTTTTTTATTCCTTCTTCTTTTGCCAACAAAGCCAATAAAAACACCCCTCTAGTATGTCTTAGACTTCCATCTAAAGACAATTCTCCATAAAAATACGCCTTTTCTTTAGGCAAAACAAACTCTCCGCTTGTCGCCAATATTCCTACTGAAATTGGTAAATCATAACCAGAGCCATCTTTAGGTAAATCTGCCGGGGCTAAATTAACAGTGACTTTTGCATTAGGAAATTCAACCTCTGAATTTATTATGGCTGTTTTAACTCTTTCTTTTGTTTCTTCTACTGCCTTACTTGCCAACCCTACAATCCCAAAACCAGGAAAACCTTTTTCGGCCACATTCACTTCAACTTCTATTTCAATTCCTTGAAGCCCAATACTCGCAATTGACAAAACTTTTTCTAACATTATAAAAATTTACCATAAACATTCCATTTATTTGTTTTTTTGATAAAGTTAACATATGGAAATGAACAGAAAGACTTTAATAGTGTCAGGAGTAATTATTCTCCTACTATTAATAAGTATCTTTGTTTTAAATAAAAAAAATCCAGCCTCAAAGACAGTTAATGATCCCAACACTCGAGATTTCGAAACCACTCAAAATTTAGATACCAGGGTTTCTCCTACTAATATTCCTACACAAATTAATCCAATCACACCTACAATATCAAACAAACCACTTAGCCAGGATTCAACAAAAAATGAAATCACTCCAACCCAATCTCCAACTTTAACTCCAACTAAAATACCCACCCCAACTTTCACTCCAACACCAACTTTGACTGTAATTCCGACTCTAATCCAAACACCAACCTTGATTCCTACAAATATCCCTACTGCTACCCCAACAATAAATAGTACTGTTTATCCTACGGGAGTTAGTTTGAGTGCCACCTTGGCTAATTTGTATCCTGGTGATCAACAACAAATAATTGCTAAAGTTGATCCTGATAATACTACTGATAAAAATATTATCTGGTCAAGTAATGATTTTAGTATTGCCATTGTTGATAGTAATGGTTTGATTACTGCCATAAACCCTGGAATTACCAACATTGTCGCCAAGACTAGTAATAATAAAACAACTATTGTCAAGGTCGTTGTTTTTCAAAAAATTATTCCGACTCCTACTATCAGCCAAGTCAAACCGGATAATATCAGTTTAAATGTCAAAAATGTTTTACTCTCTCCCAATAAAAGACAGCAAATAAAAGTAAACTTCAGTCCCAAAGAAACTAATGTCAAAACCATAATTTGGACTAGTAATAATCCTAATGTCGTGTCCGTATCTAATAATGGATTAGTAACTTCCCTAAAACCAGGCACAGCTGTTATTGTTGCCAAAACCCCAAACGGTAAAACAGCTACTGCCAATATTACTGTCTCAGGGGGATCAAGTGTTGCTCCTACAAAAACTATAACTTCGGTTCCAACCCTAGTTCCTACAAAAATCCCGACTCCAATTCCAACAAAAGCTAAGTATGAACTCGTTTGGAGTGATGAATTTAATGGATCTTCTTTAGATACATCAAAGTGGACTGCAGTCGCAAACTGTACTGATCATTGGAATGAAGAACAACAGTGTTACACTGCAGATGCAGTCAGTGTCTCAGGAGGGAATCTCATTATTAAATCTGAGCGAAGAAAATTAGGAGGATATAATTTTACTTCTGGTTCTGTCAAAAGCGATGGTTCTACATTTATTAATGGTAAAATTACAACCGGATCAAGTAAATATACCGTTAAATACGGTAAAATTGAATTTCGTGCCAGACTGCCTGCTGGTGGACAAGGAATTTGGCCAGCACTTTGGATGATTCCGCCTCCGTATTCTAATCCACCAGAGTTAGAAATTGTTGAAGCTTTCAGTGATACAAGTACTATTTACACAAATTATTGGTATAACGAATCTGGTAAAATGAAACAAGCACCAGTTAGTTATAAACTTTCTTCCTCAAGTACAGCTTTTCATATTTTTGCCGTAGAATGGGAGCCAGGAGTATTACGTTGGTATACTGATGGCGTTTTAAAGAGAACTCTCACTAGTTCAATTGTTACTGATATCCCGATGTTTATTATTATGAATACAGCTTTGGGTGGAAAAGGGACTGGACCTGTTGCAAGTTCAACATCTTTTCCACAATACTTTTATATTGATTATGTCAGGGTATATCAAAAGTAATAATGTGATTAGTGCTAATTAATACGAGGTATTATTAATTTTACCCAAATAAAACCCAAATCTTTTTGGTAAAATATATCTTATGCTTTTTGACCTCCAATCAGAATATCAACCATCAGGTGATCAACCAGAAGCTATTACTCAACTTTCAGAGAATATTGCCTCTGGTGTTAAACAACAAACACTTCTTGGTGTCACTGGCTCTGGTAAGACTTTCACTATTGCTAATGTCATTCAAAACACTCAATTACCAACTTTAGTTATTTCTCACAATAAAACTTTAGCCGGACAACTTTATCAAGAATTCAAAGAATTATTCCCTAACAACAAAGTTTCATATTTTGTTTCTTACTACGATTATTATCAACCAGAAGCCTATATTCCTGCATCAGACACTTATATCGCCAAAGAAGTCCAGATTAATGATCTTATCGATAAACTTCGTCTTGAAGCTTCTTCTAATCTACTATCTGGCAATGATAATATTGTTATCGCTTCAGTTAGTTGTATTTACAATATCGGTGATCCTATTGAATTTGAAAACATGGCTTTCTCGCTTAAAGTTGGCCAAAATTATCCTCGACGTCAACTTTTAGAAAATTTAATCTCTCTTTTTTATGTCCGTTCCGAATTAGAATTCAAGCGATCTACTTTTAGAGTTAGAGGTGAAAATGTTGATCTCTGGCCTTCATATACTGATTCTTATTTATCTCTAGAATTTCAAAATGAAACATTAATCAGTATTATTCAAAGACACCCTTTTACTGGCAAAGAAATTAATCTTGATCAATTCAAGCTTTTTCCTGCCAAGCAATACGTTAGCGGTCACAAAGATTTGGATAATATTTTTAAAACCATTAGGAGTGATTGCGATAAACAAATTGAACTTTTTAAATCCCAAAACAAAATTTTGGAAGCCCATCGAATTCAACAACGAGTGGAATATGATTTAGAAATGCTCCAAGAAACTGGGTATATTAACGGTATTGAAAATTATTCTATTTATTTTGATAGAAACAGAAAACCCGGTGACCCTCCATATACTTTAGTTGATTATTTTCGCCATCTTTGGGGAGATAATTTTTTGACAGTTATTGACGAATCTCATGTTACTGTCCCTCAAATTGGCGGTATGTATGCTGGCGATGTTGCTCGTAAAAAAAACTTAATTGATTTTGGATTCCGTCTCCCTTCAGCACTAGATAATCGACCTTTGAAATTTGAGGAATTTGAAAAAAGAATGTCTAATACTATTTATGTCTCCGCCACCCCTAGCCTCTACGAATTAGAAAAATCCAAAAACCATATAATCGAACAAATTATTCGACCTACTGGATTAGTCGATCCAGAAATTAATATTCGCTCTACTCGTAATCAAATCCCTAATTTAGTTGAAGAAATAAAATCTCGCATCGAGAAAAAAGAACGTACTCTAGTTGTTACTCTTACCAAACGTATGGCCGAAGACTTGGCTACCTATTTATCCGATCCAAACAAAACAGGTCAAAACTTTAAAGTCGCTTATCTCCATTCAGATGTGGTTACTTTGGAAAGATCAAAAATTCTTGATGACCTCCGATCTGGGAATTATGATGTTTTAGTTGGTATCAATCTTTTACGAGAAGGTTTAGATTTACCCGAAGTTAGTTTAGTTGCTATTCTTGATGCTGATCAGCAAGGGTTCTTGCGCTCCAAATCGTCTTTGATCCAAATTATGGGTCGAGCCTCTCGCCATCTTTCTGGGCAAGTAATTTTGTATGCCGACTCCGTCTCTGATGCGATGGATGGAGCCATTCGCGAAGTTAATCGCCGCCGTCTTATTCAAATAAAATACAATCAAGATAACCACATTACTCCTACATCAGTGGTAAAATCTATCCGCCCTCAAATCATTGAAGAAATTCGTTCTGAATCAAAACCTGATTTAGAGGCGATTGACCCCAATAGTTTAACTCCACCTCAAAGAAAGAATTATATTTCTAAACTCAAACGTCAAATGCGTGATCTAGCGGCTGACCTTAACTTTGAAGAGGCGATTCGTCTTCGGGACAAAATTAAAAATGTTGAGCAGTTGTAAAATTTAAATTTAACTATGGTTGATAAAATAATCGTCAAAGGAGCTCGAGAAAACAATTTAAAAAATGTTTCTTTTGAGTTTCCCAAAAATAAACTAGTTGTCTTTACTGGTGTTTCTGGATCAGGCAAATCTAGTATGGCTTTTGATACTCTTTTTGCCGAAGGTCAACGCCGTTATGTAGAAAGTCTATCTTCATACGCTCGTCAATTTTTAGGTAATATGAAACGTCCTGAAGTTGATCTTATTGACGGACTTTCTCCTGCAATTGCTATTAATCAAAAGGCTATTTCTCATAATCCACGCTCTACTGTTGGTACTGTCACTGAAATCTATGATTATCTTCGTTTGCTTTTTGCCCGTATTGGTCATCCTCACTGCCCTAACTGTGGTCGCGAAGTTGCTCCCCAAACCAGCAAACAAATAGTTAATCAAATTCTCGACATAGCTTCTTCTGAAGCCAAAGGTATAAATATCTATCGATTTTTAGTTTTGTCTCCAATAGTTCGCGACAAAAAAGGTGATTTCAAAGGCCTTACTGAAAATTTAAAAAAACAGGGTTACAAATGGGTCAGAGTCGATAATCAAATTATCGATCTTTATTCTGATGTTGGCATAGTTAAAAGTAATAAACATAATATTGATGTTGTTATTGATCGTGTTTCCGTTAATAAAGATAACTTAAAAGAAGTTAAACCTTTGTCTGATCGCCTTATTGATGACACTGAGCAAGCTATGAAGTTATCCAATGGGTTGGTCATTATTTCTCATGTTCTAGATAATGGGTTTGATTTTCCTACTAATCCCAAAGAAGTTATTGATACCCTTTATTCTGAAAATTTTGCCTGTCCTACCTGTAATATTTCTCTTCCAGAAATTG
>CAZWZK010000013.1:0-18297 GCA_964638385.1 uncultured Gammaproteobacteria bacterium
AATTTGTATGATTCTTTGATGAATACACCGAGTAAAAACTAGGGAAAAATATAGGGAATAATTTTAAGACAAAAGAAGATACTGATACTAAAAAACCGAATTTTGATAATGGGCCGAGTTGTTGACGGATGGTTTTTTGATCAATTTGAGGGTATTGCAGTTTCACTTGATAGTATCCTAGTTTTGCCATATCTTTTTTGAGTCGATAAGGGTTGGTTAAGTTGACATGCCTTTTTTGGTGGAATTTTTTTTGTTGACGGAGTTGGTCTTTGGTAGTTTTTTTGGTTAAGAGACAAATTAATTCGATGACTGGTTCAACATATTTTAAGTAAAGATTATTATCCGTGTGAACGACAATATCCGGATTCCCCCATTTAGTTATGGATTTGATGATAAATTTGATTTCAGATGGGTAAAGGTGTTCAAAAACGTCACAAAAATAAACTGCCTTGATTTTTTTTAATGAAGGTAAATGTTGGTTGTCTCGATTATAAAATTTTATATTCGGGTTGGGATTGGTATTTTTTTGAAAAAGAGCAAGGTTTGACTGACAAATATTGATAGCGTCAGGAGAATAATCAATTGAACTGATACGACAATGGTATTTGAGAGAGAGTAAAAAACTGAGATCGCCATTGCCACAACCAAAATCACAGATATGGTCTGATGGAGCGAGTGAAATTAGACTGGCTATTTCTTGATATTTTTTAACAAAATTAGAAGGGGTTATTTTCTTTTTGAAGTTAGGAGAAGCAGATTGAAATTCAAAGTATTTTTGATCGTAGTATTTAGGGCTGACTTGCTTCATTTATTTAAACAGATTAATAATAGATTTTTTTTCTTCCAAAAAAACATTTTCCCAATCATACTTTTGAGCAATCAAGTAACACTCTTTTATATATTTTTTGGTTGATGGAGATTGATAATTTTTGAATAAGTGAAGAATTTTTTTTGTTAATATGGAGGTGTTTCCTATTGGGGCAGTAATTAATTTTGAATGAAATAGTTCTTGAAAAACTGGTAGATTATAGGCAACAACAGGACGTTTGGTCATAATAGATTCAAACAAAGAAATACCCCAGCCTTCTTCATATGAAGGGAAAACAATGACTTTTGATTGAAGTAATATTTTGAAGACATCAGTTTTTTCTTTAATAAAATCGTGGATTGTGTAATGATCTTGGCAATTTAATTGATTAAATTTTTCAATTAAAGGCTCTTTTGTTTCTGGTAAAGCGATACCAACCATATCTAAATGAATATTTGGGTATGTTTTCAAAATTTGAGAAAGAATTAAGGGTAAATCGAAAGACCCTTTAGTTGGTGATAAACGACCAAAGTAACACAAATGGTCACTTTGAGAAATATTTTTAATCGATTTAATTTGTGATTTAATAAGTTTAATATCTAACCCATTGCCGGAAATTATTATTGGTTGAGAAAATTTTTTTTTAATAAAATATTGTTTAACTTGATTATTAACAACAAAAATGCTGTCGGATTTTAATCTTATTAGTAAAAAACTAAAACGTTGTAAAAAGTAAGAAATAGAACTAATAATAAACGAACTGTTTTCGCGCTTGAAAGGATTTTCGTTAAGATGATGAACGACGACAATAAATTTAGTTTTTGGCCTAATTGTTTTAATAAAAAAACAAGGAATAATGTTGCAAAAAAAATCACCAGTAGAATAAAGAATATCGGTTTTTATTTTTGATTGGTGATAAATTGATTGTATTGTTCTAATAAAGAAAAGAATGAAAGTAGTAATTGTGTTTTGATGATTTATTTTTTTTTCAAAACTTTGGTTTCCGATAATTATTTTTTTGAAATTAATAAAACTTTTCCCTCCAATTGGAGAAGTAACAATTTCTGTGTCAAAATTATTATCTTTTTTAAAAAAATTAGCGATAATATGGCCACGAATTTCTCCTCCAGTACAAAGTTTTGGTAAAACTAATTGATTAAAAAAAAAGGTAATCTTAGTTCGTTTCATTTAATTTGTTTTTAACTGCAAAAAGTCCAAAAGTAAATTTAGGAAAATAATAATTTGGAATTTGAAAAAAAGCATTGATAATATAGAAAAATATTTGGGGTTTGAATTTGATATTTTTATAATTTTTAGCGTTAATCATATGATTATCACTGTTTTCTGATTTATAGAAACATTTGAGTCCACTAACACCATAAACCTTAAAGCCATTTTTTTTTAGTTCAGGAATAGACCATCCGGAAAGATGTTTTTGGTATGGATTTTGATCAAGTTGGCCCATAGGGAAATAATTATTTGGGGTGCTTAAGATAATTTTGTTTTTTGACCATTTGTCGGCTAATTTTAAAATTTTTTGGCCATCTTTTTTTGAAAGGTGTTCCAAAACCTCAATAAGAATAACAGCATCGAAACTATTTTTTGGAAAATCTAAATCGAGAATATTTTTTTGTAAATACTTGGTATGAATTTTTTGAGATTTCGATAAATCTAAGTATGGTTTAAAAAGTTCTACTCCGACACTATATTTAATGTTTTTGATATTTTTTAAAGGTGATGAAGGGCCACAGCCAAGATCGAGGACAGAAGTGCAGTCTTTTAATTCTTTTTGAAGACAGTAATCTAGTTTGTGAAAAATAGGATACAAGAAAGTTAAATCCATGTTTAATAAAGTTTTTTAACTAACCACTCTACTCCATTTTTGTAGGGAGTATAACAATGTCGGCAAATTTCAATGTCTTTCAATTGGGAAGAAAGATGTTTATTTCGGATGGTTTCTAGTTTTGAAGAATAAAACGATTTAAGAATCGGGTTTGTTTCAATTTTTCCAAAAATATATTTTGATTCGTAGTCTAGACAACACAAAACAACTTCTCCCTTAACATCAAAAGTAATGGTGTCCCAAATATATTTGCATGGGAAAGCTGTTTTTTGAAAATTAATTTTGAATTTATTACTGCTGTCTTTGACGCTATTGTTGTAATTATGGACTTTGTTGACACTGACGGAGTCGACAATTTTTGCCCATTTTTTGATAAATTTTGTGGCTGATTTTTCATTGTGTTTTACCAGCGTCATAGATAGCCTAATTTTGAGTTGAGAATTATTTTCTTTTTTGGTTTTGATGAGGCTTTTGAGATTGTTAATGGTCTTTAAATAATCTATCTTCATCACCTTTTGATAATTTTGACGATTGTAGCCATTAAGACTGATATTGATTTCGTCAAGATTAGACTTGACAAGTCCATTAATTATTTTTTTGGTGGCCAAGTTGAGATTTGAATAAAATTTCACCTTAGAATTGGGAAATTTATTTTTTATAATTTTGATTCTGTCGATTATTTTTGGATCAATAAGTGGTTCCCCAAAACCATTAAGAATAAAAGCTTGAGGATTTATTTTTTCGGTTTCTAACTGGGTGATAATTTTATTAAAAGTTTTGTCGTCCATAATTTTTTGGGAACGTTCCATACTAGTGTGGGGGCACATAATACATTTGGCATTACAAAAATTAGTGGTTTCGATAATGATGTTGTAATTTTTGTTTTTCTTGAGATCAATGATAGATTGATCAATTTTGGTTCTGATAAATTTTTGATAAATTCTAGTTGAGGCAATCAAATCGAAACATAAGGAAAGAAAATGATTTGTTTCTATTAAATTTTTGAGTTGGCGGAGTATTTTCATTTTATTTTTTTGATAATTTTAGCTGGATTACCGGCAACAATTGAATAAGGAGGAACATCTTTGGTGACAACAGAATTGGCACCAACAACAGAGTGGCTTCCAATAGTGACGTTTTTGAGAATACTGCATTTAACTCCTAAAAAGACATTGTCACATATTTTAGTGTGACCATTTTCAGTAAGCGGCTGTTGGTGTAAATTTTTGGTGGTATCAAAAAATCCATGGTCGTGGTCAGTAATAAAAACGGATGGCGCCATAATAACGTGATCTCCTATTTGAATGTCATTATTGGCGCTAATAAAAGTATTGTTACCAATATTAACATGGTCGCCAATTTTAATTTTGGTTTTAGTTTTGCTTTGGGTTTTTAAACCATTAAAATCAGTACTAACAGTGATGCGACATGAACTACCAACATTAACATTTTTACCTAGACTGATAAATTCTGGATGAGAAAGATTGAGAAATGGTTTTATAATTGAACCCTTACCAAAAGATTGAAAACTTTTTTTTATAAAAAAGGTATATATTTGGCAAAAAAATAAAAATAAGCGATACATAGTTATATGGTGTAACTAAATTTTATATTAATTAAAGATTTGGCGTAAATTTTATTTTTGTACCAATCGACGAGAGGAATCAGGATTGATGGTGGAGTAAAGATGCAGCCGATAGAGAAAAACCAGAAAGGAAAGGAAAAAATGTTTCTCCAATTAAATTTGAGGAGATAAAAGATCTCTCTAAAGAGGTACTGGTATTTGGCGTAGTTTTTGATTTGAACTAGCCCAACATAATTTTTGGTAATAAAGTCCTTGATGAGGAATTTTTGGATTGGTTTATATTTTGGCTCGGAATAAATAGATTTAACCATTTGAACCCAACTTAACAATGGTGATTTATTGTAGATTGAGGATAAGCTTCGGGTTTGGCTGCTGCTGATACGGACAGCAATAGTATAATCTTTGAGAAAAACAATTGGATGGTTTTTGAAAATATCAGCAAATGGGTAAATATGGCAAGGGAAGATGTCGGGATGGAAAGGAATGTTAATAAATTGACGGCGGAAAGCTAATCCAGATAACTGATCAAGTGTTTCAAAGACGCGAATGACTTTTTTTGGTGAGTCAATTATTTTGACAATCGTATCTTTTTTTGGATTTAATTGTTGCTTGGCACGAACCGGAGTTTCAATATTTTTATCAAACCAGAAATATGGTCGGGTTACAGCTCCAATGTTTGGAGATATTTTAAAAGCATCAATGGTTTGTTGTAAAGATTTGTTGGCAAGGATATCGTCTTGCCCCATAAGAAAGATAAAATCAGAGGTAGCATGTTGACGGGCAGCTTCTAAGTTTTGTGAATAGCCGAGATTTTTTTTGTTTCTAAAGATAGAAATCCGGGGATCATTAATTTTTTTTATAATTTCGATGGTGTTATCTGTGGAACAGTCGTCTGAAACAATAATTTTAAAATCAGAGAAACTTTGAGATAAGATACTTTTTATAGTATCGGTAATACAGGCGGATCCATTGTAGGTAGGGATAAGTATGTCTATTGTTGCCATAAATTTCGATTAACTGGTTTGAGAGAGCCTAGTTTGTAAGTTAGAGTGACAGATAAATAAATATAAAGAGTGATTAAACATAGAATCGGGTGAAGAAACCAAACAAAATCCGGTTTACGGAAAAACCCTCGAAAAGAGTCGAATAGTGAGGGAAAAATTAAAATGGTGTAAAAAATAAATTTTATTTGGCTAAGTGAAGCGGTGGTCGACCAGTTGTATTGGCGAAGGTGGCGATAAGAATAATAATCAACTAAACGACGACGTTGTTTGCGAATGAATTTAGAAATAGAAGCTTCACAAAAAGTATGAATAATACCAACTTTTACCTTGGCAAATAAAATAGGTTTTTGGCTTTCGTTAATGACTTGAGAAATAATATCGATGTCGAAAAGATAATCCGACTTGAGGTTATTTTTTAGAAATTCGGTTCTAAAAATAGTGCCATTGGCGCCAATAGTAGGGATGGGATTATTCGGTTCTAATTTTATTAGAATATATTTATCTTTGTCGATTTGATCTATTTTTAGGTGTGTCCATTTATTATCGATAAAGTTTTTTCGATCGGATACACCAGTGACAAAAGCGTAGGGATCGTTGGCTCCAATGAGAGCCGAGTATCTTTCGATAAGGCCACTTTTGGGTCTGTAGGTAAATTCTATTGGTTCTGAACCAATAATTTTTTCGTCCTCTTCTAGGGGAATCAACATTTGACTGAGCCAATTATTATTAGGAAGAATGTTGTCTGAATCGATAAGACAAGTATATTTTCCAAAAGCGTGACGAATACCAACAGCTTTGCCAGCTTCGGCAGTCTTTAGGGGGTTATTCAAAATAATTGAATTATATTTATGAGCAATATCAATGGTTTTGTCGGTAGATCCACCATCGATGATTAATATTTCATAATCTGATGAAGGAAAATTTTGTTTAGAGATTGACCTAAGACAATCTTCTAAAACTTTTTGGGCATTGAGAGTGGGAATTACAAACGAAACTTTGATCACGAGAAATCTTTGAGTTTTTGTAAAAATTTTAATGCGTAATTTGATAAATGTTTGATATCAGAGAAAGATCTGATGGAGATAATTTTTTTAAAGATAAATTTTGGGGTAAGGATGCCTTTGAAAAGGTTTTGGACTAGTTTCAGTTGATCTTTGGGG
Organism: uncultured Gammaproteobacteria bacterium; assembly: GCA_964638385.1. Classification (GTDB taxonomy): domain Bacteria; phylum Patescibacteriota; class Microgenomatia; order UBA12405; family UBA12405; genus WARW01. The sequence continues at coordinate 6,401 of CAZWZK010000013.1, forward strand.
TCGATTGGTGATTTGATAATCGATTGGCGCATGTCATAATCATCCCAATTTTTACTCAAAAGAAGGTTATTTTCCTGACAGTATTTAAATAATGGAGTGCCTGGATACGGAATTAGAATGGTGGCTTGAAGGCTATCGGCCAAATTGTTTTGGAATATGCTTCTAGCTAAATTTAAAGTGTTTTGGGCTTGAGACAAGGTTTCGTGAGGGTAACCGATCATAACAGTGACATGTGGTTCAAGACCAGCTTTCTTGGCCATTTTAAGAGTCTTAACGGCGTCTTGGGTTTTTTCGTTCTTATTAATAAAATCAAGAGTGTCTTGATTGGCTGATTCAAGACCATAAAGAATAAAACGGAAACCGGCTTTTTTGAGAAGATAATATTCCTGTTGATTGAGGGCTCCAAATCGCATATTGCAGCCAATAGTTACTTTTTTATTGAGTTTACGATTGATTAGTTCTTGGCATAAATCATTAAGCCAAGGACCGATAGAAAGAGTTCCAGAGTCATCAAAAATTTCTTTGATACCAAAATTGTTGACTAAATTTTCTATTTCATCGATGGTGTGTTGAACAGAAAATCGACGAAAACATTTTCCTGGGAAAAGGGTTGTCCAAGAACAAAAAGTGCATCTCCCCCACCAACAGTCGCGTCCAGACATGATATATGAACCGGGTTTGTATTTATAATTGGTGTTGTTGTAGGCGTAAAGTTTCCATTGGGTTAATGATCGATCAATAATAGGCAGTGAATTTAAGTCATGATCTTTTTGAAGTTTAAAAATTTTATCTTTGGGTTTTTGGTTTTGATTGATCAAAGTTATCAATTCACTTAAGAGGAAATCAAAGTCGCCGCCAATAAGGACATAATCTACAGGGCAACTATCAATTGATTCTTGAGGTAAAGCTGTGACATGGTCACCCATTAAGACAATGACTAAATTCCAATTTTTAATTTCTAAACTTTTTGTTTTTAATTCTTTAATTATTTTCCAGTGCTGTTTGATTACTGGAGTTTTTGATTCAATAACAACTAGATCTGGTTTATTTTTAATAATTCGATCTAACCATTGACGATAAGTTAATTTTTCAGCAATAGCATCGTCCCAAAAAACCTTAATTCCTTTACTTTGAAGGAGAGTTGCGGCATAAGCAGGGATGATTGGGTAAATAACATTGCCAGTATTAGTCCATTGAAATTGTCGGTTTTGAGATAGAAATGGATCTCCTTTTGAGGATTCTAGCGGTGGATAGGAAATAGAGACCGATTTAACCACCGATGTATTTACCAGTTTTTTGGTCAAATTCGTGTGGTTTAAATTTAACTTCTGTTTTTGATAACCCATTTAGAAATAGTATACCGTAATAAAGGTGAGTAAGTGGAATAGTAATAGCAGCTAAAAACGAAGTGATTATATTGTTCTTTGAAAATATGAATTTTATAAAAGTAAAGGATAATATTGATAAATATAAATATAATGGAATTAACAACAAAATATTTTTAAAAAAATACCATAGGAACGGAAGACTGATAATATAGATCAAAAAAAATGAAGGAGCTAGATAACCGAGCTTAAAACTAGTCTCAGGGAATTTTTTAACAAAGAACCCACGTTGGATGGCATATCTAGTTATTTGTTGTAAATGAGGGATTAAAACTGATCGACGATGATGAAAAACGATAATTGTAGGATGGTAATAAATTTTTTTATTAAGTTTTTTGGTGAGGTTGAGGCATAAAACGGTGTCTTCGCCAGGCCAATAACGATTGTCGAAACTACCAGATTTGATAAAATCATCTTTTTTTACAATCAAATTTACACTAGGATAGTCATCAACAAACCTGGCTGATTGAATACTATTGCGATAAACACCAGCGCCACCACTACCTAACCAGCTGGACCAAACTAAACCAGAGGCCTGTTTTAAACGATCGTCCTTTGGAGGAGTTAGACATGGACCGCAAAAAGCAGCATAGTCTGGATATTTTTCCACTATTTTTTGAGCGTTTTTGAAATAATTTTTTTTAGGGAAAGAGTCGTCGTCAAAAAAAACTAAGTATTTACCTTTGGCTTTTTTGGCTCCAAGATTTCTTTTTTCAGAAGGATTGGCTGAACCAGAAACTTTGTCGGTGATAATCAAAACTTCAAAATTTTTGATGGATTGTTTTTTTAATTGAAGAACAGTTTCCCTAAGATAGGGATTCATTTTTCGGACAGGAATAATAATTGAAAATATTGGTGATTTCATGCTCCAGTATTAACACGCATTTCTAAATCAGGATCATAGATCCATTTTCTCTTGTTTTTGTCGTCATAATAATGAAGGATTCTGAGACGATAAAAAACAGCTAAGGCATCAATAAAACATTGTCGAATAACTTTTAGGCCAGTGGCGTGAGTGAGGCTTTGGAAATCGTAAGTTAGTTTTATCGGAGATTCGTAAATATTTTTGAACCCAAGATAATTAGCCACTGAAAGGATTTCGAGGTCAAAAGCATAAGTCTTGATGAGAAGACGAGGGAGAATTTTTATAAGAACTTGACGTTTAAATATTTTGAGACCAGCTTGAGTGTCATGAATATTAATACCCAAAAGAAATTTGGCAACTAAGTGACCTCCAAAGCTGATGATTTTTCGATCTAAAGGATAATTAACTTTTGAGGCAGGATGGTGTTTTGAGCCAACGATAATATCGGCGTTATACCATTCCATGTGTTCTAAAATCATAGAAATGCCGTTAGGGTCAATTTCCATACCAGCATCGATAAAGGCAATATAATCCCCTTTTGTTTTGGCCATACCAAAACGAACAGCATATCCTTTACCGTGATTAGTTTGATAACCAACAATTTTAACTTTTTTGAGTTTAAGCGCTTTAGCTTTTTGGTAAGATTGATCTATGGTAATTCCATCTACAACTACAATTATTTCGTAGTCGTAACGAATTTGTTCAAGAATTTGGCTAATATTTTGAAGATCTTTTTCGATAGTTTTTTCCTGTTTGTAGACAGGAACAATAACAGAAAGAAAATGATTACTATTTTTCATGGAGAATAATGGTTTGATAAACGGCGAGGGTTTGTTTGGCAGTAAATGACCATTTAAACTGTTTTGCTTGTTTCAAACCGAGTAGACGCTGTTTTTGACATAATTTGGAATCATTCCAATATCGTTTTAAACAAGAGGAAATATCGGCGACCGATCTGGGATTAAAAGATAATCCAACATCGCCCATGACTTCTGGTAAGCAAGTGTCTTGACTGTAAGCTACTGGACAGCCAGATTGCATGGCTTGGACTAGCGGCAAACCAAACCCTTCAGCAAATGAAGGCTGGCAATAAACTGTGGCCAAGTTATAAATAACAGGCAAGTCTTCGTCAGGGACAAATCCAGTTAAAATTATTTTTTGAGATTTTTTAAGTTTTGAAACTTTTGACTGAAGCCAACGAATATCTTTTGTCCATGGGTGGTCAGGTACATCTTTTTTAACAGCTGCTGATCCAACTATGACTAAAGGATATTTTAATTTAAGACAGGAACGGACTAAATTGGGAATATTTTTATTCCAATTAATGTCGCCGACAAACAAAACAAATTTTTTGGGGAGAGAATATTTTTTACTAATTTCTTCCAATTTTTGGCTATTAGTAATAGGTTTAAAAGTATCATCGGCTCCCTCGTAGATAGAATATATTTTTGATAATGGGAAGTGAATTATTTTTGAAATAATTTGTTTTGAATAATTGGAGACAGTAATAATTTTGGAAACTTTTTGAAGATGATGACGTTGAATCAACCATTTTATAGTACCTTTAATACCAGCTGGAAAGTGAGATTTGAATTGGATAGGGATAAGATCGTGAACAGTAACAATGGTTTTTTTGACTGGTTTTGGGAGAGTTAATTTGAATGGATCGAAATAAGGATAGTGAATAAGATCGTAATGTCTAATATCTAATTTCGAATTTCTAATTAAGTCGATGGACCAATTTTTATATTCGGGATTGGTTTTGATTTCCTGTTGAAGGGCTTTGACTAAATGATCGGTGTAATAGCCAACTCCCCTAACTGAGTTTCCGTCAATAGTAGGAGAAATGTCTATAGCTACTTTAATTTTCGAATTTTTAATTTTTCCACCAGAGGTGGACTTCATTTCGTTTCGCATATTTTATTTTTTGTCCCAATCTTGGGATAAATTTATACTCCTATCAAGTTTTGATAATTCGTAATATTTAGTATAGGCAATAGCAAATCGAAGTCCGGAAAAGAAAGAAAAAACAAATCCTGGAAATCCATCAACATAACCACGGTGACGAAAGAAAGTTTTGAAAAACCAATAATTTGGTTTGACAAAGTAATAGTTTAAAAAACTAGAAAAATTTAAAGGGACTTTTTTGGTTCTTAGTTCTTCTGCTAGTAAAGTAGTGTAACGATTGGCTCTTAATAAATAAAGGGAGAATGAAGTATCGGCATAGTGTTCTAGGTCATTTTTGAGCCAACCAATTTTACCATCGACTGTTGCTTGCTCATGAACATCTTGGCAAGGTAAATAAGCCTTACCGTTTTTGTAAAATCTGATAGTTGGGTCAGGATATTGACCGCCTTTTTTGAGAAAAGTTCCCAAAAAATAATTTTTTCGAGGAATCCAAAAACCATTTTCAATAACTTCATCGGGTGATTTTTTTAGGAATGATTCAATCTCTTTTTTGAGCTGAGGAGTGACTATTTCGTCAGCATCAAGCTGAAGAATCCAATCTCCTTTACAAGCACTAATTCCCATTTGTTTGTTGGTATGAAACATGGGTTTATTGGTAGTAGAGATGACAGTGGCATTTTTGAATTTCTTAATTAACTCAACTGTATTATCCTGTGATTGACCATCAACAACAATAATCTCATCGGCAATATCTTTGATAGCATCAAGACATTTGACGATATTTTTGGATTCATTGTAAGTGGCTAAAGTAACGGAAAGAGTGGCTTTGTTTTTCATTATTTTTGGTAAATTTTAAAGGCTGGTTGACCATTTGAAAAATTTATAATCTTGATTGGGTTTTTGGGGATTAACTCATCTGAGGCAATAACCAAAGAATTGTTTGGTATTTGATCCCAGTTAATTTTATCAAAATGGTAATTGTCATATTTTAAGACAGTAGAGAAACCAAATTTGTCTGGCGAGGATAATTGAATCTGTTTTTGGATTTCCTCAGGTGGATATTGAGAAAAGAAAAGGAAAAGAATATACGGTTGATCGTACTTGTTGGTGACATAAATATCGGCATAGTTTTGTTTTTGACTTTCGGCAAATGGAATTACTTGGTCAAATTGATATTGCCAAGCAAATGGGTATCTTTTGGCATAATGAAGGAAATAAGCGTCAAAATAATAAGCAATACTGTAACTGTAGAGGAGGATAAAAATAATAGTGATTATTTTTGAAAATTTATTTTTTGAAAGCAGAGAAAAGAAATAGTAAATACCGGCACTAATTAAAATAGAAACAGGAATAACCATAGCCAAGGCTCGGAGAGCTGATGGGGCTTGGAAAGTTAAAGACGAAGCAATGGGTGAAATTAATAAAAAGAGAAAGATAAAAGCTTTCGCTTTTGAACTCAAATCTTTGGTTTTGATGATAAAGATAAATCCCAAAAGCAGAAATGGTAATTCAAATAAATGAATTTGACCCATTTCTGGAACTTTTGAACGAGGAACTTCGTCTCCGTTGACAGATAAGAAGTTTAAATCAAAATGAGAGGCATATTTTTGCCCCCAAGAAACTAAATAAAGGATTCTTTTGTTATGCATGGCTCGGTTGATTAACTTGACTCCTGAATGATTGTTGAGAAGCTCATTTGATCTATTTATTGGGCCTTGATCAGCAGTTAGTCCAACTCCGCCAAGTCGAGTAGTTCCTCCGTTATTGAGGAAAGAAAATAAAACAGGTACAGCCAATAATCCAGCAAATATAATCGGAATAATTATTTGAGGTAGTTTTTTGATAAGGAATTTAAAATAAAGAAGACAAAGACTAAGGGCTAAAAGAGGAGCGATTAGACGAGCTGAATGATAAATATAGAGAGAAAGTATAAAGTTAAAAGTAAAAAGTAGAAAGTTAAGTAAAAATTTTTCTTTGATTGATTTGAAGAAAAAATAAGTGCCGATAACAATAAAACTTAAAGCGGCGGATGATTCCCAAGCCCCACGACTAAAATGAATGTGCCAAGGAGAAAAAGTTAAAACAGCAGCTGCAAGGAGAGCTATTTTTTCTTTTTTGGAAATAAGAAGAACTAATTTGTATAAAAAAAGGATAGTGAGTAAGGAGAGAATGAGATTTGGCATTCTGACGGCCATTGGAGTGAGGCCAAATAATTTAACGAAAGGTATGGCTAAATATACATACCCTCCTGGTTTAAAATCTCCAAAAGATTTGAAATGAAGCGGCCAGGCGACTCCATGTTCATCTTTGCCAGTTAAAATGAGGGAGTAGGCGTTGTAGCCAAGAGCGGCTTCATCTGGATTGAGAGCTGGAGTTGTGTCAAGAAAAATACCTCTAATTAGAAAAGCGATAATTATTATTAGCGGAAGTAAATATTTATGGATTTTCATAAGCATAAAAAGTAGAAATGTTACCAATAGGACTTAATGGAATAAAATTTTGATAATCGGTCTTTTGGGTAATATTTTGACGGTAGATTTCTTCTTGGGCAAAAATAGCTAATGTTTTTGAATTGTTTTTGACATACTCAAAACTAGGAGTTTCAAACTTTATTTTGTCTAAAGAAGTGATTTTGCCAGTATCTAAACTGTCATCGCTTAGTTTGGCTTGTTGTTGGTATTTGATAGGTGAATATTTAGAATAAAAAAGATAAAAAATGTAAGGTTGTCCGTAATAATCACTGATAATAATTTGGTCATATTTATCTTGATTCTCGATAACATAATTCATGGCCTGACGGTATCCATAAAGGAAGTCATACGGAGATTTGACTACCATATGGTTAAGATAGAGATCGGAATAATAAACAAAAGAAAGTAAATAAATAATAAGAATGCCGAGAGAAAATAATTTTGATCGATATTTTTCAAGGAAAGCAAATATTCCTAAACTAACAAAATAAACTAAAGGAATAGAGAGTGACATAGCTCGAACAGACTGAATAGAATCACGAGTGAGAGCTGATGGTATTGGAGCGACGATCAACCAAAGAAGGAAAAATAAATTAAGTTGGTCTATTTTTTGGCGACTAGACCCAAAGATGAGTCCAATAATTAGGAATACAAGACTCGGATACAAAAGAACACCGATATAAGGAGCCGAATGACGAGGGTTTTGCCAATCACCTTCAAAAGCCAAGAATCGAGGAGAAAAATGGTTGAAGTAACGAGATAAAAAATTACGAATAAAAAAGGTTGGCTGGCTGTGAAATATTTGATAGTCGGTTTGGTTAGATTCTTGAATGATGGTTTGAGTTTCTTCATTGGATCGAGGATAAGAAAAAAGACTAACAACTTTAAGACGATTGGCATTGTTACTAAAAAATAGACCGTAAATAATCGGTAAAGAGAATATTCCTAGTGGTAGAATAAAATTTAAAAATATTTTTTTTAGGTTGAGAGATTTGAGGTTGAGAATAAAAAGAATAATTATTAAAAATAAACTGATCATTTTTCCTGCTTGGTAAGTAAAGAGAGATAACCCAAAAATAATTGCTGATATTAAAAGGTGTTTTGATTTTTGTTGATGAATATATTTAAAGAAGAAAAAGGCAGCTAAAACTAATTCGACAGTAAGGATATTGGTTTCCCAGGCTCCACGACTGAAATGAATGTTGTATGGATTAAAAGCAGTAACAAGAGAAGAGGTAATAGCTGTTTTGTGAGCTTTTGGGTTGATTTCTTTGATCAAGAGAAAAATAAATAGAGGCAAGAGCGAACCGAGAATAATTGACGGGAACCTGACAGAAATTTCATTTAAACCAAATAATTTTATGAAAGGAAGAGATAAATAAACGTAAAAACCGGGTTTGTAATCTCCAAATGATTTAAAAATTAGTGGTAATGTTTGACCGTATTCGTCTCGTCCGGTTTCTAAAATAGAGTAGGCGTTGTAACCCAAAGCTGCTTCATCCCACAAAAGAGGAACTCTTTGGGAAAAAAGAAATCTGACTAAAAAACCAGTTATAAAAATAAAAACTAATAAGATGGTATTTTTTTGAAACTGTTTCATTTTATTTCTAATATTTCAAAGGCGACTGAATGATCAAGAAAATTAACTGTTTTTAACAGATTAGCATTACTTTGATTGTAGTTGTTTGGTGAAGTAATTAAAAGTGTCTTTTTTTTGGGGGATATTTTTTGGGTTTGATCTTTTATTTCCCAATCGTTTAAAAAACGAAATTTATCGAAACCATCAACCCAATACCAATTGGCGTGAAAGTTCCAATCCTTGTGAGAATCATTTTGATAAGATGATGGCGGCCATGGCCAATAAAAGAGCAAAAATTCATGGGGTTCACCGTACTTTTTGGTGATTAAAATTTGGTCATAATCGGAATATATTGATTTTAGATAAGAAATCATTTCCTGATGGCCATATTGCCAGGATGATGAGTATTTTTGAGAATAGTCGATGTATTTTGGCCAAAATAAAATTTGACCTAACAATAAGGTAAGTAATATATAAATTGAAGTTGTTTTGGAAAATTTATTTTTGAAAAAACTTAAACTAAGGGACATAGTAATAGCAACAGCGGGTAAAAGAACAATACTACGAAGAACATGTGGCGCATCGCGAGTAATACTAGATGGGAGAGGAGAAATTAGTAACCAAAATAAAATTAACTTGAATTTATTTTGATGGATATTTTTGATAAGGAAAAATATACCCAAAAAGAATAATGGCATTAGTAACGGTGAAAATAAAAAGAAATTTGGCAAACTAAACTGATAATTAGAACCACCATTAAAAAAAAGATAGCTGGGATTAAAATGATTAAGATAGTTTTTGGCAGCAAAAAAGGTAAAATAAGTCGCTTTGTTAACTAAAAAACGAGGATAGGTTTGTCTTAATTCATTTATTTGATTGATTGACCCAGAATCAAGAATGGAGACCCATTGATATCTGGCTTGTCCAGACTGGTCAAGTGTTTGGAAGACGGCTAAAGAGACCAATAAGATAAAAGGCAAAAATTGATAAAAATATTTTTTGAGGTGAAATTTGTTTTTGACAATAAAAAATATTAAAGCAATAAAATAAAACGGGAGTAAAACTCGGCTGCTGTTATAAGTGAAGAGAGATATTCCGTAGAAAAAACTACTCCAAGAGTATTTTTTGGTGAGAAGAAAATAGAAACTTAGACAGAAAAAAAACATAAAAAGATTGGCTTCTAGAGCAATGCGGGAGAGAAAAATAGTTCCAGGTGAAAGAGAAAATATAAGCATTCCTAGGACAGGGAGAAGTTTATTTTTGGGAAGTAAATGTTTAATTATTAAGTAAATAATTAACGGGGTGAGACTACCAGCAAGAATGGAAATTAACCTGACAGAGAATGGATTTAACCCAAAAATCAGGACCGAAGGAACAGTTAAATAAATATAAACAGGGAGTTTAAAATCACCGTAGCATCTAAAAATTGCAGGGAGGACATTCCCCCACTCATCTTTACCGGTTTTTAAAATCGAATAAGCATTGTAACCATGAGAAACTTCGTCCCAATTAAGACTGGCTGGATATTCACTAGTGAAAACTAAGCGGAGAACAAACCCAATTATGATAATAAGAATTAAACTTAGTTTGGAGAATTTCATAATTTAGTATGGTAGATATAGATAGATGCTTCAGTTTTGGCTTTACTAGGATAGTTAATAATATAGTCTGGTTTAATATCTCGAAATTCTTCAGGGCGGCCGACAATAAGGGTGTTGCGGAGTTGACTATCGCTAGGAATATTAATTTCTCTAAAAATGAAATTCCCTAAACGGTATTCTCCCAACTGATCCAAGAAGGATAATTTATTGGTTTCATATTCTAGCCAATCAGTAGAACCTGATTGGGTAATTTTGGGATTGATCTGATTGAAAAAAGCAACATATGCCTGTGGTTCTGATAATTTGCGGGAGTAAATAATTTGATCAACAGATAATTTTTGGATAATTTGATTGGCTTCTTTGTGGCCATAAAGCATACCTTTTGACAAAATTTGGTTTCCCTGGAAAAAATATCTTTCGAGGAAAACTAAACTAAAAAAACTAAAGAGTCCAAAAGTAATGAGATAAAGGAGTTGCTTGAGTTTGATAGGAACTGTTTCGATAAAAGAAACTAACCCAACAGCAGAAATAATTTGTAAAAAAGGCATCATTAAAGAGACTCGGTTGGCAGAATATTGCCCTTTGGCGATAGCAGCGATTGATGGTGGAATAAGAATGATAATAAACAAAAGAATAAGTGGATTGAAATATGCCAATCTTTTTTTTTGGATAATTAAAATTAAGGCCAAGAGAAAACCGATTCCAGGAACAATACCTAGGACTCCAAAACCAGGGAGCATGCCGTAGGTGGTTTCGCCAGCACCTTGGGTAATTAAAAATTGGGGTGAAAAATAAGAAAAGTAACTTTGAGTAAAAGTTTCAAAAAGATAAATAATTTTGTTATAAAAAATTCGAGCGACAGGACGAGTTAAACCATTTTGAGTGATTTCGTATTGGCTATCGGAAACATACTGCCATTTGTCGGTAGGGTTAAAAATGGCAATATCTCCGGTACGATCTGATTTTATTTGACTGTTGAGATAAAAATTTGAGGCAAAAAATAAACTAAATATGGAGATTAAAATAATGAAAAACTTTTTTTGGCGGTAAATTTTTTGGCTAAAAATTAGAACTAATAGAAGTAACGGGGTAAATATTTTGGCTGAATGATAAGTAAAAAGACTGACACCAAATAAAATAATTGAAAGTAAGAAAAGGATAATTTGTTGTTTTTTGAATGATTTTAAAAGAAGAAAAGTAGCTAGAGAAGTGATAAAAACTACCAGATTAGCTTCGAGGGCGATACGTGACATAGGGAGACTCCAGGGTGAGATGGAAATAAAAAGAGCACTAATTAGGGATATATTTTTATTTTTGAAAAGTAGATCGGCAATGAGATAAGTGAGAACAATAGTAAAAATTGAAAGTAAGGCGTTGGGAAAACGAACTGCGAATGGAGTTAATCCAAAGATTTTGATGCTAGGGATCATTAATAATGTTTGGACTGGCGGTTTGTAATCACCAAAAGAGCGGAGGCTTAACCAATTATTACTTCCCCACTCATCCTTACCGGTTTTGAGAATAGAGTAAGCAGTGTACCCCTGAGCAAGTTCGTCTGGCGAGTAGGCGTTGGGTAAATTACCTAAATTAACAAAACGGAGTAGAGCCCCAATTGAAATAATTAAAAAAAGCCAGATTTTTGTTTTCATTGTTTTTGGATAATCTGAGCCAAAATTGTATTGTTTGGCTGATAAATAGTTTTAATAGTGGCAAAACCAGAAATAGGGTTTTTTGATAAATTGAAATCACCAGGAATATCTTTTAATTGGAAAAGAACAAAAGTATCACCCGAGACAGCAAACAGACTAATTTTTTTGAGAGTATCATTTTGACTTTGCCAATTATTAATAAAATATTTTTTTTGGTCTAATTGAAACCCAGACATGTCTTCAAAAATATTAGGTTGATCTTGATCATTTAGATTTTGATTTGGTAAAAGATGGTATTTTTGGTAAAAGACAAAAGGTAAGAGAGAATTGTAATGAGCATTACTGACAAAAACTCTATTGGAATTATTGGGGATATTTTTAAAAATTTCTTGGTAGCCATAATTCCAAACTTCAAAAGAATCTTTGGGATAATGAACGA
>CAZWZK010000014.1:0-18152 GCA_964638385.1 uncultured Gammaproteobacteria bacterium
GCGAAGAAGACTGGATGACTACTGGCGATCCCCTTCGCTGGCTTCAATCCAATATCGCCTTAGCTATTCAAAATCCTAAGTACCAATCAGATATGTCCAAATTTCTCAATTTTCTAAAATCTAAGATCTAAAATCTATCATCTAATTACGTCCTATAATCTTGACTTGTAGTCACTTTTACGATATAACTCCTTTGATATTCAAATTGGTTGAATTTTCTAGCTTTTGCGCTAAATAATTTTTTAACCAGAACTCTAACAATTTGTCAGTTAAATTCCTACCCTATGGGTATTGATATAAAATCTAACAGTATCTTTGGCAAACAACACTAATCCCTGAAAAGGAGGAGAATGTATGAAGAAGAAAAATAACCAGGTAGTTGCCAAGGTTCTCCTTTGGGGAGCCAGTCTATTAATTGCTCTTGCCTTAATTAGCGGAGTCATTATACTCACCACCAACATCACCCCAAATCGAAATAACATCAACATTCCCAAACCAGGCCCCAGGATTCCACCCATCACAATAATGACTACTGCCTTCGTCTCGACTACCCCCGACCCTACTCCAGCCCCAGCCCCACCCCCAACTATACCAACCCCAAAAATACCAAAAATTAGCTGACAAAAATACCGGATGTGTTGTAGACACAAGTCTATACTAAAACAACACATCCGGTACCAATTTCACAACAAACTATCCTATAATCTTGACAAGATTACCTTTATCTGTTATAATTCCCCCGATACTGAAAAAGTATCAAACCTTAACAAAGTAAAACTAATTAAATCAGAACACCGCGTTCTGAACAAAAGTTTTACAGTACGTTAAAAATTTGTAGAAGTTAATTAGTAACTTTCAAAAAGTAAATAGTACATGCCATCTTGGGCTCAATCCAATTGAACCCAGCATGGTATGTATTATTGAAATTTAGAGCAGATTATCTGCTTTTATAATAGTTACTCTGTTACCCACGACCATTGGTCGGGAAGTGCTAGACACAGGCCCAAACTTGGGAAGTGCTAGACACAGGCCCCACCGAGAAAGGAAGGAAAACATGGCAAGTCAAAGGAGAAAATGCCCAAGTTGTGGTAAAGAAACAAGAGCTGTTGGCTCATTCTGCCCCTTTTGCAGCAAATCAATGGATCCCAAAGATCCGTTATATACTGCAACCCTGGATACCACAACAAATCATGAGGAGGAAGATTCCATGATGAATCATAAGAAACGGTGCACCCAGTGCGGTATGGTGATGGCAATGACCTGCAGTTTCTGCAGCCATTGTGGTACTAATGAACTCGAAGTGATCGAATCGGAAAAGAAAGAACCGGCTTCCAAGCCTGTTCCGCCCACACCCGAACCGACTCCTATGCCCGTTCCGCCCACATCGCCTGACCCGATCGAACCGGCCCCCAAACCTGTTGAGCCCAAGATGGTTCCAAGAAACGAAGATCCGAAGGATGACAATCCGGACGACAATAATGAGGAGGACAATACTGTGGAAACAAGGAAAAGCAACCCCTGGTGGATCATTGGTTTGATCGCTGCGATCATCGCAACAGTGCTGATTACCCTTTGGGTGAGCGGAACAGAACGTGACAAGGCACTGCAGGCTGAGCGAATTGCTTCTCTCGAAGCAACACTCGCCCAACAGGCCGAGAACCCCGCTACTGTCTACCTTCCTACCGGAACAACCAAAGAAGAGGCCGATGCTGCCGCTATGGCTGCTGCATCTGTCAATTACGATGGTTGGGCTGCCGGCGAAACCAAAGACCTTCAACCTGGTTGGTCTGCCCGCGGTGACGTCACTGTCAATGGAGTGAAATACTACGATGAAGGTGGCATCAATGAGGCTACTGTAGTCGTAAACCGCTCCAGCTCCCCTGTCAGGGTTTACTCCCAGTGGGGTGCCGGTGAAGTCGAACTTCTCAGCTATTCCAATTCGGAAATGGCCAAACAGGAATTTGACCGCGGCGGTGACTATGACGCTTCGTCCGTAAGGATCGTCGAAATCACTGATAACGAAGTTGTGGAGACCTGGTATAGGTATAAGAGTGGCGTTGTCGCTCTCACCAAAACCCTGGTTCACAACCGCTAACCCCATCTCTTCCCTAACTTCTACAAACAACCGACCGATTAGGGCCGAGTATGTGCGCTTTTGCGTGTTGTATAAAATTGTGATTCATTCACAAATAATAAAACAACACTCACTAGCACAAACACATACCCGGCCCTTTCCATTTTTATAGACTCTTTATCAAAAAAATTTTCTTCTGATTAGGTAATTGATATTCTTTCAAAATTTCAAAACTATCTATATTTCTCCAAAACCATTCCCTTATCCAATTAATCGATTTTAAATTAACTGTATAAAATGGTGCCGCCTCATAATCTTTTTCTGGAATCAAAAAATAATTATATTTTTCCACAACACCCCAAGCTTCTTCATCAGAATCAAACTCAGTTCCTATATCAAGAGAATTTATTGCCTGTCCTTGATCTAATTTTAATAATCCATATAAATTCAAATTATTATCATTAATTTCTTCTGTATTTACCAAAGTTAAGACTCTTATTTCCTCTGACCCATTAAAAGATTTCAAATCATTTAATATCTCTTCATTAGGCCACTTACCTGATTGTGTTTGACGAACCGGATAATCGTCAAACCCCACCCAATCAACATCTCCCAATATTGGTAAAGCTGTACTAATTATTATTGGTTTTTTAATCGGCCAGCCAAAACCATTTTCTATAAAATTAAAGGCCATCCATCCCAAAATTAATACCAAAAAAATTTTACCCACCACCTTACTTTTCAAAATAAGTCTATTTATTCCCCAAGCTATCCAGATTACCACTAATGGCAAAATTGGTAAAGTAAATCTAAAATCCTTATTCTTAATTATTGTAAACATTACATAAACTGACAAAAACAGAAACATCATCAACCAATTGTTCTTATTTTTCTTCGGCAAGAAGAAACCTAAAAATATTGCCAAAAACGAAACTATTGGCCCAATCTGATGCAGTACCATCAGCTTCCAATAATGAGTCCAAGTTTGCCACTCCATTAAATTCATAGGGTCAGTCAATGTTTCCCCTTGTCCTGCCAAGCCCGTTAAATACTGATAAATGGATGACCAATTCCCTATCCACCACCAACCTACTGCCAAAAAATAAGCCAACCCACCAACCACTAATTTAACTAAAATATCGATATTTTTAAAACTTTTTATCATCAAAATTACTACGACTGGGATAAAATACAAAAAACCATTAAGTTTAGTTAAACTAGCTAAAATCAACATCAACCAGGCCATCCAAGACTCTTTTTTATTCATCAAATTATTCGACTTTATTCCAAAATACCACCCCCAAATCACCCAAGTTAACAAAGGTAAATCCAACAACATATTTCTAGAAATATCACCTAATACCGGGAAAAGAGAAAAAATAATTGCCGCCAGTAAAGCTACTTTCTCGTCCTTTGATAATTGCTCAGCCAATTTATAAACCCCAACCACCGCCCCAACAAAAAATAAAGTATTTAAAAAAGTTAAACCATCAATATTGAGACCAAACACTAATCCATACAGACCTCCAACAATGTAAATTAATGGTGGATACCCCCAAAATAAATTCATTAAATTCCACCAACCACCATTAAAACTTCCATTTGCCCACTTAGTAAACCAAACCATTGATTTAAGATGAGCCGCTTGATCCCAAGCTGGTGGAAAATTATCTATATACAACCAAACCAAGTTGACCAATACCAACAGTAATATCCATATTCCCAAAATTAATTTAATCGATTTATTTTTCATCCTACATTATTCTCCCGAGAGAAGCTAATTTAGTATAAACTATTAATAGTGAAAAAGATTTTCTCGTCACCATTTTTATTTCCCTTAATTCTGTTTCTTTTAACTGGTTTTATTTGTTTTCTTAACTACACCCCCAATACTTTTCTTACTGGCTGGGACACTCTTCATCCAGAGTTCAATTTCTCTCTTAACTTTCAACGCCTTTTAAATCTGTGGCACAGCGAACAAGGGTTAGGGGCTATCCCCGCCCACGCCCAAATGGCCGACATTCCCCGAGTCTTTATTCTTTATTTACTTCACTTTATTCTCCCTCTCAACTTTATTCGTTATAGCTATATTTTTCTTTGTTTTATTCTTGGCCCGCTAGGTATCTATTTTTTAATAAAATTTATTCTTCAACAAAAAAAATATTCTAACTTAATTGCCTTTCTAACTGCTCTCTTCTATATCTTCAATCTTTCTACTGTCCAACAATTCTATGTTCCTTTTGAAATGTTTCCTACTCAATGGGCCTTTTTACCTTGGATTCTTTTGTTTTCCTTTAAATATCTTCATCGATCAAAAAAAACCGATCTAGTCATTTTCGCCATTTTTACTGTTTTTGCTGCCCCACAAGCATATGCTTCCCAACTCTGGTACGCCTTCTTTGTTATTTATTCTTCCTTTCTTTTAATCTTTTCTTTTTTTCAAAAAAACCATTTCAAAAAAACTTTAACTTTAATCATTTTTACTTTATTACTAAATGCTTTTTGGCTTATTCCTAATTTGTTTTATATTTTTTCATCTTCATCAGCCCCACTAGAAAACCGTGACAACCGACTTTATTCTCAAGAATATCTTCTTAAAAACCGCCAAAATGGCAATCTTGCTGATTCTGCTATTATCAAAGGTTTTTATCTCGATTGGTCAGCCTTTGATTTTTCCAACAACACTTTTGGTAATCTTATGCCTGAATGGCAAAAACATTTGAATTCACCTATTGTTCGAGGAGTGGGCTATTTGTTTTTTACTTCCAGCCTCACCGGACTTTTAATTTCTTTTTTTAAAAAAGACAAAATTTTTATCAGCCTTTCACCTTTCTTTATTATTCCATTCGTTTTACTTACCAACCAACTCCCTCCGTTTTCATTTTTGTTTGATTTCCTTATCAAAAATTCTACTATCAGAGAATCATTCCGTTTTATTTTTACTAAACTTTCAACTCTTCTACTTTTTGGTTTTGTCATTTTCTTTTCCTACTTCTTAGATTTTATCTTTCAAAAAATAAAATCTATCAATACCAAAATTATTATTTCTTTTGTAATCGCCACTTCTCTGGTTATTTATTCCTTCCCTATATTCCAAGGCAGACTTATTTCACCCATAGTTCGTCAAAACATTCCCACTTCATATTTCCAATTTTGGCAATTTATGAATCAACAGGATAATGGCAGAATATTAACTCTACCACTCAATCAATCTTCTGGCTGGCAATATTACGATTGGGGTTATCAAGGCTCTGGTTTTCTTTGGTTTAATTTAAAACAAAACTTACTTGATCGTGATTCTGATCGCTGGAGTAACCAAAACGAACAATCCTACAAAGAATTTTTCTATAATTTACATAATCAAAACCCATCAGAATTTCTTCAATCACTCCAAAAATATCAAATTAAGTATATCGTTTGGGATCAAAGAGTCATCAGCCCATCTGATAAAAATAATGACCAAATTACTTTCAAATATGAGATCCAAGATCTCCTCAAAAAACTCGAAGATCAACAATCCCTAAAACTTATTCAACAATTCGATTCTCTTTTTGTTTATCAAACCGACATTCCTTCTAATTCCATAACTAAAATAGAAACCATCAATAATTTTGTTAATCCGTCATATCAGTGGGGCTATTTTGATTTTGCTTCTACCCCATATATCACCACCAATCGAACTACTGATTTTTTCCCTTTCCGTGACCTCTTATCCAAAAATCAAAAATTAGATTTATCTAAAATAGATCTGACCCAAATATCATCAGAAAAATGGCAAATCAAACTAAAAACCCAATCTCTCCAAGTTAAAATTCCTCCTGTTTCTTCAATTGAAAAAACCATTCCCACTTCGATCTATATCCAACCGTCAGGAGATAAATATCAAATAACCTTTGATTTCCCTTTACCCAAAGAATCTCTTTCATCTATCAAAACAGATTTTTCTATCGCTTCAAAATCCCCTAATCTTTATATCAATGACCAACATTTTTTTATAGACCTTCCTTTAACTCAAAAAATCTATCTCGGACAAGTTAATATCTTCACTAAAAACCAAAACTATCTTAATGACCAACCAATAGATTTCAATTTCAATGACAAAAAAACAGTCTATACCAAAAACATCCAACTAGATTCTCAAAGTCTGAGTTTCGATCAACTTAAAAAGTTTAACAGTTACAATATTACCGATAGTCATTCAATTAATCTTGATCAATTACCTCAGTCTTTTGGTTACATTATTGGCTTCAAAAGCCAATATTATTCCGGCATTCCTCTTCGAATCTGTTTTAAAAATACCTATTCTCTACTTTGTTCAATTGAAGATCAATTAAGTAAGAACCAAACTTCATCTTGGGATTATTTTCTCGTTCCATCTACTGGTAATGATTTTGGTTATCAGCTAAATATTAGTAATATTTCCTATGGCAACACTAAATCTATTTCTAACCTAGAAAATATTGTTATTATTCCTATTCCTTTTCAATTACTAAGCCAAACAAAAACAGACCACACCAACATCTTGCCATCAAAAGTTATTATCCTTAACGAATCCTTCAATAAAAATTGGCTCGCCTTTTATTTTGATGGCGTTAAACCAGTTTTTCTCAAAAACCACATCCTCGCTAATAATTGGGCCAATGCCTGGGAATTACCTAATGATTTTCTGAGATCTGAAAAACTAGCATCTGATATCCATATCCTCTTTTGGCCCCAAATTTTTGAGTATCTCGGCCTAATCACCACCATTACCACTATGATTCTAGTTTTCAAAAAGAAATAATAAAGAGCCACGTCATTGCAAGTTCTTTCTATGTCATTGCGAGTATCGCGAAGCAATCTCATTGAAATCTAGATAAAACCCCAGACTGCTTCGTCGTTGTTACACAACTCCTCGCAGTGACGCATATTATTAAAATAATATAGAGACGCACCACAGTGCGTCTCTATATTTTGACCAACTGAAAAACTGACAGTCTGACTAACTTTGTACTATATTAGCAATTTTATTCCCTAATTCTTCAAACTCTTTTTCTTTCCAACCTTTAGTGGTCATGGCTGGAGTTCCAATTCTAATTCCTGATGGTCTTAACGGACTCCCTTCCTCATGAGGAATAGTATTGGCGTTACAAACAATTCCATTTTCTTCCAGTTTTGTAGCCATCTCCTTACCCCTTTCTTTACCCACGTCTACTACCATTAAATGATTTTCAGTCCCAAATACTCTCAAACCATTTTTCTTTAACGTTTCTGCTAACACGTTTGCATTCTTAACCACCTGTTCAGCATAATCCTTAAATTCTTGAGTGTCTGCTTCTGCAAAAGCTACTGCCAAGGCTCCAATATTATTTTCATGAGGCCCGCCCTGCATCCCTGGAAACACTGCTTTATCAATCTTCTCTGATAATTTAATATCTTTCTCCAATCCTTTCTTAGTAACGCCTATAAATGCTCCCCGTGGCCCTCTTAAACTCTTATGAGTTGTACTCATAATTAAATGCACATGATCCACTGGACTTGGGTGAACTCCACCCACAATCAATCCGATAATATGCG
This sequence comes from uncultured Gammaproteobacteria bacterium, assembly GCA_964638385.1. Taxonomy (GTDB): domain Bacteria; phylum Patescibacteriota; class Microgenomatia; order UBA12405; family UBA12405; genus WARW01. Next base: position 7,631 of record CAZWZK010000014.1, read on the forward strand.
ACACATCGGCCACCAACCAAGCACCAACTTTGTCAGCGATTTCTCCAAATCTTTTGAAATCCAAAATATACGGATAAGCTGTTGTCCCGGCCATAATCATTTTTGGCCTTTCCTTCAACACTAATTCTTCCAATTTATCATAATCAATTCGTCCATCCTCTTCTACGTTGTACTGGACACTTTCAAAAAATTTTCCCGAAAAAGTAATCTTTGGGTGACCATGAGTTAAATGACCCCCAGCTGACAACTTTAAACCACAAATTTTATCCCCTCTTTCCAATAATGCCATCTGGATGGCGCTATTAGCTGGACTACCAGAATAAGGTTGCACGTTTAAGTGTTCTACTCCTAAAAGCTTTTTACCTCTTTCAATGGCTAAATTTTCAATTTCATCAATAAATTTATTTCCTTGGTAATATCTTTTCCCCGGATAACCTTCAGCGTATTTATTGGTTAAACAGCTCCCCAAAACCATTTGCACTTCTTCTGAAGCAAAATTCTCACTTGGGATTAATGAAACTACATTGTTTTGTCTTTCTTCTTCTTTTTTAATTAAATTCCTTATTTGATTATCGATCATAAAAATATACATAAAACATATAACTCAAAACCAGTTTCCCAAATTTTTTATATCATGAAAACATTCTACAATATTTTTCTTTTTTCTTCCCATTTAAATAAACCACCCAATGACTTCTCGTTATGGACATTATCAATTATTTTACTCAAAAGAGAATCCAAAGAAACTATTTTCATCTTTTTTATCTTCTTCTCTTTTGGAATCGGCACTGAATCTAACAAAATTACCCTATCAGCACTACATTCATTTAGTCTTAATATTGCTTCTCCATTTAATAAAGCATGAGTGGCACAAATCACAATGTTTTTCGCCCCAAACTTCCTCACCGTGTTGGCTGCTCCACAAATCGAACCTCCGGTATCAATAATGTCATCAATCAAAACTGCCGTCTTCCCTTCTACATCACCCACCAAATGAGCCACTTCACACTTATTATGTTCCTTTCTGATTTTATCAATAATTGCAATCGGCGCCCCCAATAAATCAGCTAATTTATTAGCTCTTTTCACCCCACCCACATCTGGCGAAACCACTACAATGTCTTTATACTTCTCTTTTAAAATTTCTTTAGCCATCAATGGATATCCTACTAAATGATCTACTGGAATATCATAAAATCCCTGAATTTGATCAGCGTGTAAATCCACTGTTATCAAACGATCAACTCCTGCCTTTGTTATTAAATTAGCTACTAATTTAGCTGTTATTGGTTCGTGAGACTGGGTTCTTCTGTCCTGCCTAGAATATGCCAATTGAGGACAAATTAAATTAATTCTCCGAGCCGAGGACCTTCGTAAAGCATCTACTAAAATCAAAGTTTCCATTAAAGAATCGTTTACTAGCCCACCCATAGTTTGAATGATAAATATATCATCACCCCTAACCTTCTTCTCTACTCGAACATAAGTCTCACCATTAGCAAACTTTTTTATTATAGTTGGAGTTAATGATATTTTTAATTTTTTACTAATTCTATTAGCTAATTCCGGGTGCGAACTTCCGGCAATTAATTGAATACCATTCATATTACTCTCCTATCAAACAATATTAATTTTTAAAAAACCTAACTCTTTAAGTTTATTCCAGATAATTTCATGAATATCCTCTTTTGGTAAAAGTTTACCGTCTCGACAACAATCAATTATCAACCACCTATCTGGTTCTTTTTGAGCCATTTTTTCATATTCTTTTGCTGTTTCCATTTGGTGATTAAAATTTGCCTCTGCCTGATCCATTACCTCTTGACCGGTATAATTTCTCTTGGCTTTTTTTAAAATATTTTCTCGACAAATTTCTGGCTCCACTGACATTACCAATACTAAATCTGGTTTAATTATTCCCATTTGGTTATAACCTGCTTCCCAAAGCCACTCGGCATATTCTTCCCGTTTATCCTCCGGCCTCTTAGCAATTTGATGGACATTAGCAGTGAAATACCTATTTGACACCACCATCTTCCCCTCTTCCAACGCTGGACCAATTATTTTTTTACTTCCATCAGCCTCATCCAACATATAAGGCAGTACTGCCAAATAAGGACTAATAGTAAATAATTCCCCAAAATCTCCCGTTAATAACCTTCCAACCTGTTTTCCCCAAAAACTTGTTTCGTAATGAGGATAATCATCGGTAACCAAATCAATTCTTTCACTCTTCAACCTTTCCACTAATAATTCTGTCTGAGTTCCTTTACCTGAACCATCAATACCCTCTATTACAACGAATTTTCCCTTATTCATTTTCTTTTAATTTCGATCCTTTAATTGTTTTCCATAAACCACATGACATCTTTCCTTGGTCACACATTTTTTCTGATAAACATGGCGGCCCCGCATTTTCAAAAATATTAGGTGCCACTTCTTTTACCAAATCCAGCATTTGTTTAGCAATCTCTCTAATTTCCCATTGAGCCCGAACACACGACCTTACACTAAAAAAATGAAGTAACTCTCGGGCATTCATTGTCATTACTATTTTTACTTGAACTGATTGTGGTTGACAAAAACGAGCATCTTCAGCTGCCATACCTGCATCAATTAATTCATTGTAAAGATCTTGTGAATTATCTAAATGTTTTAAATATTTTTCCAAAAGATTTTTATCTGCCATTGTTTTTATCTTTGGTGGCACTCTATAAGCCGCATCTCCCCGCTTTACATACCGACCTGATTGAATCGAAAATGAAGCAATACGATGACGAATTAAATGGATTTCTGTTACCCGACTCACCCCATCAATAGCAAAAGTAAAAGAGGCATGTTCCAGTGTTGATGTATGACCCGAATCAATTACTTGTTTAATTAATCTTTTCTTTACTTCTTCTGTCGTTTTTTCTTTTAATTCCTTAGCTCCCACCGAAGCATAACACTGTCGAATCGCTGCCACCACATTCTGCTCCGGGTCCGAGGTATATCCCAATAATTCTACTTTAAGTTTATCTTCTCTTGCCATAACTTGTTCGCCAGCTGGCGAAATAAAAACATCAATTTTTAACTTCTGACCAAATTTAATCTTTTCTCTACCTAAAATCAATCTATCAAAACTATATCAACTCTATTTTTACTTTTTTATTTAAGCTTTAGCCGCTATTTTTTGGCCATATTTTAATAATATTTCATACCCACCAAAAAACATCCCACTATAAAAGAAATCCCCAATCAAAGTATTTCTAAAAAATGGCAAAGCCATTACCAAACACTGTTGCAAACCCAATAAATTTTTGACATACATCCCGCTCACCGCCCACACCCCAAAGTTTGTAATCAAGAAAAATAAAACCGATGACAACAATGTTCCTCCAATAATCCATTTAAAATTATTGTGTTTCTTTAAAATTATTCCTATCACTCCTGTCAATAAAAAACTCCCATAAACAAAAGCCATCGTGTTATGAAAACCCAAAAAAATATCTGACAAAAACATTACTAATATTGGAACCAACAAAGCATATTTCTTATTAAAATAAACTCCCCCAAACAAAGCCATCGCTGCTATCGGTGTCATGTTTGGTAAATGCGGCAAAAATCGCATTACTGCTGCCATCAAAATTATCAATATTGGAATTATTATTTTTTTCATATTTTTAATAAGTTTCTATTTTCCAATCAATAATATCATCATTTTTAGTTATATAATCAGCCGAACCAACATTCGCCTGAACTCCGTTCACATAAAACGACCAAAACTCTCGTTTTTCATTATTTGCTTTTCTTCCACTTATCGAAACTACCATACCTGTTTTATCTTGTTCTACTTCAGTTTTTTCTTTCAACAAAGTCAAAACATCTATTCCAGACCTACCATTATAACTAAAACTTTCAATTCCCTTTTGGGTTGATGTTTCCAAAACAGAGTCTTTATTTTCTTTATTAAACTTCAAAAAACGATCCTTATTTTTAAACCCGAAGAATCCTGATACAACTAAGACCAACACCAATAATATCTTTAAATAGTCTTTTTTCATAAGTCACCTACTATAATTAGTTTTCGGTCCCAAATCAATCTTTGGGTTTATTTAAGTTCAAAAACCACCGTCAATGTTTGACTCACCGTCCCTGAACCAACTTCAACCACAGCTCCAGTTCCACCCATACCATCCATCATTTTTGCACCATAAATTGGCGAATTAGAGGTACTGTTTCCTTCAATTATGTTAACTACTTTGCCTACCTTTCTATCAGAAGCCTTGGCTAACATTTCAGCCTTTTCCTTAGCATCAGTCATTGCTGCTTTAAACAAATCTTTTTCTGCTTCACTGGTATCTTCAAAAGAAAAATTTGGACCATAAACATTAGTTGCCCCACTAGAAGTTAATAATGTTACTAAAGCAGAAGCTCTATCCACTTCTTTTAAAACAATCTCTACTGAGTTATTAACTCTCCATTGTCCCTTTCTCGTCCTTTGAGTTCCGTTTTCCGTATAATATTCCTCTTGTTGATATACACTTAAATTCTGTGTCTTAATATCAGTTTCACTAATTCCAAAACTCTTAACCGCTTTTACCAACTCTTCTACTTTTGTGTTCACTTCTTTGATTGCCTTATCTTTATCAGACTGAACTGAATCTACCCCCGCATTAAAAGTTGCTATTTGGTTTTTTTGAACTGATTTAGCTTCTCCTGTCACTGTTATTGTTTCCGATTGTTGCCAACTGATTTTGCCCCACCGAATCTTATCTATTGGCAAAAAGAACAAAGCCAAAAATAAAACCACTAAAACTGCCATTGATTTATTTTCTTTTACTTTCATACTATGATGATAAACAAAAATTATCCTCCAATAAATAGATCAAACAAAATCAAATAATATATCAATGTCTATCACTAACCACACAAAGGACACTTATCTCCACTGTAATAACAATTACACTGGTCACAAAAATTCAAACCATCAATGTCACCTTCTTTAAAAGTCAAAGAACCACCATCTGAAAAAACAATCATCCCTCTCCCCAAAGAAAACTCCGCCGTTGCTATTATTCCCGGACATGCTCCACCACCATTTCTTGTCATCATTTCAAACGGAGCAAACATATAAGACTCAACCCTTCTATATAAATAATTATTAATTTCTACCTCATCAATCAATCTGTCATTCAAAATGACATCATAAATTCCAGAAAAAATTCTATTTATTAGCTCTTTTCTCGAGAATAAATCCTCTCCAAAATTATCGTAAAAATTATCCATTAGTCTATCGACTACTTCATCAATCCTCTCCTTATTAGTTTCCACCCGACTATCTTCAGCTGTCAGGTTTCTAATAAAGTCTGCCATTTTAAAATCATTGGTCAACAATGGATTCCCCAACAAATCATTAGCTGATTGAACTTCTTCTCTTCCACCAAAAGTTTTATAAATATTTTTTAGTTTCTCAAAATTATCTTTTACACAAAATCTTAAAAATTTAACCCCTTTATCCCCCTCTCTATTAATCCAAAAATCAACCACATTAAAGTTGTAACCCAACTCTGTATTCACCGGACTAAAATGAACCGATAATTTTTTACCAGAAGTTAGGCCTTTTTGAATTTTATCAAAAGCTCCTGCTTCTACCGGACTATCCACTACAAAACTATCTATAAAACAGTTAGTCTTTGGATCCTTTAATCTTCCTTCTTCCAAAACCCTCTCTAAAGATCCGCCTTGAACAAAAAAAACTTCTTGGATTGCCGTTTTAAGTTCTTCCCCCAAAGCTACATACCGCCTTTCTTCATCGATTCTTTCTAAGAAATTTACTTCCTTCTCTGGATCAAAAAACAATACTTCCTCGTTTTTTTGTTGTTCTAATTCAACTGACTTTAACCTCTCATTATTCATATTTTTACTTTCTAGTTTTATTACTAGCTCCAAAAACTGGAGTGCTCGAAAGTTTTGGTCCTCTGGCTTCGACCGACGTAGTTTCAACGAAGGCGGTTTGCCTGTTCGTTTTATTACTATCGATCATTACAGTTGCGGCACAGCTTGGGATTCACACCCAAATTCCCCATTATTTATTAATTATTTTTAATTGCTTTCAAAAACAAATAATCTGACAATCTATTAAAATACCTCAAAAAATCTTCATTTACCATGTTCTGTTTATGATAAGTAACCAATCTCCTCTCGACTCTTCTGCAAACAGTTCTTGCCCAGTTAAATTCTTTGGCTTTTTTCGTTTTAAAAACTACAAATTTATCTAAAGTTAGTTTTTCTTCTTCAATCTCTTTTTCTAAAGTCGTTATTCTGTCCTTAATCTGACATCCGACATCTGACATCTGACATCCTAGTATTCCCATTATTATTCCCATATCTAAAATAACCTTTTCATCAGCATCAACCAACTCCAAAATTGATTGGAACTCATCGATAGTTCCAATCAATTCCACTAAAATATCATCTTTATCTACTCTCTTGTTTCCACAAGTTGTCTGTCCTTTATCACCTGTTTTTGTTGTTATCATGTTTTTCTACGATCTATCATCGACGATCTATTAACTACACTTAGAGTATCCACAAAATACATTAGTACATTTAAAACAACCTTCTTCCGCTCGAAGTGGTGATCCACAGTCCGGACAAGCCCCAAATTTACTTTCTGCTTGAGTTAGTTCTTCACTACTTTTAACTACATCCACATGAGTAGTCTCATTATGGTCTCCAAAAATACTCAGTTGCTCACCTCGAGAAATTTCTAATACTGATTTTCCCACAGCATCAAACATACTCAATACGGCACTATTCCCCATTCCTACTTTTTGACCACAAGAAATTCCAATCAACTCACCTGAAATTTCATCCAAAGTCGCCCCATATTTCAATGCCAATGACGCCAATCTTCCAGTCACTTCAGCTGAAGCTGCCAAGTATCCACCAGATTTACCCAAGTTTACAAAAACTTCTACTGGACCATCCCCTTCTTCATAAAATATAGAGGTATAAACACTTCCTACATCACATTTCTTCTTAACTCTAACTCCACTGGCCACAATTGGGGTCGGCTTTTTCTTTGGCACATTTACCATTTCCACTCTTCCCTCGTCCGCCATAGCTTTGGCGTCAGCAGATTTGGCTTTAACTTTCGACATTGGCTCAAAAGATCTCGAGCCACTCCGGTAAATAGTAATCCCTTTTGTCCCCAAAGAATAAGCCATCAAATAGGCATTTCTAACATCATCTACTGTCGCTGTCTCTGGTAAATTAATCGTCTTTGACACTGCATTATCAGTGAATTCCTGAAAAGCTGCCTGAACTTTTATATGCCATTCAGGTTCAATTTCCAAAGCAGTTATAAACACTTTTTTCACTTCTTCTGGAATCTCCTCTATCCCCTTCAAAATTCCTCCATTCTTAACAATTTTCTCCATTAACTCTTCGGAATAAATTCCTCTATTTTTCAATTCTTCGACCAATACTGGGTTAACTGTATAAAGAGTTTTACCTTCAATTGTATTTTTCTGATAACCCAAGGAAAACACTGGTTCAATTCCTGAACTAGTATCTGCCAAAATACTGATTGTCCCAGTTGGAGCAATCGTTGTCAAAGCCATATTTCTTGGTTTGTAGTTTGTATTAGCAAATACGCTTACATCCCACAAAGGAAAAGTTCCTCTTGATTTTGCTAATTCGCAAGTTGCTTCTCTGGCTGACTCGGTGACAAACTTCATTATTTTTTTTGCCCAGGCAATTCCTTCATCAGAATCATATTTCACTCCCAATTTAAAAAGAGCATCAGCAAAACCCATCACTCCAACCCCAATTCTTCGAGTCTTAGTCACCATGTCTCGAATTTTTTGAACCGGAAACTCATTAACTTCCACCACATTATCCAAAAAATGAACTCCTAAACCAATTGTTCTTTTTAGTTCACTCCAATTTAAATCCTTAGCCTTTACATCCACCAATCGAGCTAAATTTACACTACCCAAATTGCAAGCATCATATGGCAAAAGTGGTTGTTCCCCACAAGGGTTTGTTGCTTCAATCCGACCAATTGAAGGAACCGGATTTGAGCTTGGTTCATTCATCCTATCGATAAAAACCAAACCAGGATCCCCAAATTGCCAAGCTAATCGAGTCACTAAATTAAACACTTTAGCCGCATTTAATTTCATCATCACCTGATTATTTCGAGGATTTATCAATTCATATCCTTCTCCATCTTGAGTCGCTTTTGCCCAATCATAAAGTTTTTTAGTTCCCACTTCTATCTGTCTTAATCTTTCCTCAACATTTCTGTTCCCTTCTGCTTCTTTTATCTCTTCAATTACCTCTTCTGGGATCGAATCGTCAGTCAAAAATTTCTTGTCCGATTCAATCTTACTCATAAAACTATTAGTCACTGCCAAAGAAATATTGAAATTAGTCAAACTCCATTCATCTAGTTTTACCACCGCAAATCTCAACACGTCTGGATGATCAATACTAAGCATTCCCATATTAGCTCCACGTCTCACTCCACCTTGTTTAATTTGGGCTGTCACATCGTTATAAGCCTGCATAAAGCTTACTGGACCTACAGTTGTTCCCCCACTCGATTTAATATAATCTCCACTTGGTCGCAATCTTGAAAAAGAAAAACCAGTTCCTCCACCGCTTTTATGAATCAATGCCATATTCGACATCGTTTCCAAAATTGACTCCATCGAATCTTCCACTGGCAACACAAAGCAAGCCGATAATTGTTGTCTGGCTTTCCCTGCATTTACCAAACATGGAGTATTTGGTAAAAATTTTTGTTCCGCCATTAGGCTATAAAAATCCTTAGCTAGATTTTCCGCCTCAATTTCAGTTTTACTAAAACCCAAATCACCCTTAGCCACGTTACTAGAAACCCTCCAAAAAATATCTTTTACTTTCTCTATTGGTTTACCTTCTTCATTTTTTTGAGAGTATCTCGTCTCTGCAATATATCGAGCGTTATCCGACAATTGCGGTTCCATTAAGTCTTGATTATTAATATTCTGGCGAAGATCTGTATCTGTCATTTTTGCTTAAAGTCAACTAATAATTTTTTAAATTCATCAATACTATCTAGGTCTAAATAAACACTGGCAAACCTAACATAAGCCATCGGGTCTATACCCTTAAGCTTTTCCATAATCATTTTGCCAATTTCTCGAGAAGGGATCTCCACACTGTTCCAGTTCAAAAGTTTCATCTCTATTTCATCAATCATTTTTTCTCTTTCTTCACTACTAATCCGCCAACAAGCCTTTTCAAAACATTTTTCCAATTTACCTCTCGAGTAACTCTCCACTTTGCCGCTTTTTTTAATTACTTTCAGTTCTATATTTTCTATCCTTTCATAGGTTGTGAATCTTTTTTCACATTTGACACATTCTCGTCTTCTTCGAGTCGCTTTTCCTTCCTCAGCTTCACGACTTTCCAAAACGTTCGATTCATCAAACCCACAATATGGACAAATCATATTTTTATCTGAATATTTCAGCAAATTTTAAACTTTTAATAAAACACTAATTCTAGTGGATGAACAAGATAATACACGCTACCAATAGATACGGTCAACACCTCTAATATATTACAAACTATCTCAGTTTTTTTTTCTACAATTATTCTGCGGGAAAAGAAAAAATTATAATTTTTATTTAATCCTGATTATTCAGCTTCCTGATATAATACACACATGCAAAAAGTCATTAAATTTTTAAAAGAAGTCGCCGTTGAGTTCAAGAACATCACTTGGCCCAAAAAAGACACTTTAATTCAGCTCACGGTTGTGGTAATATCAATCTCGATTATCATTTCCCTTATCTTAGGTGGTTTTGATTATATTTTTACCCGGTCAATTGGACTTGTTGGTAATCTAAAAAATCAACCTTCTACCCCAACGGAAACACAATCATTAGAAAATTCAACTATACCGTTGCCGACAGCCGCTTCTACTGCCGGAGAAATTAAAAAATAAAATTATGCCTAAAACTTCAACAAAGACTAACCAAAAAGAGTTTCTTTTTAAACTCTCTTCTTATGAACCGTCATTTGACGCCGCTTGGTATGTCATCAACACCTATTCTGGTCACGAATACAAGGTTATCGAAGCTCTCAAAACTCGTATCAAAACCATGGGTCTTGAAGATCAAATCTTTCAAGCTATCATTCCTATTCAATCAAAAATGGTTATCCGTCGTGGTCAAAAAGTTAAATCTCAAGAAAAAACTTTCCCTGGTTATGTCTTAATCCAAATGTCTTTAAGTGATGATTCTTGGGTTACTGTCCGTACTACTCAAGGCGTCACTGGATTTATTGGTATCGACAACAACAAACCTCAAGCTATTTCTCAAGCCGAAGTCGATCGAATTTTAAATACTACCGAAGAAGACAAACCAAAATATGAAACTCCTTTCTCTGTTGGAGATATCGTCAAAGTCACCAATGGTCCATTTGCTGATTTCATTGGTACTATTGATACTATCGACCAAGAAAAAGGTAAAATCCGCGTTCT